>DBZZ01000076.1:40620-109528 GCA_002311315.1 Methylococcaceae bacterium UBA1147 | reverse complement strand
AACTGCGACGTTTGCGAACCGGCGTGCCCGAATTTGGCGATCTCTCAGGGGGAGGAGATCTATGAAATTAATCCAGAACGATGTACCGAATGCGTTGGTCACTTCGATTCTGCGCAATGTGTGGCGGTTTGTCCCGTTGACTGCATTATTTTGGATCCAGACTGGATCGAGAGCCAGGATTCCTTGCACATCAAGTACCTCAGGCTGACTGCCGGACAGGTTTGAGACTGTGCCGATGGCAATAATTGGCGGCCCGAGTCGATGGTTTTGGCTGGCTCTTTTTCTCCTGTTGACGGCGGAAATCCAGGCGGGCCTGCCGACTTCCGCGGTGGCTACCGCGCATCCGCTGGCCACACGCGCAGGTATCGAAACCATGCGTCGGGGTGGGAATGCGTTTGATGCCGCGGTTGCGGTAAGCGCGGCACTGGCTGTGGTGGAGCCCTCCGGGTCGGGCCTCGGGGGCGGCGGTTTCTGGCTACTTCACCGGGCCAGTGACGGAAAGCAGGTGATGATTGATGGACGGGAACGCGCGCCTCTGGCCGCGCACCGCGACATGTTTCTGGATGAACAGGGCAGTTTCGATCAGAAGCGGTCGATTGATGGACCCCTGTCCGCGGGGATTCCGGGCATGCCAGCGGCCATCATTCACTTGGCAGAAAAATACGGTAGGCTGTCGTTGGAAACCAGCCTTGGGCCGGCTTTGCGGCTTGCACGGGAAGGCTTTGTGATTGGTAAAAGCTATCTCAAGCTGATCGGTTTTCGCTATCCGGTCATGCTTGCCTACCCGGCTGCCGCCAAGATTTTTCTTGTCGATGGCAAGATTCCAGGTCCGGACTTCCTGCTGGTTCAAAAGGATCTGGCTCATACTCTGGAGCAGATTTCTGAACGCGGACGGGACGGATTCTATTCGGGCCCGGTAGCCCGCGCGATGGTTCGGGGTGTCAGGGCGCACGGGGGCCTGTGGAGCTTTTCGGACCTTGAGCAATACCGGGTCGTTGAACGGGAGCCAATCCATGCGAATTACCGTGGAACCCGGGTGACCAGTGCGTCCCCGCCGTCTTCGGGAGGAGTGGTTCTCAGCGAGGCATTGAACATTCTCTCCGGCTTCGATCTGGCCCGATCTGATGCCATTGGTTTCAAGCATCTGGTGATCGAGGCGATGCGCCGGGCTTATCGTGACCGTGCACGTTACCTTGGTGATCCGGACTTTGTTTCCATGCCCATTGAGCGCCTGACCAGTCTGCCCTACGGGGCGGCTCTCGGTTCCGGTATCCGGATTGACCGTTCTGGCTTCACGGCGGAAATGGACACCGGGCGCAGCGAACCGGAAAGAGAAGGGCAAGACACCACCCATTTTTCGATCATCGATGCTGAGGGCAACCGGGTGGCCGCGACGCTTAGTATCAATTATCCATTTGGTTCCTGTTTTGTGGCTCCAGGAACAGGGGTGCTGCTGAACGATGAGATGGATGATTTCGTCGTACACCCGGGTAGTGGCAACGTGTACGGGTTGACTGGAGGCGAGGCCAATATGATCGAGCCTGGTAAACGGATGCTGTCGAGCATGACGCCAACCTTCCTTGAAAATCCGGAACGGGTGGCAATCCTCGGTACTCCGGGGGGGAGCCGGATTATCTCAATGATCCTTCTGGCCACGCTGGATTTTGAGGCAGGAAAGGAGCCTGATTCATGGGTGTCCGTGCCCAGGTTTCACCATCAGTACATGCCTGATGTCGTGGAATACGAGAAGGGAGGTTTGAGCGATGATGAAATTCAGGGATTGCAGGCGAAAGGGCACGATGTCAAAGAACTCAATCGTCAATATGGTAACATGCAGGCCATTCTTTGGGACAAGATGACAAATCGCGTTACGGCGGCCAGTGATCCGCGTCGGGAAGGGCTTTCGCTGGTGGAATAGGAATTCGGCGATTGTGGCATGGCGATACCTCCGGTTCGGTGATGCTGCAAGAATGCCGGGAAACGGCAGATCTAAGGCTTCCTGATTTTTTGCACGCAACAGACTAGGCTGCCGCCGGCCAGCCTGGTTTCAACGATTTCGCCTACCTGGGTATCTTCTGCGGAGCGTAATAGCGTGCCATCTGTCTGACGAGAGGTGATCGAATATCCCCGCGACAGGGTTGCCAACGGACTGACTGTTTCCAGCGAACGGCTCAGCTTTGTTAGGTGCTGTCTTTTGCCTTCCATTGTGTTTTGTTGGATGCTGATCAGCCTCTGTGCCAGCAGTTGATGACGTGTTTCCAGAGCCTTGATGAGCGGCAGGGGACTGTATCCGGCCAGCTCGGCATAACGCGCAGAAACCCGGGCCGAGAGTTGGGTAAGCTGGTTTTTCACTGAGCGGTCGATGCGGGATTCCAGTTCGTCCAGTCGCTGCGCCTGATCCTGCAGGAGTTTCCCCGGGTGCAGTCTCTCAAGACGTGCGGTCAGCCAGTGGTAGGACTTCAGATGGCTTTCCAGCCGGGTCTGCATGTTTCGTTTCATCTGCTCCTCGAACTGGGTCAGGGTTCTTATCCAGCCAGACGCCTCGGGGCTAGCTGTTTCAGCGGCAGCTGAGGGGGTCGCCGCCCTGACATCCGCAACGAAATCGGCGATCGACAAATCTGTTTCGTGTCCGATGCCGGATACGACCGGAATGCTGCATCGGCTGATGGCCCGGGCAACGTTTTCTTCGTTGAAGGCCGAGAGATCTTCCAGGGATCCGCCGCCGCGCGAGATGATCAGCACGTCGCATTCCTGTCGTTGAACCGCGGTCTCGATGGCGCTCTGGATCTGATGACTGGCTTCACGCCCCTGAACAGCTACCGGGTAGATAATGACCGGGATTGCAGGAAAACGCCGGTTGAGAACCGTAAGGATGTCACGGACCGCCGCACCGCTTGGCGAGGTGATGATCCCGATGCAGTTGGGAAAAGGGGGCAGGGCTTTTTTCCTGCTTGTGTCGAACAGGCCTTCATCAGACAATTGCCCTTTCAATCTGTCAAAGGCCCTGCGCAGTGCACCGTCTCCACTTTCCTCCATGTAGTCGACGATCAGCTGGTAATCGCCGCGGGCCTCGTAAAGACTAACCTGGGCCTTGGTCAGGACCTGGCTCCCGTCCTCGGGACGAAAGCCGAGTCGGCGCTGTTGGCTCCTGAACATTGCGCAGCGAATCTGGGCCTGATCGTCTTTCAGCGTGAAGTAGATGTGTCCTGAGGATGGGCGGGCTAGGTTGGAGATTTCCCCTTCAATCCAGATTGACAGGAAATGTTCTGCCAGCATCGTACGGGCTTCCCTGTTGAGTCTGGAAACCGTGTAGACATCCCGTTTGCCGGCATTATTGCTTTCTGTCACCGTATAGGTGCTTCTGGGCGCTAAGCGTCAGTTTGTTCCACTGGTCTGTCAGCCCGGTGGAAGGTGCAAGGCGCAACGGCTTCCCTTCCAGCCGATGTTGACAGCGCAACCGACCGGTTCAGGACTGTACTCCATTGTTGATAATCGGTTTTGGATCCTCAGTACTATCGTTTTGCGGTGATTCTTCTGCAGCCTTGGCAGTTGTCTCGGTTTTTTTGCGGGTCGTCCTGGTTCCCGAGCGGCTACGCGGAGACCTGCGCGGTCCGACCGGCGAACGCCGTGTCCTTGGACGCCGTTTTTTGCTGGGCTCTGTTTTTTCGTCTCCTCCAGATTGCTCGGAACTGTTTTCCTGCACGGCTTCTGTTACCGCCTTTTCCGTGTCGTTTCCAGCGGCCTCTACCACCGTCTCCCTGGCTTTTGCAATATCGGCCGGCGAATCGGGTGTCATCCTCCTGAGCCTGTCAGATGCGGTCGCGGTTTTCGGGTTCTCAACTGGTTGTGACGGGGCTTCGGATCTGCTTTTCTTGACTGAGCGTTGTGTTTTTCTGGCGGATTTTTCGGTGGGTTTAGCCTGATCGGTTTTTTGGCTGTCATCTCTTTCAGCAACTTCTTTTTCACTGACCTTTGGCGGAACGGGTGTTGAAACTGGCTCGACCGCCAGGTCGCTGTCCGGGGGAATTGTATTCTCGCCAGCAACTGACGATTCCTCCGCACCGAGGTCCTTTGGCTTGGATCTCGAGTTCCTGCTCTCACCTCGTCTGGACCGCCGACGTCTCGTGGGACTGCGTTTCGTCGGTTCCCTTTCGTTGCTGGCGGCTTGCGTGCCGGATCCGCTTTCGGAGTCTGACGCTACTTCGCTTTCGCCGCTTGTCGCTACGGCGGTGTCCTGTTTTTGGGTTTCTTCGACTGCGGTTCGGTTTTGCCTGCTTCTTTTTTGCTGGCGGCGTCCGTTACCGGAGCGGCCACTTCTGCTGCTTCGTCTTGACTGAGGTTTGGTTTCGGCTTCTGCAGTTTCCTCGTGGTTGCTACTGGCACCCACGACCGGTTCTTCGACAGGAGTTTCATCCTTTTCCATTTTGCCAACAAGGCGATTCAGAAATGTCTTTATGACTCCGGGGCCTTTTTTCGCTGCTTGTGGGGCCGGTGTTTCGGGAAGAAAATTCTTGATTACCGGTTCTTCCGGTTTTTGTTCTGCCCTTCTGGCAAATTCCGGGGTTTTGCTGCTCTGTTCTATGATCTGCTGGTAGCTGGTTGTGTCAGAGATCTCGTCGTTGGTTCGGATCCGCTGGATCTCGTACTCAGGGGTTTCCAACTGCTTGTTGGGCAGCAATATCAAGGAAACATTGTGGCGTTTCTCGATCTGTTCTACGACAGAGCGTTTTTCATTCAGTAGAAAAGTCGCTGACTCCACCGGGAGATGGGCAATGATTTTCGAGGTAAATTTCTTCATTGCCTCTTCTTCGATGATTCGGAGTACGGAGAGAGCCAGTGATTCGACGTTGCGTATCGAGCCATGGCCCTTGCATCTTGGGCACAGCAACTGGCTCGATTCGCCAAGGGATGGCCGCAGTCGCTGCCGCGAAAGCTCAAGCAGGCCGAAGCGCGAAATACGTCCGATCTGTACCCGTGCCCGGTCGACTTTAACCGCTTCCTTGATGTGTGTTTCGACGGCGCGCTGGTTGCGTGATGCCATCATGTCAATGAAATCGATGACGAATAGGCCCCCGAGGTCGCGCAGCCTGAGTTGGCGGGCAATTTCCGAGGCCGCCTCGAGATTCGTGTTCAGGGCTGTTTCCTCGATATCGGAGCCTTTGGTGGCTTTTCCTGAGTTGATGTCTATCGAGGTCAGTGCCTCGGTATGGTCGATGACAATCGCCCCACCGGAGGGAAGTGATACCTCGCGGTTGTAGGCCATTTCGATCTGGCTTTCGATCTGGTAGCGACTGAACAGTGGAACGGTATCTTCGTACAGCTTTGCCTTGTTCAGGACGGTGGGCATGACCTGTTGCAGGAAGTTCCGGACCATTCTGAAGGTGGCCGGGTTGTCGACGAGAATTTCATCGATGTCACCGCGCAGATGATCACGCAATGCACGGATGACCAGATTGCTTTCCTGGAAAATCAGGAAAGGTGCTGAACGTTCCTTGGTGGAACGGTCAATGGCGTCCCAGAGCTGCAACAGGTAGTTGAGGTCCCACTGGAGCTCTTCTTCGTTTTTCCCGCAGCCCGCGGTTCTGACGATAAGCCCCATGTCGTCCGGAATTTCCAGCGACTCGATGACTTCCTTGATATCCGAACGGTCGCCACCATCAATCCTGCGGGAAATACCGCCGGCGCGCGGGTTGTTGGGCATCAGGACCAGGTAACTCCCGGCCAGGCTGAGGTAGGTTGTGAGTGCTGCACCTTTGTTGCCCCGCTCTTCCTTTTCGATCTGGACGACAATTTCCATGCCTTCCTTGATCTGGTGCTTGACGTTCGATCTTCCCTTGGAAGGACCTGAAAGGAACTCGGATGCAATTTCCTTGAACGGTAGAAACCCGTGCCGCCCTGCCCCGTAATCTACGAAAGCGGCTTCCAGGCTGGGCTCAATGCGGGTGATCTTGCCCTTGTAGATGTTTGATTTTTTCTGTTCTCGTGAGGGTACCTCTATGTCGAAATCATATAGTTTCTGACCTTCTACCAAGGCGATACGGAGCTCTTCCGCCTGTGTGGCATTGACAAGCATTCTTTTCATTCTGTTTAATGTCCATAAGCAGCGTCCCAGCGCGAAAAGAAGTATGTTCCGGCATGCGAGATGTTCTTTGGCAGCATAAATTTCTGTTCATTATTGATGTAGACAAGCCTCTTCTGCTGGCTTAGTGCCTTGACCGATGAGCGGTCGACTCTTCTCCTCGCCTAATACGGGGTTGGGTCAATTCAAATTGACTGACTCGTTAGAACTTTCTTCTATTTATGGTTGCGTTGTGAGACACGCGGGTCGCCCGTCATGGGTCGGGCGAGAAAACCCAAGAATGATCCACGTTGAGTTACCGCTTGGATAGGTCCTCTTCGGACGGCGGTAAATGGTCTGGACCGATCTAAAATCTTTGCGTCTTGAACTTGAAACTGAAGCACACGGCTCGGTGCTGAAAATTCCCTCGGAATTTATATCTCGATGCGTTTCAAGCGACTTCCGTTAAAAGAAGATTTGCCGGGTTAAAAGCCGAAACCCAATAATCCTTTTTCTTTCTTTACGAAGGGCATTATAGCAATTTCACCTCAAAGCTTCAATTTGAAAAAGTCGCTGGCATGGGGCGTTGAGGCCCACGCGCAAGGGAAAGGGGGAAATCTGGCCCAGTCTCAGGAGGCTTCGAACCTGCCTGGAAATGTGCAGTGAGGTGGGTGAAAGCACGTCGCGCTTGCCCGGCTCGGTTAGGTTAATACATGTGCTAACGGGTTCCGGGAACTGGGTCATTCTGGGGCACGGCTGGCTGCTGTTTCCAGTGGCCGTGACTTGCCCCGACAGGGGGCGTATTTTGGACGGGTGCGGTGAAGACCAGCGCCCCGGACTACCTTGCGGGCAGGTACCCGGGGTTGGCCGCTATTGTCCGGCGAGCCCGGTTGGAGACCGATGAGCCGTCGGATGGCTTAGCGGGGTAATTCGGAACTCCCCATCAGGTATTCGTCAATCGCTCGGGCGGTCTGGCGTCCCTCGCGGATTGCCCAGACAACCAGGGACTGACCGCGTCTTACATCACCGGCAGCAAAAACCTTGTCGACACTGGTTTTGTAATCGTCGGTATTTGCCTGAATGTTGCCCCGTGGGTCCAGTTTGGCACCCAGTTCATTAACCATGCCTTCGTGAACCGGATGTACGAATCCCATGGCCAGCAGGATCAGATCAGCCTCAAGGCTGAACTCGCTTCCCGGGATCTCCAACATCTGCGAGACACCGTTTTTCTGCCCCCATTCCACGCGTGCGCAATGGATGCGGGTAGCCTTGCCGTTTTCACCGCTGATCGACTTGGTGATAACACTCCAGTCTCGGGTACAACCTTCGGCTTGGGACGATGAAGTGCGCAGTTTGTTTGGCCAGTTTGGCCAGGTCAACCCCTTGTCTTCCTTTGCCGGCGGTTTGGGCATGATTTCGAGTTGGGTGACCGATTTTGCGGCTTGGCGTATTGAGGTTCCGATGCAGTCGGAACCGGTGTCACCGCCGCCGATTACGATCACGTGTTTGCCGGTTGCCGTAATGCTTTCCTCTTCGGGAACCTCGCTACCGGCAAGTCGCTTGTTCTGTTGCGGCAGAAAGTCCATGGCGAAATGGACTCCTTCCAGTTCCCTGCCCGGAACTTCCAGGTCTCTCGGGTATTCGGAGCCGGCGGCGAGCACGACGGCGTCAAATTCGTCGATCAGTCGCTGTGCGGGGAAATCCACTCCAACGTGGTTATTGGGGCGAAACAGGACCCCTTCTGCCTGCATCTGGGCGATACGTCGGTCAATCAGGTGTTTGTCCATCTTGAAATCGGGGATTCCGTATCTCAGTAGTCCGCCGATCCTGTCAGCTTTCTCCAGGACGGTCACATCGTGACCGGCCCTGGCCAGTTGCTGCGCGCAAGCCATGCCCGCTGGACCTGATCCAACGACCGCGACCGTTTTTCCGGTCTTGTCGGTTGGAATCTCGGGCTGGATCCAGCCTTCTTCCCATGCCTTGTCGATAATCGAGCATTCGATCGTCTTGATGGTAACAGGCTCTTCGATCAGGTTAAGCGTGCAGGCTGCCTCGCAAGGTGCCGGACAAATTCGCCCTGTGAATTCCGGAAAGTTGTTGGTGCTGTGAAGTACTTCGACCGCTTGACGCCAGTTGTTGTGATAAACAAGATCGTTCCAGTCAGGGATGATATTGTTTACCGGGCAGCCTTGGTGACAATAGGGAATTCCGCAGTCCATGCAGCGGGCGCCCTGTTGACGGACTTCCACCTCCTCTAGGGGGACAACGAATTCGCGGTAGTGCTGGATCCGTTCGTTGACAATGCGGAAGTCGCGTTCCTGACGATCGATCTCCATGAAACCTGTGGGGTTACCCATTCTTTAATGACCTCTGCTGATACCTAATCAGGCGATTTGTTTGTTGACCATTGGGTCTTGTTCTTTTTTCATCTGTTCCAGCGCACGTCGGTAATCGACCGGCATGACCTTGATGAATTTCGGCAGGTAGTCTGCCCAGTGGTCGAGCACTTCACGGGCCCGCGTGCTGCCGGTGTAGAGTAGATGATTTTCCAGTAATCTCCGCAGTCGTTGTTGGTCCTGACAAGTCAGATCGTCCATCATCTCATCGAGTGAACGGGATTCGGCGCTGCTTCGCGAAACGGCTCCCGCCACGCCGCCCATGGGAATGGGTTCAAGCTCAACCATCGCCATGTTGCAACGCCGCTCAAAATCGCCCTGCTCGTCGAGTACATAGGCAATGCCACCACTCATGCCTGCTGCGAAATTCCGTCCAGAAGGTCCGAGAACCAGGACAACGCCGCCGGTCATGTATTCACAACCGTGGTCGCCAACGCCTTCAACAACCGCAATGGCACCGGAGTTTCGTACGGCAAAACGCTCGCCGGCAAAACCACGGAAATAACATTCGCCACTAACGGCCCCGTACAGTACCGTGTTGCCGACGATGATGTTGTCTTCGGCCACGATCGGGCATTCTTTCGGCGGGTAAATAATCAGCCGTCCACCACTCAGGCTCTTGCCCACGTAGTCATTGCCTTCACCCTGCAGTTCGATACTGATGCCTTTGCTGACGAACGAACCGAAGCTTTGTCCGGCTGTTCCTTTGGCGAGGATACTGATCGTATCTTCCGGCAGGCCCTTGTGTCCGTATCGTTTCGCGACCTCTCCGGACAGCATGGCCCCGAAGGTTCTGTTGGTATTGCGGATTTCGGTTTCGATCCGGACCGGCTGCCGATTTTCGAGGGCCGGCCTGGCTTTCTCGATCATTTCCAGGTCGAGAGCCTTTTCGAGACCGTGTTCCTGTTCTTCACAGTTGAATGTCGCAACGTCCGGCCCAATCTCGGGTTTGTAGAGAATTCTCGATAGATCGATACCCTTGGCCTTCCAGTGTGATACCGCCTTGTGCATGTTAAGCATTTGCGACTGGCCGATCATTGCGTTGAATGATCTGAACCCGAGTTTCGACATCAGCGCACGAACCTCTTCAGCGATGAAGAAGAAATAGTTCACCACGTGTTCAGGTTTTCCCGTGAAGCGTTTGCGCAATTCTGGATTCTGGGTCGCGATCCCGACCGGGCAGGTGTTCAGGTGGCACTTGCGCATCATCAGGCAGCCTTGGACGATCAGGGGGGCGGTGGCAAAGCCGAATTCGTCTGCGCCGAGAAGTGCCGCAACAATGACATCGCGACCGGTACGCAGACCGCCATCGGTTTGTACCGAGATGCGTCCTCGAAGATTATTCAGGGTCAGCGTCTGCTGGGTTTCGGCCAGTCCGATCTCCCATGGGAGCCCGGCGTGCTTGATCGACGTGATTGGGCTGGCCCCGGTTCCACCATCATATCCGGCAATGGTCACGTGATCCGCGTGAGCTTTGGATACCCCTGCGGCCACCGTGCCGACACCAACTTCAGACACCAGTTTGACGCTGATTCTGGCTTCTGGATTGACGTTCTTGAGATCGTGGATCAGCTGTGCCAGGTCCTCGATCGAATAGATGTCATGGTGAGGTGGCGGGGAAATCAGTCCCACGCCCGGGGTGGAGTGACGGACCTTGGCAATGACGTGATCCACCTTGTGACCTGGCAACTGGCCTCCTTCACCGGGTTTTGCGCCCTGGGCGATCTTGATCTGGATATCATCGGAGTTGACCAGGTATTCGGTGGTTACGCCGAAACGCCCGGAAGCGACTTGCTTGATTGCCGAACGCATGGAGTCGCCGTTTTCCATGGGCTTGAATCGCTCTGACAGTTCGCCGCCTTCACCGGTATTCGATTTTCCGCCTATGCGGTTCATCGCGATTGCCAGAGTGGTGTGGGCTTCGAAGGAAATTGAGCCAAAGGACATGGCACCGGTGACGAAACGCTTTACGATCTCTGTCGCGGGCTCTACTTCATCGAGAGGAACCGGATTTTCGGCCAACCTGAAATCCATCAGCCCACGCAGGGTCAGCAGGCGTTCGCTCTGCTGGTTCACCAGCTTGGCGTAGTCACGATAGGTTTCTGGATTGTTGGTGCGGGTTGCATGCTGCAGTTTCGAAATCGACTCCGGTGTCCACGCGTGGTTTTCACCACGCAACCGGTAGGCATATTCGCCGCCAACATCCAGCGCGTTGCGGTAAATCGGTGCGTCGCCATATGCCTGGCGGTGTCGGCGAACGCTTTCCTCGGCAATTTCAGCGAGGCCGGATCCCTCGATCGTACTGGTTGTGCCGGTAAAATATTCGTTCAGGAAGTCTTCTGTCAGCCCGACCGCGTTGAAGATCTGTGCGCCGCAGTAGGACTGGTAGGTGGAGATACCCATTTTAGACATGACCTTGAGCAACCCCTTGCTGACCGCCTTGATGTAACGCTTGTGGGCTTCCTCTTCGCTGAGGCCATGGTCTAGTGCCGAGATCGTATCGAAAGCCAGGTAAGGGTTGACGGCTTCTGCACCGAACCCTGCCAGAACCGCCAAATGATGCACCTCGCGGGCTTCGCCGGTTTCAACAACCAGGCCCGTCTCGGTTCTCAATCCTTCCCTGATCAGGTGGTGGTGAACCGCCGAAGTTGCCAGTAAGGCGGGGATGGCAATGCGGCCAACGTCCATGCAGCGGTCAGAGAGGATCAGGATGTTGCTGCCCTGCAGAACGGATTTCTGGGCACATTTGCACAGCGCGTCCAGGGCTGACTTCATGCCAGCGGCCCCGCTGTCGGCCGGGAAACAGATATCCAGCGTCTCGGTTTTGAAGGCTCCATGGGACCGGGCTTCGATCCTGCGAACCTTTTCCAGTTCCTGGTTGCTCAGGATTGGGTGGTTGACCTCAAGACGCTTGTGTGAATTGCTGTTGCCGAGAGCCAGCAGGTTCGGGCGCGGCCCGATCAGTGAGACCAGGGACATGACCAGTTCTTCGCGGATCGGATCGATCGGGGGGTTAGTGACTTGGGCGAAGGCCTGCTTGAAATAGTCGTAGAGCAAACGGGAACGACTGGAAAGAACCGCCAGAGAAGCGTCTACGCCCATTGATCCAATTGGATCCTGGGAGTTTTCCAGCATGGGGATCAGAAAATGCTTGACGTCTTCCTGCGTGTAGCCAAACGCCTGTTGTCTACTGAGAAGGGTACCGTTGTCGGGCTTCATTGGGGAGATTTCGGGCGGTAGTTCCTCGAGCATGATTTGCGAGTCGTCTAGCCATTCCTGGTAGGGCGCTCGTGCCGCCAGTTCCGACTTTAGTTCCTCGTCATCAATGATCCGGCCTTCCTCGACGTCAATCAGGAACATTTTTCCGGGCTGGAGGCGCCATTTCTTGACGATTCTCTCCTGCGGAATATCCAGAACACCCATTTCCGAAGCCATCATCACCATGTCGTCATCAGTAATGAGGTAGCGGGCTGGACGAAGTCCGTTGCGATCCAGGGTTGCGCCGATCTGCTTGCCATCGGTAAAAGCGATGGCTGCGGGCCCGTCCCACGGTTCCATGACGGCGGCGTGGTATTCGTAGAAAGCGCGCCGGTCCTCCGCCATCAGTTCGTTTCCGGTCCAGGCTTCCGGGATCAGTAGCATCATTGCATGGGCCAGTGAATAGCCGCCGGCAACCAGTAGCTCCAGGGCATTATCAAAACAGGCCGTGTCGGACTGGCCTTCGGCAATCAGCGGCCATAACTTCTTCAGGTCTTCTCCAAGCACCTCGGAAGACATTGAGTGACGGCGTGCCGCCATCCAGTTGAGATTGCCCCGCAAGGTGTTGATCTCGCCGTTGTGGGCGATCATACGAAAGGGTTGCGCCAGGTCCCAGGTGGGAAAAGTATTGGTCGAGAAACGCTGGTGAACCAGTGCCAGAGCGGAAGTGATGCGGGTGTCCTGCAGGTCTGGGAAATAAACCCCAACCTGATCAGAAAGGAGCATACCTTTATAAAGCAGGGTTCTGGAAGAAAAGGAGGCGAGGTAGAAAGCATCGCCATTGTCGATGGCTGCGTTCTTCACCGCCTGTTCCACCTGCTTGCGGATAACGAACAGTTTGCGCTCGAAACTGTCCTGATCCCTGCAGTTGTCGCCGCGGCCGATAAAGATCTGGCGGACGACCGGTTCGACCGCTTTTACGGTAGGGCCGATCCCGCTGTTGTTGGTTGGCACGTCTCGCCAGCCCAGGATTTGTTGGCCTTCGGACTCGATGGTTTCGACCAGCATCCTTTCACAGGTGGCCCGGCTTTCGTTATTGGCCGGCATGAATGTCATACCGATCCCATAGCGCCCCGGTTCCGGAAGGTCGATTCCGGCCGCGCTACTTTCGGCGCGGAAGAATTCGTCAGGAATCTGAATCAGGATGCCCGCCCCGTCGCCTGCCAGCGGGTCTGCGCCGACAGCTCCACGGTGGGTCAGGTTGCGTAACAGTTCGAGTCCCTGAGCTACGATGTGATGGCTTTTTTGCCCTTTGATATTCGCAACGAATCCCACGCCGCAGGCGTCGTGTTCGTTACTTGGGTCGTACAAACCCTGTCTTTTTGGCAAAGCGCTATGACTCATGGTACACCTCGATGTTTGTTACAAACCCGATTCTCCGGGAACGGGTTTTCACGATATCTTGTTTTGGATTCAAGTCGACCCAGAAAAATCAATAAAAACAAGCTAGTAGCTTTTCGTTTTTCTATCGACTCTAAATCAAACAGCTGAACATTATAACGTTCGATCAAAATCATGTCATGTTTGCAGTCATAAATTACGATGGCAGCGGTGGTCCGTCGTTGCCTTGAAAAGAATTCGTGCTTCGGGCTACCGGATCTCGCGACAAGCATGTTGTGGGAGCGAACCAGCAATTTTCTCGCAATGACGGAAAGTGTTAAAGTTCATGGTCTCCACTGATCCAGTGTCCTCGGCTTTCTTTATTTCTGATTCATAATATTCTTTCGGATGGGCTGAATGACAGACGAATATGACGTTTTGATTGTTGGCGGGGGTATGGTCGGCGCTGCATTGGGTTGTTGTCTGGGAGGTGGTGACTTCCGTGTGGCCATCGTTGAAAGTGTTTATCCCCCTGCGTATCGTCCGAACCAGGAGATGGACCTGCGCGTTTCCGCACTGAGCGTGTCTTCGCAGACCGTCATGGAGACTGTCGGGGCCTGGCAGGGCGTCGTGTCTCGGCGTTACTGCCCGTTCAAAAGGATGCGGGTTTGGGAAACCACCGGAGACGCCGAGTTTCGTGCCGACGACATTTCTCGACCACAGCTGGGACATATCGTGGAAAACCGGGTGATTCAGCTGGCCTTTCTGGAACAGATCGAACAGTTTGAGAACATCGATCTTTTCTGTCCGGTTGCAACCCGCAAGATTATCTATGGGGGAAACGGCTCCAGCGTTGAGCTTGAGGACGGCAGGGCCCTTTCGGGCAGGCTACTGGTTGCCGCAGATGGCGGGCATTCAAGGGTGAGACAGGTTTCTGGTATCGGCGTGACTGCCTGGGACTATCGCCAGCACGCATTGGTGATTTCGGTGGAGACCGAAGATGGGCAGCAGGATATGACTTGGCAACGTTTTGTTCCCTCAGGTCCGCAGGCTTTTCTTCCTTTGCCGGGGCACCACGCCTCGCTGGTCTGGTACAATTCTCCGGACGAAATCAGGCGGCTGAGTGGAGTGACCGATGATGTTCTGCTCGCCGAACTTCAGCGTGAATTCCCGGACTGTCTGGGTGGGCTTCGCCGCATTGTGGGTCGCGGAAGTTTCCCCCTCAAGCGTCAACATGCCCAGGACTATGTTAAGCCCGGTGTGGCTCTGATCGGCGATGCTGCCCATACAATCAATCCCCTGGCTGGCCAGGGAGTCAACATCGGGTTCATGGATGCTGCCGCCCTTGCCGAGGTGATTATTTCGGCGGCAATGCAGAATTACGATTTTGCCGACGTTTCCGTGTTGCTTGAATACGAAAAAAGTCGCCGCAGGGACAACCTTTTGATGATGACCACCATGGATCTGTTCTATCGGGTTTTCAGCAATCCGCATCTTCCCGTCAAAGTGTTTCGTAACCTTGGCCTTGGGCTTGCGGAGCGGCTGGGTCCAGCCAAAAAAAGAGTGATGCGGTATGCCATGGGGCTGGAAGGGAATCTTCCGAAGCTGGCGCGAGGCGTGGCTCTGCTGGATTCGTCAGGCATCTAAGGGTTCAGCACTGTCCTGGAGCAGACATTGCCAACTTCTTTACGGCAGCAGCCCGGAAAACCAACAATCACGGATTTGCCGGCACTGATCCGGACTTCCGTCTTGGCGAATCCCGACAGCCCCGCAGTCTTGTCCGAGGCAACAATACTGACTTTTGGCGCTTTTGACCAGTTGTCGGACCGGGTGGCGGCGTATCTTGGAGACCAGGAAGTTGATCGGGGAGACCGGGTCGGACTGTACAGCATCAATTGTGCCGAATTCGCAGTTGCATATCTCGGTATCGTCAAGGCTGGTGCAACGGTGGTTCCCATCAACATACTGCTCACCCCCACGGAAATACAATTCATTCTGAAGGATGCCGGTGTTCAGGCATGGATTTATCACGGTAACTTCGATGAAACGGCTTCGCTGGTAAGGCAAGGAGTCGAAGACCTGAGCCTGGAAATCATCATGGGGGCCGCTAACAAGAACGCGGTTTCCTGGAGCGAAGTCATGGACTTTGACAAGCCGCCACCACGGATCGATTTCGATCCTTGCGCTGATCTGGCGGCCATCCTTTATACATCCGGCACGACTGGCAAGCCGAAGGGTGCAATGCTCAGCCATGCTAACCTCTCGGCCAATATCTGGAGCGTGAGGCAGGCCATGGAGTGGCGGCCTGGGGAAGAAATCATCTTGCTGGTGCTGCCTATGTTTCATGCATTTGCCGCAACCGTCGGCATGCTGGCTTGCCTGGCCCATGGCTGTGCATTCGTACCGGTTGCTCGTTTTGAACCCCGGCTAGTACTCAGGGCCATTTCCCGGTTTTCCGCGACCATTTATCTGGGAGTACCCAGTATGTATAGTCTCCTGTTGCGGACCGATCCTGAAATGACGGGCCTGTTTCGGTCAATTCGTTATTGTGTTTCGGGTGGGGCTGCGCTTCCGGTCAGTGTACTGAAACAGTTCGAGTCACGTTTTGGAATCACCGTCTACGAAGGCGATGGTCCTACCGAGTGTTCCCCGGTGACCTGCGTCAACCCGATCGGCGGTGAAACGCGACCCGGAACCGTTGGTTTGCCGGTGCCTGGTGTCGACATGAAGATTGTTGATGACGAGGGAAACCGTGTGGTAATGGGGCATGTCGGTGAAATCGCGGTACGCGGCCCAAACGTGATGCGCGGTTACTGGAACCAGTATGAGGAAACCGAAGCGGTCATGCGTGATGGCTGGTTCCTGACCGGAGATCTGGGGACAGAGGACACGGACGGCTACTTCAGTATTGTTGACCGAAAGAAGGACCTGGTTATTGTCAACGGGATGAATGTCTACCCGCGAATCATCGAGGAAGTACTGTATCGCATGGATGGAATTACCGAGGCAGCGGTCATCGGTCAGCAGCATGATCTACACGGCGAAATACCAGTGGCCTATGTGGTGGCTTCGGACGAGCTTGACGAAACCGTCATACGGCACTGGTGCCGGGAGCATCTGGGTAGATACCAGGTACCGCGAAAGTTCTACTTGGTGCAGGCCTTGCCGAAAAACGCAGCGGGAAAAATCCTGAAACGCGAATTGAGCCGTCGCGGAGAATACGAACGGGGAGTCGATTCCGATCGGTAGCGCTGTTTCCTTTATTTTTCCTTCTTTTCCCGCTCTTCTTCTTCCCTGGAAAACACATCCAGCCGTTCTTCGATCAAGGCGGTGAGATAGCGGTGCCCGGAAGCTTCCTTCAATGCAATCTGGACGTGTTTGATTGCCGGTTCTGTCTGCCCTGCCAGGAAATAAGCCTCGGCAAGGTAACGATGAGCTTGCGCGTTATGCCCCTGGTTTCCATGGGCACGTGACAGGATGCGATAGCTCTTTGGAGTCGCCTGGTGATTTCGCAGATAGTCAGTCAGCAGCTTGTCTGCTGGTTTGTTCTGTCCGGCCTGAACCAGTGCCCAGGCATAATCCAGCACGATTACCTGTTGCCCCGGAGACTGTTCCAAGGCCTTTCTGTACAAACGAAGGCCGGTTCTGATGTTCCCGGATTCGACTTCCATTCCGGCTAAGGCATTGATGAAAGCCGATTCGTCCGGATTTTTATCGATTAGCTCCTTGAGCACCGGGCGAGCCCTATCGTATTGCCGGACTGCCGCCAGGCCAAGGGCATAGCCGTAATGCGATACGGCTTTCTGGATCGCCGTCCCGCGCTGTAGTTTGCTTTCGAAATACTGGATGATTTCATTAGGCTTCGAACCTATCAACACTCTAAGTTTCGCTTTTGTCAACAGGTATCCTGTCGAATCGAGAAACTGTCTGTAGGGGAATTTCTCCGAGCGGCCGCGGGTGTCCGAAATCCGTGAGGCGGTAACCGGGTGGGTTCGGAGGAATTCGGGCAGACCATCGCGATAGTAACGGCTGGTTCTGTCCAGTCGTTCGAAGAATGCAGGCATGCCCCGCGGATCGAAATCGGATCGCGCCAGGTTATGCATGCCGACACGGTCGGCCTCCTGTTCATTATCTCGTGTAAAGTCGATCCGGTGCTGAGCGCTTCCGGCTTGGGCGGCAATGATGGCAGCCTGTCCGAGTTGTGCAGACTGGGTTCCGATCAGTACGCTGACCAGCAGCGCAGCTGCTGAGGGTATGGTCATGCGGCTTGCAGCTTCGAAGGCGCGGTAAAGATGACGCTGGGTTACATGGGCAATTTCGTGGGCAACGACCGACGCCAGTTCGCTTTCCGTTTCGGTTGCCAGAATTAGCCCGGCGTTGACACCGATGTAACCCCCGGGACCGGCGAAGGCATTGATCGCGGGGTTAACCACCACGAAAAAATGGAACGGCTGTGCAGGGTTGTCACTGTTGCTTGACAGACGCTGTCCCAGGGATTCGATATATTCCTGAATTTCCAGATCCTGGTTGATCGTGAGCTTTCCATGAAGGTTCCGGAAAAAGGCTTCTCCGAGTGCTCGTTCCTGCGTCGGGGTAATCAGGGCGCCTGACGGGTCGCCGATCTCCGGCAGAGAGATGTTGTTCTGCCCGAACGACGGGAATGTTGCCAGTAGCCCGAACCCCAGGGTAATAGCAGCCAGAATACAACGGGGATTCTTCAACGTTTTCAGCATCCAGACGAAAGAGATGGATGATTTCGATGGGTTCATGAATCAGTTTTGATGATCATGGATGTGGTTTGGACGATTTCCTGGTTGTTGGCCAGGTGGGTAATGGCGATTCCGGATTTGGGTTTTCTATCTTCGACGTTTGCGGTGAATCGGACACTCGGTGCGTGACAATTTTCGGCGATACTTTACACGGTCATCGATTCAGGAAATGATTATAGCCTCAAGCAAGTTGCTGCGGGTCAATGCGTGGTGGAATGGTTTTCCAGCGAGTAAAACAATTAAAATTTGCGCTACAAGTCAATTCGGCCCCTTATTCGTCCCAGGGTTCGGAGACAGCCTATCGCTTTGCCAAGGCTGCGATGCAACTCGGCCATGAGGTCGACCGGGTATTCTTCTATTTTGACGGTGTATACAATGCGCTGGGCTATTCTGCTCCACCCGAGGATGAGAAAAACGTGGTGGGCCTCTGGACGACACTTGCGGCGCAGAAGAAGATTGATCTGGTGGTGTGCGTATCGGCAGTGCAGCGGAGAGGGTGGGCTCATAATGAATCCGACAATGACTCCTTGCAAGGTCTGGTTGCAAAGGGGTTCAGGATTTCCGGTCTTGGTCAGTGGGTAGATGCCGCGATCAAGGCGGATCGCACCTTGACCTTCGGAGGTGACTCGTGACATCGGCTTTCCTGTTCGTCTTTTCGCGCCCCCCGCATTCGAGCCTGCATGTTCTGGAAATGCTGGACATGACCTTGACCGCTGCTGCATTCGATCAGAATGTCTCATTGTTGCTGATCGACGATGGTGTTTATTCCCTGCGAGTCGGGCAAAAGCCGGAAAGTCGGGAATGCAGGGATGTCAGCGCAATATTCGATTCGCTCGAGATCTACGACATTGATTCTGTGTACGTAGAGCAAGAATCCCTGGCCGGTCGCGGTTTGCGGTCCGGCGATTTGGGCTTGGCAGTTGATATTCTGCCCAGATCGGATGTCGGGGCTCTAATGAGGCGGCAGACTGTAATCGTCAATGTCTGATGCTGCATCTGGTTAATTTCCCCTTTTCGGAAGCCGAGGCTGCCAAACGGATTCTGAGCCGGATGGCACCGAAGGACGTCTTGCTGTTCATCGAGAACGGCGTTTGCGCCGTGGAGCGTGGGGCACCTGCTGCGTGTGAAATAGACTCTTTTGCCGAAGTGGTTGAAATCTATGCTTTGCTGCCGGATCTGAAAACCCGGGGAATCGGTGCCGCCAGTCTGTTACAATGTGTCCAGATAATTGACTACCCGGGTTTCGTGACTCTTGCGGTCGAAAATGGTCCAGTGCAGTCCTGGTTCAGGTGACTTGGCTGTCTGTTTTTCGGCCCAGCCAGGCGTCACCGGATCCGGAGCCTTTCCAGTGGAATTGTCTCTTGCATCGTCCCTAAAATGCCAGTACAATTCCCGCCCTTTGAATGTGGTTTACGGAGCCTAGCCAGAATGAAAACTTTTAGCGCCAAGCCTGCTGAAGTGAAGCGGGACTGGTTCGTCGTCGACGCTGACGGGAAAACCCTGGGTCGTCTCGCGTCTGAAATTGCGCGGCGGCTGCGTGGTAAGCATAAGCCAGAATATACGCCCCATGTTGATACCGGAGACTACATCGTCGTTGTAAACGCCGAAAAAGTGCGAGTGACCGGTAACAAGGAAAAAGATAAAATATACCATCATCATACGGGCTACATCGGGCACCTGAAATCTGTGAGTCTTGGCAAGCTACGCGGCACGCATCCTGAAAGAATCATTCAGAATGCGGTCAAAGGCATGTTGCCCAAGAATCCTCTGGGACGTGCAATGTTTCGGAAACTCAAGGTCTACAAGGGTTCCGAACACAGTCATCAGGCACAGCAGCCCAAAGAACTGAACATCTAACTTTATTCTTAAGCGAACTAGATTTATGGCCGAAGCACAATATTACGGAACGGGTCGTCGCAAGAGTGCGATTGCAAGCGTGTATGCGAAAACCGGCAACGGACGCATCACCGTCAACAAGAAACTACTGGATGATTATTTTGGCAGGAAGACTGACCGGATGATTGCTAGACAGGCTCTCGAATGTGTCGAAGCGAGCGAAAAGTTTGATTTCGATATCAAGGTCACAGGCGGTGGGCCTTCCGGTCAGGCCGGTGCGATTCGGCACGGCATTACCCGTGCGCTGATTGATTTCGATGAGAATTACCGGAGTCCTTTGCGCAAGGCAGGATATGTTACCCGCGATTCGCGTATTGTCGAAAGGAAGAAAGTCGGGTTGCACAAGGCCAGAAAGCGGCCACAATACTCGAAACGTTAATCGAATTGGGGTTGTCATCGGGCAAACCCCGGGCAAGTCTGTCGAATTGGTGGGGGATCGTCCAGTGGTAGGACTACGGACTCTGACTCCGTCAACGGGGGTTCGAATCCCTCTCCCCCAGCCATAACATCAAGGGGCCGCGAAAATCTTTGCGGCCCTTTTTTCTTTTCGCTTGCCGGTCATTTTTCTGGTTGTGGATCGGGTAGGAATCGGAATACATTCATCCAATCTTGACAAGCGACGCCTGGATCTGCCGATCCTGCGCAAATGGCTTGTTTCCCTGTAAGCTTGGCTCCCTTCCGATTACTACTTATGTTCGTCTACATACTAGTAGGGGCTGTATACAGCATAAATGGAAGTAATCTTGGGCTGGATGCCTCGTGTTTACTGGGTTTCATAGGATATGCATGGGTGATGGGAATCGAACCCATGAACTTGTGGGCCATTAACCGATGCTCCCCTGCTAAGGGAGTATCACTCTAGGCTTCTCTGATTACCGCTTCTTTTTTAAAGGCATGCAAGTAATGTCGGCTCACCAACGACTTAGCGGGGATTTCTAAAAAATCCAGAAACTCGAATGTTTCAGGTGATTTTGAACCTTCCTCAATCGGTAGCCATCAACAGGTGGTGGAGTTACAATTCGATCGAAAGCTCTGAATATTCCCGCTTGTTGCGCCGAATAGTTGCTACGGCGTGTCTGACGAAGAGGAATATCCGGTGGACCCGGCTGTCGAGTTGCTGTGAGTGCCTATCATCGTTTCTTCGAATTTGTGAAAGCGATTCAGGCCTTTGACCTGCCAGTGCGGACCACTGCCAGAAATTGGGGCCAGAGGGTGGGTAATGTCCCGATATTCAAAACGGTATGACGGTAGAACTAAAGGGAGGAACTATGGCCAATCGGCTTGCATATTTCGTTGACATCGTACTAGTGATTGACAGTACGGCCAGCATGAGACCGGTGATTAACCGGGTCAAATCACAGGCTCTTGAATTTCATGGAAAAATAATGGGCCGCATGGAAGCAAAGAAAAAAGTAATCAATCGCTTGCGCATGCGGGTCGTGTCTTTCCGTGATTTTTGGGCGGATCGGGAGCCAATCAAGGCAATGCCCGATTTCATCGACATGAAAACAGATGCGGACCAGTTCGACTCTTTTGTCAACGAACTCTGGGCCGATGGCGGAGGCGATGAGCCGGAAAGCGGACTGGAAGGACTCGCCCTGGGCTTACAGTCGCCATGGTTCAAAAACCCGAGATCGAAAAAACGGAACATTGTTGTTTTGTGGACGGATGCCACAGCTCATCCTCTGGAAAGGGCGAAGGAATCAATGCCGCCGAACTACCCGGAAAATATGCCGGGAAACCTGGATGAATTGACCGATCTGTGGGAAGAGTTGCCAGTGACAAGTCGGCGACTTCTACTCTATGCGCCGGATACGCAACCCTGGAACCAGATCGGGCACAACTGGGATCAGACCATTTATTTCCCTTCGATCGCCGGAGAAGGTCTTGCGGAGCATGACATGGATACCATTCTCGAAGCGATTGGAAACAGTATCTAGATGGATCTGTACCGGTTTTCAAGAATTGGTGGATGAGCCCTGGATCTGGTGTTGCGATGCATGGCGTCGGCGAACAAGCCCCGGTTAATGAAGAAATTGTCGAATCAGTAAAGGCTGTTTCTTTGCTGTTTCGTGTCGCTGCGGCACGAGATTTGGCTGGCCAGCAAGACCTGAGCCGCTGCGAAGATGCAGAGCCGGTATGCCAGGCGATTTCCGGAAACCGGCTATTGCTGGGTGTGGCGGATGGCCTTGGGGGATATGCCCTGGGGTTTGACAACCGAAGCGGTGGCCAGATTGCGGCTTCGACTGCAATTGATGCCGTGGTTGATTACTTCAGGAATTCCAACCCCGATGCCGAAGCCGATGCGGAAGCGCTCACCAACTTGGTGTTCAAACAACTGAGGTACCTGTCGGAGACCAAACTGCCACCAAGCCGTGTTCGCGGTACGCTCGGGCGGCACAGGTTGGCGACCACTCTGGCCGTGGCCGTTGTTCATCCGGTCAGGGATTCATTGGTTCGTCGGGTGGAATGTTACTGGATCGGGGATTCAAGAATCTACTTCCTGGGGACCAATGCGCTTCGCCAGTTGAGTCGGGACGATAATCTGACAGGATCGGATGCCTTTCAATCGGTTCTGGATCCTCCACCCATGAGCCAGTTTCTTGCGGCAAGCATGGAACGGGAATGGCGCCTGAACCTCTGCGAATTTTACCTGGACTGCCCCGGAGTCTTGTTCCTGTGTTCTGATGGCTGTTATTCCGAGTTCGAGAATCCATGGCAATTCGAGGCCGGATTGCAGCAAGCGTTGGAGGCTAGTGAATCATGGCATTCATGGACCGAGTGTTTAAGGTTGCGGTTCGCGGATGGTTGTTCCGATGATGTTTCGTGCGCGGTTTTCCCCGTTGGCATGGAGAATTTCAGTGAGTTCAAGCGCTCGAGGCGTAGCAATGCATCGCATGGCTTGTTGGGTCGTTGCATGGCAGCCGATTTAACAGCTGAGGAGGTCTGGTCGCAGATCTATCAGCCGGTATACGAAACGTTGCCGGGTCGCCGGCCTAGTGATATGGCGGACGGATCCTGTAACGATGTGCGGGAAGAAACCGAGGCCACAGAGCCTCCCAGGCTCCAGGTTAGATGGTCCGGTGCCTCGAGACCGTGGGAACTGTTTCTCGCATGGTTGTTGGGCTTTGTTCTTGCAACCATCCTGAGCGGGCCTATCATATTCTGGGCGCGTGTTTTCTGGAACGGGTTCAAATCGCTATGGCAAAACATCTAACTGCCGGTACCACGCTGAAGGGCTATACCCTAATTGCCGATATGACAACATCGGGTGCCGGTACGTCAATGTGGACATTCGTCAGTAAAGATGGAAGCGATTATTTTTTGAAATGCTACCTGACCCCGGTTTATCCGGACACGGGTGGACTGGGATCAGATACGGCTAAGGAACGCAAGCGGGATCGATGCCAGGCGTTCGAGTTTCGAATGGAAGTCGTGGAATTAATGTTGAGCAGACGTGGAGATAGTTGTTTTCTTGTGCGCGCCGTTGACTTTTTCCGGCACGACGGAAATTATTTCAAGGTAACCAGGAAGGTAGATTCCCGGCAAGTGGATGTATCAATCCTGCCAGAGAGCAACCAAATGCTGGTTTTGCTGTCGGCATCTTACGCGCTCAGGAAACTCCATGAACCATCGGGGTTCATACATGCCGACATCAAGCCCCAGAACTTCATGATTCAGCAATTCGGTAGTGGTTTCGTTGCCAACCTGATTGATTTCGATGCCGGCTTTTATGTCGGACATCCTCCGACCCCGGATGAACTTGTGGGCGATCAGTTGTATTCGGCCCCTGAGCTGATCGATTGGGTTCTGGGTGGAGATGGAGAAAAAAAGGACCGTCATCCTGCCCTGTTACAGGCCCTGGATATATTTTCCCTGGGACTTACGTTTTGCGAATACCTGACCGGAAGCCTGCCTTTCTATCCGTCAGATCATGCTTATCCTGGAGAAGCCGTTCTCGATGGCATTCCACTCAGGTGGCCGGAACCGACACGTGCCGGGCTGGCGCCGGTCATGTTTCTGGTTGAGAGAATGCTGGACAAAAATCCTCTGAAACGACCTTCGTCAGAGGAGGTACATGAGGAGCTTAGAAGGTTCAACCAGGAACATTACGTAACCGATTCAACCTATGGCAGGCTGACCGGTTCCGTTAACGGTAGAGTCGAAACTGGAAAGAAACCGGTGGGTGACGATGTGAAACCGAGGAGCACGGTTGAGGTGTACAAGTCAGCCAGTCAACTGCAGGTTCGTGGGTTGAAGGTTTGGGAGCCTGATAAAGATTCCGTGGCCGATCCCGAATCGGGTCTGGATGGCAAGTCCATGGACCTGAACTTTTGCCGCTGTTCTGTCTGTACCTGGAAGAGCAGTACGCCGCACCGGGATGGCCAGTGCCCCGTTTGCGGCAACGCTGTTGAGATTCGAATTCGCCTACCAGTAGAACTGGACTTATCGAAAAGGAAGGTGCTTGCAGGTCCCAAGACAGACAGCAAGCAAAAATCTTACTTCCCGGGATTCAACGTGGTCGGTAATTACAGGATCCCGGAACGTGAGCTGAAGGTGCTACTGGATGCGGGGAAAGCGATCCGGAAAGGCCTGACCAATTCATTGACGAAGTTGGAAGAGTCACGCAACAGACTGAGACGAAAAGACTAGTTGAGTCGCGGAGGTGACTGGAAACAGGATTCCGGGGGCAGGATCTGCCAGGGCAAGCCAGAGAAAAGTAACCGGGCGATTGAGGCTATAGACTGGTTACAGTTTCTTGTGCCGGGTTTTCTCGTTCCTGGGGACTCGGTTTTCGGGAAACGACAACAGGGGTTCCGCGCCGTTCCCTGATCACGCTTCCCACTATTTCCCTGTCGAGGTGCAATATTCCCATCGGGTGTTGGTCTGCGATTCTTGCAAGGGTTTCTTCCACCGCCTCCTTGTCAGTGATCCTGTTCTCCTCGAGTGGGGGATGTGCTTCCACGTACAGCATGTCAGCGAACCAGCCGATCTTTACCGGCTGATCGATGATGTTGACCCGGGTGCCAACCCTGACCCCGGGAAAAAGTTTTTCGATATCTTCCGGATACATTCGGATGCATCCGTGGGAAACACGCATACCGATGCCGTAGGGCTTGTTGGTGCTGTGAATAAGGTATCCCGGGATCCCGAGCCGGATGGCATATCGGCCAAGCGGGTTATCAGGGCCAGCCGGAACCACATTGGGCAGTGGGTCGCCATTGGTAGCGTGTTCGGCCTTGATCGACTCCGGCGGCGTCCAGGTCGGATCTTTCTTCTTACCGACAACCCGGGTCATCCCAAGAGGCGTAGTCCAGTCCATACGTCCGACGCTCATGGGGTAGGTCATTACCTCTGGTGCTTGATTCTTGCGAGCTTTCGGAAAATAGTACATTCGCATTTCCGATACATTGAGAACGAGGCCCGAGCGCCTGGCATCCGGCAGGATATATCGCTTGGGGAGGAATACCAGGGTCTTTTCCCCCGGCAACCATCGATCTACCCCCGGATTGGCATTGGTGATTTCATTGTTGCCTAGATCGAAATGCCTGGCGATGTCCAATAGAGTGTCTGCATCGGCCGCGTGGGTATATCCCATGGAACCGATCAGGTCCAGGTCTACAGGCGGTAGCGTAAAGGTTTCGCAAGCCGCGCTAAAACCGATCGAGTAGAGAAGTAGGATCCTGCAGACTGTCATGGACATCGACTTCATCATCTGATGTTCAACATCCGTTGTCATCCTCTTTCCCCGGTTAATGATTCCTTTGAGGGGCTTCGCCACCGAAAAGTTCGAGGAGCCTGGGCAGGAAGGATGAAAGTTCCAAAGTCATGATGGCAAAGTGGGCATCGAAAAGGTCGGCGCTGGCATCACTGTCAATGTCTTCCGCCTGTTCCTGGATCAGGTCGAGGAATCGCAGTTTCTTGATGTTCAGGTCTTCGTCGAGTGTGAAGCTGAAACGGTCATTCCAGGTGAGTCCGAGTTTGATGCATTCTTTTCCGGCGTCCATATGGGTGTCGATTTCCCTGGAAAACAGATCCTGTCCCCTGTAGCGGACCATGTTCTTTTCCTGCTTGGTGGCACGCAGGTCGCATTCGCTGCCTACCGCCAGATCCCCGGGACAGTTTTTCTTTGAAAGCCAGCGGGTCATCGTGGCGACTGGCCTTTCCAGGGTTCGAGGGGGGGCGATGGGAAGGCTGCCAAGCGAGCGCCTGAGCAGTCCGGTGAATGCGTCTGCAGTGTTGGCGCTTGCGGCATCAATGACCAGCCATTGGCCTCGTGGATCGATGTATCCGTAGGTGCGCCGGCTGAAACTCAGTGCCCGCGGCAACAATTCGAAGGTGATTTCGTCACGCAGACCCTCACGTTCCTTTCGGCGGACCTGCCGTTGCTCCTTCTGTTCTATTTCCAAGATTCGTTCGCCAAGAGTCTCGTTGATTACAGCCGCAGGAAGAACCTTCTCCTCCTTGCATGCGCACAACATCATGAATCCATTGGCTGTATGGACCCGGTTTTCGACGCCTTGGCCGAGAGGGGGAACCCAGCCAATGGTGGATGACTCCAGTGCACCGCAGGCACGGAAGTCCAGGGTGGAAAGACGCTGTTCTAGATCCGGCTCTAAGAGCTGGAAGGGTTCCGAAAAACGGAAGAGGACTAAATTTTTGAACCACATGACCCTTGTTTTTCTGGAAAACCGTTTATTATCGTGGCAAGCTCGGTAAATGTCACACGCTGGGTCAGAGTTTCTTGAGGATCAGCCGGTTGGCTCGCTGGGTCATTTCCAGGCTCTTGAGAAAATTCATGCCCAGCAGGATTTCCTGGCCTCCCATGTGCGGGTTCACATGGCCCTGTAGGTTTCTCATTTCGAGGGGACCGATGGCGACCCGCTCAAGGAAGGTGCTGTAAACGGTAATTGACCCGTTGGCTGTCATGACCCGATGCGGTACACCGCGCTTCAAATCAAGTTGCCTCGCTACATTCCCTGGAATACTGATCCTGGTTGCTCCGGTATCAACGAGAAAGGTGACGGTTTGCCCGTTGATCGTGCCGGACGTGACGTAGTGACCGAAACGGTTCATTTCCAGCGTGACCTGCGAAGGGGTATCCGAACTGTTACTTGCCTGCAAGGCAATGTTCGGGTTGTATTGCCTTTCCAGTCGACCTTCGAAGAACAGGGTCAGCATGACCAGCAATAGTACCCATGCAGCGTAGATCATCCATTTTCCAATCTGTTTGTTCTGGGACGCATCGGCTTGTGACATGTGTCCGGTAATTGCTTTGTTTGGGCGAGTATTCGGGGAACTGTTCTTTTGCCGGTCAACCAGCGGCAGGCAACGAAGCCAATCTCTTTACGCCCCTCGACCTGCCCATTTGCTTGCAGGGTATGGCGACTATTCCACAAGTTCTATACTAGGGTTTGCCCTAACCAATGTCCATGACTGCAGAGGCTCGTGCGGTCAGGGTTTTCTGCCTGGGTGCTGTCGATCCGGTAAAACCTGTTCTTGCAAGACTTGATATCATCCCTGTTTCAGTATTTCTTTACTCGTCACTGCGGACTAGCTTTCGATCCGATTGAGCCGGCGGCGGCCAGAATACTTCGCCTCGTTGTTTTTAAACCTCCTTTTTTCCAGATCATGTCGATCACTCGATAAACTTGATGATCAAACTGGCGATGGAGCAACCCGAGCACGGGTATTTCGGCCTGGACCGGCTTTTCGGTGCTAGAATTGGCGCATTACGAAACGAGGTGTGGGACGGGTTTCATGGAGCAACCATCAACTTGGGAGTTCATTCTATACGGTGCAGCTGCACTGTTGATCATTTTCTGGTTCAGACCGGGGATAAAGGCTTCACTGGAAAGGAGCAGGGAGGCACAGGCCGACTGGCCCGCGTTTCTCGTTCCTGTCGTGCTGGTGGTTGCTTTCGTGGTTTTCCTGGTTGCAATGACCTGATGGCGCAAGCTGGCCGCGGATGATGGAATCGGATGAAGCTGAAACCCGGGTGGAGGTCAGCAAGACCAGTTTAAAGAAGCAAAGCACGGATCTTCAGAAACTAGGTCGGACACTCAGCCAGCTATCGCCAAGAGAACTGGATAGCCTGCAACTCGACCCTGAACTCAGGAGCGCAGTCGACCATGCCCGCAGGATCAGTGGAGGGAGCGCATTGAAGCGCCAGATCAAGTTTATCGGCGGCTTGCTGCGGGTGATGGATGCTCATCCGGTCCGTGAAAGCCTGGCTGCATTGAAGATGCAGAGCAACCGCGAGATCCGTCATCACCACCGGCTAGAAAACTGGCGTGAGCGGCTACTAGAGGATGGCGATAGTGCAATTGGCGACTTGGTGGATGAAGCCCCGACGGTTGATCGACAAAGACTCCGGCAGCTTGTCAGGAAGGCCAGGAAGGAAGGTGCTCAGGACAAAGATCCACACGCAACCAGGGCTCTCTATCGTTACTTGCGAGAAGTACTGGAACAAAGCTAATTCGGGGTACTGTGGCTGTTCCAGTCGGCGAACGGAAAGGGCATTTCATCCGAGTTGTAGGTGAGAAAAAGCAGGATGTTGTATACGTATGCCGCAAGCGTTCGGCCTAGTGTCAGTACGTTGGGGTTTGCGGAGCCGGTCATCAGGCTGGAAACAACCTGCAGCAGCACAACGGCCCACAACAGGATCCGCACCAGCCCCAGAATGACTGCGAAGATCAGCATGAAGAAAATTCGTTGCCAGGTTCCAATCTTCTTCAGGTTGGTCTGGACCTCGGTCTGTTCAGCCAAGCTTTAACCTCTGAGCATCAGTTCACGCAGGTCAATCGTGGCAGCGGTGGCTCTGGCGATGTGGTTCGCTAGGGTCAGTGAATAGTTTGCAAACAGCCCAAAGCCATCGCCATTGAGAATAACCGGGCTAAGGGTTGCAGCCTGGGAGTCTTCAAGTTCCTGGATGATCTGGGTCATGGTTGCATCGGCTGCCTTGCTTTTCAGCGTGGCCGAAAAATCGGCTTCGATGGCCCTGAAGATGTGCAGTAGCGCCCAGGTCGCACCCCTGGCCTCCCAGAATACATCGTCGACATCTGTCCAGGGAGTCTTGGCCACGACAACGTTCCGGCCGTCTACATTCTCTATGTATCTTTCCGTTTGAATGGAGCTTGCGGTCAGCCGGAACGAATAATCCCCCAGTCTCTTGAGGACTGCCTGCAGATAATTGTCCAGGTTGTCGGCCCGGGCAAAGAATTCCGCGTTCCTGCCTCGTAGGTTTAGGTCTCTCAGATAGTTCTGAAGGTGTTCGATACCTGCACCGTATTCAACCTCGGTGGCAGGAAACATGTAGGAATCATGGAGGTTGTAGAAGTATGGCTCGGCTCTCGACAAGTCGGCATTTTCCCTTGATTGTGATTGTGAGCGTCCGAAATGATTTCTCAGGGCCGATGTGCCGTCACGCAGCATGACGATGGCACCGTATTCCCAGGACGGCATGTTGTCAATCAGTGGCCCCGGGAATACATCATTGGACAGGTAACCGCCTTTTTTGTGCAGCAGGGTTTGGCCGATCATGGCCAGGGTATTACCGAAGATGTAACCGTTTGTCAGTTGCCCCAGGGTTTCAACGCCGGCTGATTCGAGCGCTTTGTCTAAAACGTTAAATTGATCCGGTGGTTCGCTGATATAGGCGACATATGCGAGATAAACAATCAGCAAGAGACAAACTGGAGTAAGCACCATCCATTTGAGCTTGCCTCCTTTCTTCCTCGGATTGGGTTTAGGCTGTTCTTTGGAGATCGATTCTTGCCAACTCTTTGTTACTTTTTGCTTGACCATTTTTTTGTCCGTTTTCTGTTATCTGGTCGATTCCTGTCAGGAATCCTGATTGGTATCCCTGGATGAACTGCATCTATGGTGGGCTGGGAGTACGACCGCCCTTTGATCATGGGGCTGAATGCCGCATAGCTTAACAAATTTTAGGTCGCCACGCTGTTGTTCTGACTGAGGTTATATTGCTCTAGAGCGTCTCTAAGCATTGGTTGGGTGCATAAACGACGATGGTAGTGCTTTTTTCCAATTCGGTGTTTCTGCGTAACAGGCAACATGTTACACATTGTGCTGATCCGGAAAATCAGTTCATCTGGCAGATGGCTGGACTTATTTCTTCTTGGCTCGCGGGTGGGCCTTGTCGTAAACGCTGGACAGGTGGGCGAAATCAAGGTGTGTATAGATTTGCGTGGTGCTGATGTTACTGTGTCCTAGAAGTTCCTGAACAGCCCTTAAATCGCCGCTTCCCTGCAACAGGTGACTGGCAAAAGAATGCCTGAGCATGTGGGGATGAATCTTTTCCGGTAGCCCGTGTTTTAGGCACCAGTTGGTTAGCCTGGACTGAACGCTTCGCGCCGAAAGGCGATTTCCGTTTCTGCTGATAAAGAGCGCAGTGGTTTCGTCTGAGCCAATGGATTGCCGGACCCGCAACCAAATTCGTACTGCATCGATTGCACAGCGGCCCACGGGCAGAATCCTGTCCTTCCCTCCCTTGCCGTGTTTCACCAGCAGAGATCCCTGTTCGAGGTCAACGTCCTCAATGTTCAGATTGACCATTTCGGATAGACGCAGGCCCGAGGAGTAAAACAGTTCCCACATGGCAAGGTCCCGTTTTTCGAGGACGGAACCCGGGCTGCCTTGCATTAATCCGGCGACCTGATCCACATCGAGAGTTCTGGGTAGCCTGTTTGCCGCCTTGGGCGCCCGGACGTAATTTGCCGGGTTGTCATCAATTTCGTTGTTCTGGCCAAGAAACTGCAGGAACCCGCGGATCGATGAAAGCTCACGTTGTAGGCTGCGGCTTCCCAGCCCCTTTCGGAATTCAGCTGTGATGTGCTTCTGGATGTGGTGTGCTTTCAGTTTCTGCCAGGTCGGGATCTTCGATTCTTCACAGAACCTGGCCAGTTTTGAAAGGTCGCGGCGGTAGGCACTGAGGGTATGCGGCGATGCTCGGCGTTCGTAACGGAGCTGGTCGATATACCGTTCCAGCAGCGGGTTCAGGGTCGAGGACACGCGAAGGGTTAACTTCCGCTACCCAGGATGGCGTTCAGGCGGTATGCGACCAGTTCACCAATTTGGGTCAGGAACATCTGTCCCATGGTGGGTAGGAAGCGTTCAACGTCTAGGCTACCGATTCCGAGCAGACCTGAAACACCGGATGCGGCAAAGGGAATGATTGCAGAGGATTTGATCAGGTCGCCGTTGTCCCCGAACAGAAACGCTCCCTGTTTCGATACCGATTCTCCGCATTTTGGGCGTCCGGAATCAATCACTTTTCGGAAAGAATCCAGCCGCGGGTCCGAAGAAGCGACGAAAACTTCAGCTAGGGGAAAGTCTCTGTTTTTCTGCAGGATGCGCAGTGAGACGAAATCGGCCTTGAATTCGTCGTGCAGGACAGACTGCAGGCTTGCCATGGTGTTCTCCAGGTCACTTGCGTCCATCAGGGAGAGGGTCAACTTGTGCATTTTCTGGAACAGGTCGTCATTTTCCCGCGCGATATGCACCAACAGGTTGAGTTTCTGCAACTGTTTTTCGTTCTTTTCCCGGTAAAGGTGTAGTTGCTTCTCGATCAGGGAAACCGCAGAACCGGAATGATGCGGGATGCTCAGGTTTTGCAGCAGTTCTTCATGATTGGCAAAAAACCCCGGGTGTTGTGACAGGTAGGTCTTCACCTGTTCGGCTGTAACCCCTTCATTTTCGTCTTTGGAAATTTCTGCTTGCTTCATAATTCGATCCTTCCTTCAAAAACGCTGATGGCAGGGCCTGTCATATAAACTGGCTGTCCGTAGCCGCCCCACGATATCATGAGTGGTCCACCAGGCAGGTCAATTCTTACCGGGTTCTCCAGCAGTTTCTGTTCAATGCCCACCACCGCGGCTGCGCAAGCCCCGCTACCGCAAGCCAGCGTTTCGCCGGCACCCCGTTCGAATACCCTGAGTCGGGCACGGTGCCGATCAACAACTTCCATGAAGCCCGCGTTGACCCGTTGTGGAAACATTTCATGGCTTTCGAGTTGCCGACCAAGTTGTTCAACCGGAGCCGTTCGGACTTTGTCGACCAGGATGACGGCGTGTGGGTTTCCAAGTGAAACCGCGCCAAAGGTGATATCTTGATCGCCGAGCCTTGTTTCGTAGTGCATCGATCTGGTGGCCACTCTAAGGGGGATTTCATCAGGTTCGTGTCGCGGAATGCCCATGTTGACTTGGATATCATCGTTTTCCCCCACCTGCAGTACTAGTTGACCGGCATTGGTGTCCACCGTAATTTCCGGATTGCTGGTGAGCTTCTTGTCCAGCACAAAGCGCGCGAAACAGCGAGCGCCGTTGCCGCACTGGCTGACTTCGCTGCCGTCGGGGTTGAAAATCCGGTAGCGGAAATCAGCGTTCGAGGACTCGGGACGTTCTACTAGCAGGATCTGGTCACATCCGACCCCGAAATTCCGGTTGGCCAGCAATTGAATCTGATCAAGAGAGAGATTCACCACCTGCCTGATCCCGTCAACAACAACGAAGTCGTTGCCCAGGCCGTGCATTTTTGTAAATTCCAGCTTCAATGGATCGGTTGTCGATTCTGGGCTTGGGATTTTCAGATTCAGTCCTGGAGAAAATCAGGGATGTGTTCGCCAGTCCAGAGTTGCTGCAGTTGCTCACGGTCACGGACCAGGAAAGCCTGGTTCCCGTCGACCATGACCTCGGCAGCCCGGGGTCTGGAGTTATAGTTCGAGCTCATGCTGAAACCGTACGCGCCGGAAGATCGAATGGCCAGCAGATTTCCTTCTTTCAGTCGCAGTTTGCGCGATTTTCCGAGGAAATCTCCAGTTTCGCAGACCGGGCCAACAATGTCGTATTCCATTTCAGGGACGGATCTCTCGATGGTGACCGGGACGATGTCCTGCCAGGCATCATACAATGCAGGTCGCAACAGGTCATTCATCGCAGCGTCTACGATGGCAAAATTTCTCTCCGGCGTCGGTTTGAGGTATTCAATCCGGGTGACCAGGATCCCGGCGTTACCGGCGATGGCCCTTCCGGGTTCCAGCAGGATCTCGACATCATCGGTTCCCAACCGGTCGAAAAGGGCCTGAACATAGGTTGCTGGTTCAGGCGGGTTCTCGTTCTTGTAGCGGATCCCGAGGCCGCCTCCCAGGTCCAGGTGGTGAATTGAAATTCCCTGGTTCATGAGTTGTTTGCGCAAATCGAGAACCCGGTCAAGCGCATCGACAAAGGGAGTCACACTGGTCAGTTGGGAGCCGATATGGCAATCGATGCCGACAATTTCCAGGTTGGGAAGTTCTGCGGCCAGCCGGTAGACACTGATAGCATCACGGAAATCGATTCCAAACTTGTTTTCTTTCAGGCCGGTTGCAATATAAGGATGGGTTTTTGCATCAACGTCCGGGTTGACTCGAATCGATACCGGGGCCTTGCGTGCCGTTTCACCGGCGATCTGGTTCAACCGGGTTAGTTCACCCGCAACCTCTATGTTGAAACAGCGGATTCCAGCGGTCACTGCCTTTCGTAATTCGTCATTGCGTTTGCCGACGCCTGAGAAAACGATCTTGTCGGGGTCACCCCCCGCTTCAATGACCCGCGCCAGTTCACCCGCGGAAACGATGTCAAAACCGGATCCGAGGCGGGCAAGCACCCTGAGAACCGCGAGATTGGAGTTGGCTTTCACTGCGTAGCAAATCAGGTGACGTCGGGTTGCGAAAGCACCGTCGAAGGCCTTCCAGTGTCTTTCTAGAGTGGCTCGCGAATAAATGTAGCAGGGCGTTCCGAAGCGTTGTGCTATTTCTCGAACCGCAACCTGTTCGGCGAACAGTTCGTTATCGTGGTATTCAAAATGATTCATGGATTTAGCTGGATGCTTGCTGCGCTGTCTCGTTCGGTAGCGGTGCGTCTCTCCATGGGCAGTCTGAACTCATTGATTTGCCTGTCTGTGGGTCGACTGGGCACAACGGGCCTTTTTGGCCGCAGCTTGCACAAAGCAGCCCGATGGCGAGTACGCTGGCGGTTAGCCAGTTTTTCTTGTAGGTCATGACGAATTTTCGCTCTTTGGAATGGAAAGAGTTAACCCTGATTGGCAGGTTCTGCACAGACGTCAGTATGCTTTAGTGACCCATTGCTGGAGGCTTTGCAGGATGCTCCCGGGTTTTTTGCGGGTTACCTAACACCCTTGTTGCCTGCTTCTCGATTAGCGAGACATTCTAATTGAATTTGGTTTAGACCGTGAAATAAACCATCGAAGACGAGGTGCCGGCTGTTTCCTGGCTTTTGGTTTCCCGACCGAAGGTTGCTTGTAGGTCGGACATAGGTGGGACAATGGAGCGTAGCGTTCGCGATATTTCTGAGATCAGTCATAACGTAGGGAAAGGAGAAAGATGAACCAGAATGAAGTCTGGCGAGCGGTAGAGGCGGAAATTGGGTCGGGTTTCAGGATTGGCCGGCACGTCAACTGTAGCGGCGGGTCGATCAGTTCGGCGATGCGCATCGAGGGGTCAACGGGAGCTTTTTTCGTTAAGCTGAACGATGCTAGCCTTCTGCACATGTTCGAGGCAGAAGTCCAAGGACTTCGGGAAATTGCGGCAACCGCTGCGGTCAGCGTACCTGGGCCGGTTGCGTCGGGCATTGGTGGGGGACAGGCGTTTTTGGTGTTGGAGTTACTGAATCTTCAATCCTCTACTCCAAAGTCCAATGCGAAGCTCGGGGAACAGCTTGCACTAATGCACAAAAGCTCGGGTACTGCGTTCGGCTGGAGAATCGACAATACGATCGGCTCCACCCTGCAGAGGAATACTGCAACCCAGGACTGGATCGGTTTTTGGACGCAACAACGGTTCTCGTTTCAACTCGATCTGGCACAGAAAAATGGATGCAGCGGCAGGTTGATCGAGAACGGACGCCGCTTGTCAGAAGGTCTTGCGGATTTTTTTCAAGGTTATACCCCGGTAGCTTCATTGCTACATGGCGACTTGTGGGCTGGAAACGCGGCTGCAGACGATACCGGCAGCCCGGTTATTTTCGATCCCGCATGTTATTACGGTGACCGGGAAACTGATGTGGCCATGACCGAACTGTTTGGGGGATTCGGAACGGAATTTTACCGGGCATATGCTCAAGTCTGGCCGCTCGATCCGGGTTACCGTGTCAGGAAGGTCCTTTACAACCTGTACCACGTTTTGAACCATTTCAACCTGTTCGGTGGTGGTTATCAGCAACAGGCAGGGACAATGATCAAGAGCTTGCTAGCAGAACTTGGATAGTCTGGAATCCCGGGATTTCGCGTCGATTCGGTTTCACGTTTCCCTGAGGTGTTGTCGGGGCTACAGCGTGCCGGATACAGTGGCGCTTAACCCGCCTGTTCTAGCTGGGCTCCGCTGGTGTTGCAGTGGACGGCAGCATTTTGGTGACCCTTTTTTCTGCAGGGTGCAGAAAACTTATCGGGTGCGTGTCCGCTAGTGCCGCAACAGCCGAATAAGTTTTTATTTCGGAGTCGAAAGCATTGCACGACGGATGGTTTCGACCCGACGCCGATTGGTTCCCAGGTCCCAGTATCCTACCCGCGATGCCGAACGGATATCGATCTTCTTCCCGGCTTTGTCAAGAACAGCTTCGACATCGTCGGTAAATTTCAGCCAGCGGGTTTGAAACTCGGCATGCAGGTAGGTGTCATTGGATTCGATGATTCGTGTTCCGGGCAATTCGGCAATGGCTGTTTTCAGGCCGGAAAAGGCTTTTTGAGCATTGCCGGTGAAGGACAACGGGGCTACGAAATGGTCTTTGGTGACCACTTGGCTGCATACACAATTCGGACTTTCTGGACATGCGTCGAGCCTTGTCTTGTTCATGTGCGTCCTGTCGTTGCTGATCAGCGGTTGGGAAATCCCGTTCGATGTTACGAACACCAGACAGATTCCCAGTGACATTGAAAAGTTCTTGATTTTTCGCTGTATCCCAGTCACGGGTCTGTTTGTTCAAGGTTCCGTTGGTGAAAAACGCATGAGGATAGGGACTGACTGGTATTGATTGTGCGTTTGGATAGGGGCTTCAGCGTATTTGTCGTGCCCAAGGAACCGGTATTTCCTCTTGACCTGCCGGTCGATCCCTGACGTGGCTACCAGCGAAGCAGAACCCATTCCGGAATCTTAATGTTTCGGGCCAGGTTGCTGTGCCGTATTTCCATGTTTCCATCGCCATCGGCATCGACCAGGTAGTATGGAGGGCCTGCGTCCGGTACGATCTTTACCATGTAAATGACACCGTTAACCCGATATTCTTGAATCGTTTTTCCGCTGCGTCGCCGAATAGTAATCTCAGGTTCACCTGGATCAAGGGGTTCCCCGCTTTCAACCGGAAGAGGAAGGTCGGGAGGTTCTGGTAGTCCGCCTGCCGAAGGTGGGTCATCCACCGCGGCGGCAATGGAAGCGTAAGCAAGCAAGGGAAGAATGAAACGCATGTCAGTTACTTTTGCTGAATTCTGAACGACTACTATATCAAGGTTAGACGAATTGCGCGTCGGCTGGTTGTTCTCTGGCGGTTTCGAAGTTTCTGCCTATGGTATAGTGCCGAAGCCTTTTTCTCACGGTCTTGTTCGCCATGTTCAGATCCAAGATTTTCTGCTTCTGCTTTCTTTTTACACTTTGTACGCATGGGTCCGCTTTTGCCAATCCAGACAGTCAGGCACAATTGGTGGTTAGGGAGCTTAATACGGCATTGCTTTCGGTCATGAAGGATGCAGAGAGACTGGGTTATCAGGGCCGCTATGCGAAACTGGCCGGGGTTGTCGAATCCACCCATGATCTAGAATATATCGCGCGGTTTTCAGTTGGGAAGAAGAATTGGAAAGCGATTGACGACAATGACCGGAAGAAGTTTGTCGACACCTTTAGCGAATACTGTATTGCTGCCTACTCCAGTCGATTTGACGGCTATGCGGGGGAAGGTTTCTGGGTGACCGGCTCGCACCCGGTAAAGCGGGGGCGGATTCAGGTGAATTCAGTATTGGAAATACCCGGCGAGGAATCAGTGAACTTTGTCTACCTGTTGCAACCCGGGGAAGAAAAACCAAGGATCATTAACATCATTGTCGGTGGGGTCAGTGATCTGGCCCTGAAGCGTGCCGAGTTCAAAACGATCATTGTCAACGAGGGCTTTGCTGCGCTTTTGCAATACCTCGAGATGAAAACGCAGGAGTACGCTGACGGAGACGATTGACCTGTTTCGGACTGGCTCGGGAATGAACTCCGTTATGATTTACCGGACTTCAGAGCATGTCCTGCGAGCGTCTTGCCAAGATCCCATATCGAACCCGGAACCTTGTGACAATCGGCGATCACGCTATCGAAGGACCGGACGATTAGGTCCTTGTCCTTTTCGGTGATGACAAGCGGAGCCAGTATTTTCACAACATTCATGCCGTGACCGGCTACCTGGGTCAGTATCCCGTGGTGGGCAAACAGGGGGATGGTCACCATCTGGCAAAACAGCCCCTTGTTGGCGGTTTCCAGCAGGTTCCACGCGGTTTTCAGGGAAAAACTTTTTGGTGCACCGAATTCGATTGCGATCATCAGGCCTTTGCCTCGCACTTCCTTGAGGAATTCGTACTGGCCGATCAGGCTGTTTAGTTCCCTGACAATCGCCTCACCGAGGTGCGCCGCGTTGTCGAGCAGATTGTTTTCCTCGATGACCTGAATGGTCGCGAGGCCTGCAGCCATGGCCATGTTGTTCTTGGAGAATGTTGAGCCATGGATGACCGCCCGGTCCATTCGGTTGAAGACCTTGTCCATGATGAACTGTTTCATGGCTACGGCACCAACCGGGATGAATCCTCCGGAAAGGGCCTTGGCCATCAGAATCATGTCCGGCTGGACATTCCAGTGATCGATCGCCCAGAACTTGCCCGTCCGCCCGATCCCGGTCTGAATTTCATCCGCAACAAAAAGGGTTCCGTACTTCGCGCATAGACGCTGAGCCTCCGGCAGATAATTGTCATTCGGCAGATTGACTCCCTTGCCCTGGATGGGCTCGACGATGAATGCCGCCACATCTTTGGAACGCAGGGCATTCTCCAGTGCCTCCAGATTATTAAATGGTACCGCATTGCAGCCGGGCAGCAGAGGGCCGAAACCCTCGCGGAAGATCTCTTCGCCCATGACCGACAATGCGCCCAGTGTCAGGCCATGAAATCCGTTCTCGCAATACAGGATGTTCGGTCGGCCTGTGGTGTAACGGGAAAATTTGATGGCGGCTTCCGCGGCTTCTGAGCCCGAATTGCAGAAGAACATTCGTTCCAGTCCAGACGGGCAGTTCTGGATGATCTTTTCTGCAAGCAGGCCGCTCAGCAGGGAGACATCCATCTGAACCATGTCCGGCAGTTGTTCACGAAATACATCCTGAAGTGCTTTGACCACGGTCGGATTATTACGGCCAACGGCAAACACGCCGAAGCCGCTGAGTAGGTCCAGGTATTCATTGCCATCTCGGTCGTAGAGATATTGTCCCTTGGCCTTCGTATATACCCGGTCATAGCCGATAGTCTTCAGAACCTTGACCATCTGGGAGTTCAGGTAGGTGTCGTGCAGAGAAAAATTCTCGCCCTCTCGGGCTGCCATCAGATCGGTAAGAGAATCGGACATCAATGACCTCGAAAGGGTTGAATTCAAGAAAAACTGGGTTTGGGTTTCACTGCAAATGCCGGCAGAACGACAAGGGTGCAGATTAGTGTCAGCAAGATACCAATGGTCAGCAACAGACCAAGGCTGGCAGTCCCGGCATGTGAAATGAACGCCAGGCTGGTGAAACTGAAAACGGTGGTCAGGCCGCTGAAGAAGATGCCCCGGGCGGTGCTGGTCTTGAGGATCTCCGACTGCTGGTATTGCATCAGTCGGAGACGATGCACGATGTGGATCGAACTGTCGACCCCCAGGCCCAGCAGCAACGGCAGGACGATTATATTAGCGAAATTGAATGGGTTGTCGAAGAGCACGGTTGATGCGCCGGTTAGAATGGCGGTCAGGAACAGTGGCATCAGAACCAGGCCGGTTTCCCGGATATTTCCCAAAACAATAAATGAGATCAGCGAGATTGCGATGACCGCATAGGCCGTTGCTTGCTGGAACGCTCTGACGATCTCTTTCCCGGATTCCAAGTAGATTACGGGAAGGTCGGATGCATTGGGCGCTACTTCCCGCACCTGTTCTACGAATTCCCGCAGGTTGTCAAGGTCATTCAGGTCCTTGCGGGGCTGTACCTGCAACCGGAAAAGCCCGTCCTGGCTTAGCCATCTGCGCAGGAAAGGTTCGGGAAGAGCATTTAGATCGTCAAAGGCCGAAGCGTTTAACGCGGTCGTGAGCTTAGCGATGGCCCCGGCCAGGTTTTCCAGGGCTGCTTTCTGAATGGTTGCCAAAAGCTCTTGCTTTTCCTGCTTGGTCGACTGTTCAAGGATCACGAGCAGGTTTCGCAACTGATGACGCAGCATCAGCCGGCCTACGGTTTCCGAGTGAGCATGCTCCGCATGGGCATTGCCGTTGCTGTCGAGGATCGCCAACAGGGTTCCGAGTTCTTCGGTCTGTCGATGCACATCGACGGTCCCTAGCGGAGGGAAATTGCCCATCAGTGGCCCAAGACTATCGTCAAGCGCCTCGATGATCTCAAGTTTTTCTTCCTGGTTTTCCGGCATGAAGTCCAAAATACTTAACACGCTGTCTACCGAGTCGAGTTGTTGGAGCTGACCGATTTTTTCCCGGGCCTGTTTCTCGTTGTTGGCGATGACCGAGATGACCAGAGGAGAAGTTTCTTTGTTTTTCAGCAATTCCCTGAATGTGGTGACCGATTCGGAACCCTGGTCGCGCAATGAAACGGGATCAAAATCGAAAGTAATATCCGAAAGGCTCCAGATGCTGTACAGGGCGACCAGCGCCGTACTGATTTTTATCGACCGCCGATGGCGAACCGGGAAACTGTGCCAATTACGCGGGATGGGGCTGGATTCAGGGGGCGATGCGCCTGCCTTCCCGGGCAGGCAAACCAGGAGGGCGGGTAACAGTGACAGGGTGATGAAAAGTCCGATGAACATCGCTGTACCGGATATGATTCCCAGTTCGGATACACCCTGGTAGGCGGTTGGTACGAAAGAGTAGAAACCCATCGATGTGGTCAGGCAGCAAAGAATGAGGGACGGACCGAGACAGCGCACACTGTTGATGACCGCGCTGTCGCGGGATACCCCGGCGCGAATCATTTCCTGGATTCTGAGGCACAGATGGATGGCGTAATCGACCCCGAGCCCGATATACAGAACCGCGAATGCAATCGAAATCAGATTCAAATTGCCAACGGCGAAAGTCGCAAACGCGGCCGAGAGTATAAGCCCTGAGACAAGAGCGATCAGTGTTGCCGTTGCCAGCCGGACTGACCTCAGTCCGCAGACAAGGCTGAGGCAGACCAGAACCAAAGAAACCGCCCCGGCCACGGCGGTGCCCTTGCTGATACTCTCGAGTTCATCATGCTCCAGAGCTACTTCACCGGTCAGTCGTACGGAGGTGCCGCGGTTGTTTGCTTCGAATTCGTGTGAGATGGCGCGAATGGACTGGATGGACTTTTCGGCCGGGACCAGGTCACTGTAATCGAAACGGGGAGCGACCAGGATGAAACCTGTGTTCTGGTTCAGCGTCGAATTGTCTCCAAGCATCAGCTTTTGCCAGGAAATGGATTGATATCCTCCTTGCAGTGCAGCCTGTATGCTTTGTGCCAGATCCAACAGAAGACTGTCGGTCTGTGCTAGAGAATGACTGTCATTCTGTTTCGGGATCGCACGATTTAGAAGGTTCAGCAGTTGATCCAGCGAGTTGTTCTGGCTGAGACGGCCAAGAAAAGGCTGCGCGCGCGTAATTTCTAGGGCCAGTTGGTCAAGTTCATCTACGTTCAGGAACAGTAGGGCTTGTCGGTCAAAGAATGGTCCTCGATTGGGCGTGTATACTGATTCTACGGTATCGGTTTGTTCTCTGAATTGCTGACTGAGGCTCTTTACAGCCATATCTGTCTGTTCTGGATTGCTCCCCTTGATTACCACCAGGATCGCTCGTGCATCTTCGGGGAACGACCGGTTGAGCCGGGCGTATTCCTTACGGAACTGCAGATCGGCGGAAAGCATTTCTTTCGTATCGGTGTTCACTCCTAGGTTCCCGATCGTGTAGTAACCGCTGCCGCAGGTGAGAAGGAAAATCAGGGCAAGGCACAACCAACGGTGCCGAATCATGGCCGAGACCCAGGCCACAAGACAGCGTTCGAGCAGTGAATGAACCTTGCTTGCGAGTGGCATCCGTGTCGTTTATTCGGGGCGAGGGGCGGGTGAAAAATCGTAGTGCAGTTCCCGGGCCGTATACTCCAGCGTTCTGGTTGCACAACGGAATGCTCTGGCCAGACGGGCGATGCCGGGGATTGAGGAGGGTTTCCAGATTAGCCCCGCGATGAGTAGGGGCAAGCGGACATTTCCCTTGTTGTCCAGTGAAAGTGAGACTGGTTTGGGCAAATCCATGTCAGCCGTATCGGCAATTGCACGGATTACAATCGCCGGAACTTTGTGCCGGATAGCCGTTCTGACAATTGCTGCGCTCTCCATGTCCAGCGCAGCAGCCGTTGTTCGAGCCGCCAACCGCTTTTTCTCGTAGGTCGAAGTAACCAGGGATAAACTCTCGGTGATGCTACCTGGATAGATTTCTGGGCCATTTTCCAGTCTTTCCAGAATCCTGGTTCGCCAGACCGTGTCGGTGTTCATTGAATCACCTGAAGCGGAAAGGAGTTGCTCTGGGACTAACAAATCACCGGGCCTGAGCTCCGGCCTGAGTGCTGCAGCGCAACCCCAGCTGACAAGGGCATCGCACCCTTGCTCGATGAGACTGATGGCAGCTGCGGAAGCATTTTCAGGTCCTACGCCCGAGAGACAGATCATGGTGTTCTCGTTCAGATGCGAAAAACGCCCGGATTTGATCCGGGCGTTTGTGAGGGTCTTTCGCTCGTCGGGTAATGCGACGAGCAGGCCAACCTTGGTTATTATTTTCGGCATTCTGTGTTTCGGAACCTGGCCAGTGCCCAAAGCGGGAAGTATTTGCTGTACCCGTGGTATTTCAGATAGAACACCCGAGGGAAACCCGGGGCTGTAAAGCAGGGATCGTTCCAGAATCCGTCGGACTCCTGGGTTTTGAGTAGGTAATTGATTCCTGCTCTGACTTCGGCCGAGTCGGTTTCTCTTGCTGCCATCAGGCCCAACAGGGCCCATGCGGTCTGGAATGATGTGCTGAACGAATACTTGCCGCTGTAGTCGGTGTCATGGTAGCTCAGATTGTCTTCTCCCCATCCGCCGTCGCTGTTCTGCTTGCTTTTCAGCCAGCAGACGGCATCCTTGAACATCGGGTCGTCACTGGATATCCCGATCTGTTCCAGAGCGACAAGCACCGACCAGGTTCCGTAAATGTAGTTGGTTCCCCAACGTCCAAACCATGATCCATCGGTTTCTTGTTCATTCCGCAGGTAGGTGATTGCCTGATCGAGAGTGTTGCGGTATTCAGGGTGTTCGTCGACCATCCTGGCCATGAACATTGCGCAACGGGCACTGACATCTGCAGTCGGTGGGTCGAGTAGGGCGCCGTGGTCGGCGAACGGGATCTCGTTCAGATAATAATGGGTATTATCGATGTCAAATGCCCCGAAACCACCATTTCTGGACTGCATGACGTGGACCCACCGGGCTGCTTTGCGGGCGGATTCGTGGAATCGCGTTTCACTGGCCTGGGTCAGAGCGTAGGCGACAAGCGCTGTATCATCGACATCCGGATAGTAAGGGTTTTCGTATTCAAATGCCCATCCGCCCCCACCTTGATATTCAGGGCAAGCGATGCGCCAGTCGCCAGGTTCGTCATCTAGCTGTCTTTCAGTAATCCAGTCGAGTCCGCGGTCGATTTCTTCCGAATTTTCTTTTGAGTCTGTTTCCTGCAAGGCCAGGATTGCCAGTCCGGTATCCCATATAGGCGACAGGCAAGGCTGGAAATAGGCATCATGGTCGTTGACCACGAGGAGTTTTTTCAGCGCCTTTTTTCCGATTACGACATCCGGATGGTCTTTCGGCATTCCAAGCAGCAACAATGCTTCGTACGCGAGAACCATGGCCGGAAAGATACCCCCAAGACCATCCTCGCCGTTGAGTCGCGTTCTGATCCATTGCTGCGCTGCGCGCAGCGCTTTCTTCCGCATGCGTTTGGGGATGAAGGGCTCCAGGGAACGACCCAGGAAGTCAAGCCCCAGGAAAACCTTGTTCAATAGGCCGCGCTTTGGAAAATAATGTTCTTCGATTTCCGGCGCTGTTACGAATAGCTCTCGAATGTTGGTTGAGGACGGGTTGACGGCTTTTGCTTTGAGGGTACACAAGACGAACAGAGGTACCATCACTGCTCTCGACCAGTATGAAACCTTGTCCAGGTGGAACGGAAACCACTTCGGCAACAGCATGATTTCGACTGGGATATAGGGCACAGCTTTCCACGGGACCTGTTCGAATATTGCCAGCAGAATCCGGGTGGAAACATTGCATTTCGCGGCCCCCCCTTGGCTCAGAACATATTCGCGGGCCTTTCTCATGTGTGGCCGCCGGGAGGAATCTCCAGCCAGCTTCAGAGCGAAGTAAACCTTAGTGGTGCAACTGATATCTCCCGGGCCCCCGGTAAAAAGGGAGTAGCTGCCATCCTTGTTTTGTCGTGCCCTCAGGTAGTTTGTAATCTTGGCCTGCAGAAGTTCATCGACTTCGCCAAGATAATGCATCATGGTGATGTATTCCGATGGAATCGTGCAGTCGGCTTCGAGCTCAAATACCCAATGGCCATCAGTTTGCTGGGCTTTTCGTAGTGAGCTTTCCGCTTTTTTAATCGCTGGCTCCAGGCTGGCTTTCCAGTTACCTTCGGGCAGGGCTGTACCCTTCTCGGCGGGTTCTTTCCTCAGGTTAGCCTGGGCTGTATCTTTTAGCATGGTAGATTCGTTTATAGGCCTGGTTAGAATTGAAGTTTGTTGTTGCTGGTCAAGATGCCGGGGCTTTCATCGGCTTTTAAGGCCGTACGAAGTGATGGCGAAAAGTGCTTTGAGCGCCAGGTCACTTCGTACGGCCAGACGCGTGGCCAGCACCGTTGACTTGACGGCCCGTCGTGAGATTTTGACCTGATCGGGAGCCGCAAAGTCCAGATTGGCCTTGATTTCTTTCAGTGTCAGCACGGCCATGCCAAGAGCCCAGAGGCAAAAGTAGCGAATACCGGTTTCTGTTTTTGGAATCAGCAATGTGTATTCCAGGGCATTCCGCAGATGGAGGTGGGCAATGGCGACCAATTGTTCCAGACCTTTCCGGAATGCGGGGCTGTTGTGGTTCGGGGTCAGTTCCTCGAGATTGAAAGCCGGATTGGTAAACTTGTCCTGCGGCAGCCAGCATACCGAACGCCGGTGATCATCCCAGATGTCCTTTAGAATATTGGTCATCTGCAACCCCTGGCCAAAAGAAACCGACAGTTCGAGCATCCTTTGCTGGTGTTGAGCGATTTCCGGCGAATAAGCGCAGAAGAGTCTCGAAAGCATTTCTCCAACGCAACCGGCCACGCAGTAGCAATAGCGGTCCATATCCGCCATTGTTTTTAGCCCACAGTGGAGATCCAGGTCCTGGAATTCAGGCATTTCGCCGGCCATTGTTTCTATGCAGGTCACGAGCGCCGCCTGCTGTTCCGTCGAGAAGCTGTGGGTAATGCCAATGACCCGGTCAAGATGGCCGATCAGCTCGTGTTCTGCAGGGATGGTTTGTTGCGAAAGCAGAGGGTGCAGGTCAGTGGCGAAACCTGCTGCATCCTCCGTGTTTTTTACAACGCCGATGAATCTTCTACAAAATTCCCTTTTGGCCTCGGTAGATAGGCTGACCTCATCCTCAATCGTATCCACTGTTCTGCAAAGCAGATAAGCGTTGGCAACCACCGTGTATAGTTCTTCCGGAAGTTGCGGGATTGTCATCGCAAATGTCCGGGAGACTCCCTCCAGAAGGATTGTTTGCATTTCCAGATCCGACAATTCTGCCAGTGGGGGGTCGAATACGCTTTCCGCTTCTGGGACAGTCATGGTAGAGATTTTGACAGCTGCATTAATCATATTGTAAAAAATACAAGGCAGTACGGAGCCAGGTTTGTGTCTGAAAATAGTCTAAGCTTCTGTCTAAAATAGAAATCAGGTTATTTCAATTTCCTCGTTAGAGGTTTTCTTGTGGGTCCGGTTTTTTCGAAAATCTCGAACTGGGTAAAATACAACAATTATTCGGTTTGATTTTTCCGTAGATTTTCCTCTACTGTATCGACAGAGATCAGAATTTAGTTGAATGAATTCTATAGAAATTTCCGGTCGAGTCAAGGTATGACAATGTTTGTTGGGAAGTCGGCGATAGTTCTTCGCTGTCCTCCTATTTGTTGTGTTTTGCCAAATCTTGGATTTTATTGCACCAAGTTGATGGCCAGGTTGCATTCGTTTCTGGATAATGGCTTAATTTTCCAGTAAAATTATCTATCGAATCAGGTTTTCTGTGCCCACATTTTTACGTGTCCTATATTAGGTGATGAATGGCGAGGGCTTGCAGGTACTCAGGTGACAGGTTCAGTGATAGCTGTTTAGATGTTGCAAAATAACGACAACGCTGGTTCGTGTCAATTCCCTGATTCAAGGCGGGGACGCTGAAATAAGGAACAATTATAACGAGGGTATTGCTAGTGGATATTTTGATGACCCAGCCGAGAGGGTTTTGTGCCGGTGTAGTCAGGGCAATTGAGATCGTGGAATCCGCCCTGGAGATCTACGGAGCGCCGGTCTATGTGGTTCACGAAATTGTCCACAACCAGCGAGTCGTCGAGGACCTCAGGGGTAGGGGAGCCGTGTTTGTGGAAACGCTGGATGAAGTGCCGGCCGATGCAGTGACGGTTTTCAGTGCCCACGGCGTAGCCGAAAAGATGATCGTCGATGCTGAAGCTCGTGGCTTGAATGTGCTCAATGCAACGTGTCCGCTGGTGACCAAAGTTCATCTCGAAGTGGTTCGCAATGCCAAGGCCGGTAACGAAGTGATCCTGATCGGTCATGCGGGGCATCCAGAGGTTAATGGAACCCTGGGTCATTATGACCGCAGTTATGGCGGAGAGATTTATCTGGTACAGGATGAACGCGATGTGGAAAAACTGCGGGTTAAGGATTCCTCTCGCCTGACCTATGTGACTCAGACCACTCTGTCCGTGGATGACACCAAGAATATTCAGGTGGCTATCAAGAAAAAGTTTCCTAGGGTTATCGAGCCTCGGAAGGACGACATCTGCTATGCCACGCAGAATCGTCAGTTAGCGGTGAGGAAACTCGCCGGAGAGGTGGACCTTCTGATCGTGGTCGGAGCAAGGAATAGTTCCAATTCGAACAGGCTTCGGGAAGTTGGCGAACAAATGGGTGTAAATTCCTTTCTGGTTGAAGATGCAAGTGATCTTGATCTGTCTTGGTTCAGTCCGGATCTTCGGGTTGGTATTTCCGCAGGCGCTTCTACTCCAGAAGTGCTGGTTCAGGAAGTGCTGAAGAGACTGGATGAATTGGGAATTGGCAAGATCGTGGAAATGGATGCAGAGCCGGAAACCGTTACTTTCCGCCTGCCCGTTGGGCTGGCCATGAAAGTGGCCAGGAAAACCGGAAATTCAGGTGATACCACTATCAATGGGGGAGGCAAATGAGCGTACCGTTAAGGCAACAGCTGAGCGTTGCACGATATCTTTTGACACAAAAGATCAAGGGCGTCAAGCGTTACCCTCTGGTGTTGATGCTGGAACCGCTGTTCCAGTGTAATCTTGCTTGTGCGGGTTGCGGCAAGATCGACTATCCGGAGGAGATTCTGCAAAAGCGTCTCAGTGTCGAGGAATGCCTTGACGCGGTGGACGAATGTGATGCACCGATTGTTTCGATCCCAGGGGGCGAACCGCTGCTGCACAAGGAACTGCCGCAGATTGTCGAGGGCATCATAAAACGCAAGAAGTTCGTTTACCTGTGTACCAACGCTTTGCTGCTTAAGAAGCGGATGGGTGATTATGTGCCGTCTCCTTACCTGACTTTCTCGGTTCACCTGGACGGTAATCGAGATCGGCACGATGAAATGGTTTGTCAGGAAGGGGTTTTCGATCGGGCAGTGGAAGCAATCAAGATGGCGCTTGATCGGGGGTTCAGGGTTAATATCAATTGCACTCTTTTCGACGGCGAAAAGCCGGACGAAGTTGCGGAGTTCCTGGATTATGTCACCAGTCTGGGGGTCGAAGGGGTGACCATCTCTCCTGGCTTCAGCTACGATCATGCTCCACAGCAGGAAGTTTTCATCAAGGGCAAGCCGATCAAGGAACTTTTCCGAGGAATCTTCAGCCTGGGTAAAGGACGTGGCTGGAAGTTCAATCACTCGACTCTTTACCTCGATTTTCTGGCAGGGAATCAGCGTTATAACTGTACGCCATGGGGAAACCCGACACGCAATGTGTTCGGGTGGCAAAAACCCTGTTATCTGCTCGTGGATGAAGGCTATGCGGAGAGTTTCACGGAACTGATGGAGGAGACAGCCTGGGAGAATTACGGATCTTCAAAGAATCCCAAGTGTTCGAATTGCATGGCGCATTGTGGGTATGAATCCACCGCAGTGGAGGATATGCTGGCCCACCCTGTGAAAGCCCTTTTGACCTCTATCAGGGGACCGAGAACCTCGGGTGAAATGATTCCGGAGGTTAAGCCGGAATACGACAACCTGGGGCCGACGGGCAGTGTTGTCAAGCCAATACTCGAGTTTGAAATTACGAAATAGACTCTTTTAACTCTGGTTCAGGGTTTGGAGTTATTAAGGCAGGTTAGTCCGAAGGCAGGGCTTCCTGCTTTTTTTTACTGGAGTGTTTTCCCGTTGATGTGAAGCCGGGATCAGTCTCGGCGGCTACAGTTGTTCTTGTGGGGGAGTGGGTGAAAATGATCTGTGACCGCGCGGTTAGTCATTACGCTGCATCTGCATGCAGAACCGACTGGCCTAGCTCCGGAACAATCAGGGCGAAAATGATTCTGAACCAGGCTTTTCCTGGGGACCATATTCACCGCAGGACACATGCCGACTGGCTGGGACTACGCTGACAGGTCGGCCAACTTTTCTAGCCGGTTTTCTGATGACCCATTGACCCGCGGTTTTTCAGGTAGGCTGCAATGGTCTTGTGGATACCTTCCTTGTCCAGCCCGGCATCGCTCAGACACTCTTCTCTTGAGCCATGCTCGATAAAGGCATCGGGCAAGCCGATATTCAGAATTGGGGTATTGATTTGGCGAGACTGCAGGAATTCATTGACAGCACTTCCGGCTCCTCCGGCAACAACGTTGTCTTCAAGGGTCACCAGTATGTCATGACTGTCTGTAATCTGGATCAGCAACTGTTCGTCCAGCGGTTTCACAAAACGCATGTTGACCACCGTGGCTTCGAGCGAGTCGGCAATTTCCATCGCCGGCTGGACCATGCATCCGAATCCGAGTAGAGCGATACGCTGACCTTTTTTCCTGACTTCGGCTTTTCCTATTTCGAGTGCCTGCATGGTTTGTTCTACTTCTACACCGGGACCTTTTCCTCTCGGATACCTGACCGATGCAGGTCCATCGTGCAGGAACCCGGTGTACAGCATCTGGCGGCATTCATTCTCGTCGGCCGGTGCCATGACCACCAGGTTCGGTACGCAGCGCATGTAGCTGTAATCAAAACTACCGGCATGGGTCGGGCCGTCTGGACCGACTAGACCCGCACGGTCGATTGCAAACAGGACCGAGAGATCCTGAACGGCGACATCATGGATAAGTTGGTCGTAGGCCCTCTGTAAAAACGTTGAATAAATCGCGACCACCGGCTTGTAGCCCTCACAGGCCATTCCCGCCGCGACCGTCACTGAGTGTTGCTCGGCGATGGCAACGTCAAAGTAGCGATCTGGAAATTCTTTGGAAAATCTCAGTAATCCGGATCCTTCACGCATTGCGGGCGTAACGGCCAGAAGGCGAGGGTCTTGCTTTGCCATGTCGCACAGCCAGTCGCCAAATACCTGGGTATATGTTGGTTTGCCTGGCTTGGATTTCGGCAGGTAATCAAGTTCGGGGTCGAATGACGAGACGCCGTGGTACGCGACCGGATCATTTTCCGCTGGTTTGTAACCCTTGCCTTTCCGGGTAACTACGTGCAGGAACCGGGGCCCGGGCAAATTTCGGAGATTTTGCAGCGTACTGATCAGTGTCGGCAGGTCATGGCCGTCGATCGGTCCGATGTAGTTGAAGCCCAGTTCTTCAAAAAGCGTCCCGGGAATAACCATCCCTTTCATATGTTCCTCGGTGCGGCGTGCGAGTTCCCAGACGCTGGGCATTTTACTCAGCACTTTCTTGCTCTCTTCGCGAACCGTCGAGTAGAACTTGCTTGAAAGAATTTTTGCAAGGTAGTTGTTCAGTGCGCCAACGTTCGGCGAAATCGACATCTCATTGTCATTCAGTATGACTAGGAGATTGGAGTCTAGAACGCCGGCATGATTCAGGGCTTCGAAAGCCATGCCGCCCGTGATGCCCCCATCGCCGATGATGGCAATCATCTGCTGATCTCGGTTGTCCTGGGCGGCTGCGATTGCCATGCCGAGGGCAGCGCTGATCGAAGTACTTGAATGGCCTACACCGAAGCTGTCAAACGGGTTTTCCTTCCGTTTTGGAAAAGGTGACAGGCCGTCTTTCTTCCGGATGGTATGAATCGATTCTCTGCGTCCGGTGAGAATCTTGTGGGGATAGGCCTGGTGTCCAACGTCCCAAACTAGCTGGTCCTTGGGCGTGTCGAACACGTAATGCAAGGCAACAGTCAGCTCAACCGTTCCCAAGCCTGCTGCGAGGTGGCCGCCAGATTTGCTGACGCTGTTGAGTAGGAAAGAACGTAACTCGTTTGCGACTTGCAAAACTTCATCTTCAGAAAGTCGACGCAAGTCTTGCGGCGAATCAATTTTTTTAAGCAGGGGATAAATATTCGTTGATGACATGGACCACCAGATTTCCGGTTAACACGTTGCTAAGATACAACATGATTCCCAGTGAGGACTCTGAACAGCGATCAATAATAAAACATTTCCGAGTTTTTGTGTATGTATTTGTTGTCGCTTTTTGGCAAAAGTTAGAATGTTTTTCGATCCATCAGGCTTTGAAGCGTTCAACATGGTTCAATGCTGAGATGGATTAATTCCGACGCTGGATGATGTAAAGCGAAATGGACCTGAGGATATCGGCATTTTCGCCAAAGCCAGAGAGGTTGTCCAGGGCTTCTGCGTGCAGGTCGAGGGCTTTTCGCTTGGCGCCAGCCAAGCCCAGCAGTCCCGGGTAGGTGGGCTTGTCATTGTTGCGGTCTTTACCCTGGGTTTTGCCCAGTGTCTCGGTGTCGCTTTCTTCATCAAGGATATCGTCCTGGATCTGGAAAGACAGTCCGATGCAGCTTGCGTAACAGTCCAAGTGTTTAATCTTGTCATCCCCAGATGTATCGATGACCGAGCTAGCCAGTCCAACACTTGCGCGGATGAGTGCACCGGTTTTATGAGCATGCATGTTTTCCAAGCTAGGGAGATTCAGTGCAATCCCTATGGAATCTAGATCGATTGCCTGCCCTCCCACCATCCCGTGCGATCCACTGGCCTTAGCCAGCAATCCGATCATTTTTGCTCGGGTGCCGTCCGATACGATCAAGGTTTGATCGCAGGCAAGCACCTGGAAGGCCAGCGTCTGAAGGCCATCGCCGACCAGTATTGCTGTCGCTTCGTTAAATGCCATATGGCAAGTGGGTTTGCCGCGCCTGAGGTTATCGTCATCCATCGCAGGCAGATCGTCATGAACCAGGGAGTATGCGTGAATCAGTTCGACGGCGCATGCGGCGCCATCTAGTGATTCAAGATCAAGCCCCAGTGCTTTGCCGGTGGCATAGGTCAGGATCGGGCGCATTCTCTTGCCGCCGTTAAAGACCGAATAGCGCATTGCCTCATGCAGTCCTTGCGGAGTTTGGCTGGTTTCGGGCAGCCAGTTCTCAAGCGCCTGATTGACCCGCGCCTGACTGGATTCCATGAATTCTTTCATTCTTTCTTCAGGACTCATCGGAAAAGGGCTTAAGTCTTTCGTTGCCTTGGTCTTGCAGTAGGATTTCCACTTTCTGTTCGGCTTCTTGGAGCGCCTTCTGGCAGGCGCGGGTCAATTGGATTCCACGTTCAAAGCATTGAAGCGAATCTTCCAGCGGTATGTCACCCTTTTCCAGGTGCTCGACCAGTTGTTCCAGTTCCTGAAGCGATTTTTCGAAGGGAACCTGCGTTGTTTTCTTTGCCATGAATCTCAGATGGGTAAGCGATTGTTTCGGCAATCAAGATGGACTCGATTGCACCATTGATGTCAGTCCTTTGTAAGGGGAATCGATCTTGTCGGGCTGGTACGCACGGATTTGGTATACAAAAATGGTACGATAAATGTTTAAGGATGAAGTTGTCAAAGGCGAGGTTCCAGTTATCACCATGAGTGAACATTACGATGCAGCTTCGATCGAGGTGCTTGCAGGGCTCGACCCGGTCCGTAAGCGACCCGGTATGTATACCGATACCAGTCGGCCCAACCACCTGGTACAGGAAGTGATTGATAACAGTGTCGATGAGGCGATAGCGGGGTTTGCAAGCAGAATCAGGGTTACATTGCAGGAAGATGGTGGAATTGCGGTCGTTGATGATGGGCGCGGAATGCCGGTAGATATCCATCCCGAGGAAGGCGTTTCTGGCGTGGAGGTGATCCTGACACGGCTCCATTCCGGTGCAAAGTTTTCCAACAAGAACTACCGCTTCTCTGGTGGTCTGCATGGTGTTGGGGTGTCGGTGGTCAACGCGCTTTCCAGTCATCTCGAAGTTGAAATCAAACGGAATGGAAAGCAGTACCAGATGATGTTTGTCGGCGGTGAAAAGACTGGAAATCTTATAGAAACAGCGGTTGTGGGTCGAAAGAATACCGGGACCACGATCCGGTTCTGGCCGAACCCCTCATATTTTGATAGTCCTTCGCTTTCGATGCCTAAATTGGTTCATCTTCTCAGGGCTAAGGCGGTGCTTTGTCCGGGGCTGGAAATCGAACTGCATGATGAACAGAACAAAACTCAGGAAAACTGGCTGTATTCGGATGGCCTGGGGCAATACCTTCTAAGCGAAGCAGGGGAGGGCATTGAAATCCTTCCTGAGGAACCATTCTGTGGCTCGATGGAGGCCAGCCGGGAAGCTGTTGACTGGGCTGTGGCCTGGATTACAGAAGGTCGTGACAGTATCACGGAAAGTTATGTGAACCTGGTGCCAACGGTGCAGGGCGGAACCCATGTGAACGGAATGAGGTCTGGTTTGACCGAAGCGATTCGTGAATTCTGCCAGTTTCGAAGCCTCCTTCCTAGGGGGGTCAAACTGGCCCCTGAAGATGTCTGGGACCGTTGCAACTATGTGATTTCCGTCAAGCTCGAGGATCCTCAGTTTTCCGGCCAGACCAAGGAACGGCTCAGTTCCAGACAATGTGCGGCTTTTATTTCCGGCGTGATTAAGGATTCGTTCAGTCTGTGGCTCAACCAGCACCCGGAGGTCGGTGAAGGGATCGCCGAGATTGCAATCCAGAACGCCCAAAACCGGATCAGGTCGACCAGGAAGGTGGTGCGCAAAAGAGCCGGAAACGGCCCCGCCTTGCCCGGTAAACTCGCTGATTGTGCGAATCAGCAATCCGAGTACAGCGAAATCTTTTTGGTTGAGGGTGATTCGGCAGGTGGGTCAGCCAAGCAGGCACGGGACAAGGATTTCCAGGCCATCATGCCCTTACGGGGCAAGATCCTGAATACCTGGGAGGTGGATTCTTCCGAGGTGGCGGGTTCACGGGAAGTTCACGATATTGCCCTTGCGATCGGGGTGGAACCGGGCTCTGACAATCTTGATTCACTTCGTTACGCGAAAATTTGCATTCTCGCCGATGCCGATTCTGATGGGAACCACATCGCTACATTGCTTTGTGCCCTGTTCGTCAGGCATTTCCCGCGTCTGGTTGAAGCGGGCCATGTTTACGCGGCAATGCCGCCCCTGTTTCGGATCGATGTGGGGAACAAGGTTTTCTATGCCTTGGACGATGCCGAAAGGCAAGGCATCCTGGACCGGATACAGGCAGAGAAGCTGAAAGGGAGGGTGAATGTTCAGAGGTTCAAGGGGCTTGGAGAAATGAATCCCTCCCAACTCAGGGAAACCACAATGAATCCTGATACGAGGCGACTCGTGCAACTCTCGGTCGAGCTCGGCGACAACACGCTAGGCAGTCTTGACCTGTTACTTGCCAAGAAACGGGCGGCAGACCGCCGGGTTTGGCTCGAGGAAAAAGGTAATCTGGCCATAATTTGATGCGACACGTGGTTTGTTGCAGGTGTCTGCAAGGGCGGCGTGTACAAGATAGTCACCAGGTGCTGTTTTCTTCCGCTGTTCTAGACTCACTGAACGCTCGTCAATTTTTTCTGCAACTGGTTGCGGTTTTGCTCGCATTCCCGGCAAAACTTTGCAATTCGGGCAAACTGGTTCTAAATTGCCCATCATAAGTGATCATCGCCGCGAATGCCGTGTCAACGAACTGGAAGGCTGGAGCATTCAGGCTCAGCCAGATGTCCGTGCCCTGATGGGGCAAGTCAATCAATCGGAGTTCAGGTCTTCGGTCCTGATCGATCATGAACGCACGAACCTTTCACCTTTCCAGTTTCCTTAGCCGATACGCTCGACGACCGTTTTTCATTGCGTTGTTATCTTGCCTCGAAGATCCAGCGTGCCTAACCGCAACGGGTTCAAAAACACTCCAGCATCGACTCGGTTGCCGGGTTCCTTAGAGGATCCGGTATCTTGATAAAAGGGGGCTTTAGCGTCGATTGCCTATCGGAGGATAGTAAGTCCGAAAGTTTTGACTATTGAATAGTTGTCCTCGGAAAACCAAGCGTCTGGGTATTTTGTCGGATGACGATCTGGCCAGTTCACCTCATTCCTGATCCATTTTGTGTTTTCCGCAGATTTGTTTTAGCCATTCAATGCTGTATTTTTACGGCCGTCAGTCGCGCCGCGCCAAGGATCACTTCTAACAGGACACTATTATGGTACTGATCGAAAACCACGAACGGATTCCGTTAAAAGATTTTACCGAAAAGGCCTACCTGGATTATTCCATGTATGTGATTCTGGACCGAGCCCTGCCGCATATTGCGGATGGACTGAAACCGGTCCAGCGCCGCATTGTCTACGCCATGTCAGAGCTTGGTTTGACGGCTGTGTCCAAGCACAAGAAATCGGCCCGAACCGTCGGAGACGTTCTGGGCAAGTTCCATCCTCATGGTGATTCTGCCTGCTACGAAGCGATGGTTCTGATGGCGCAACCCTTTTCCTATCGTTATCCCCTGATTGACGGGCAGGGCAACTGGGGGTCTTCTGACGACCCAAAGTCTTTTGCAGCTATGCGATATACGGAGGCCAAGCTCGCCGTTTATGCCCAGGTCCTGTTGGCTGAGTTGGGCCAGGGAACCGTAGATTGGACCGACAATTTCGACGGAACGCTGAAGGAACCATCACTTTTGCCGGCGAGGCTACCGAACGTACTGCTGAACGGTACGACCGGTATTGCCGTTGGCATGGCAACGGATATTCCGCCGCACAACCTGAACGAGGTGGTAACGGCCTGCATCCACCTGCTGGATCAACCGGATCTTTCCCTCAAGGAACTGTGCCAGCACATCAAGGGGCCGGATTATCCAACCGAAGCCGAGATCATTACTTCCCACGATGATATTCGGCACATGTATGAGACCGGTAATGGTTCGGTCAGGATGCGTGCACGTTTCGAAACCGAAGACGGCAATATCGTGGTCACGGCGCTCCCCTACCGGGTTTCGGGAGAAAAAATCATGGAACAGATTGCCGCACAGATCCAGGCAAAAAAACTGCCACTGGTCGATGACCTGCGCGATGAATCAGATCATGAGAACCCGACCCGGCTGGTGATTCTACCGAGGTCGCGTCGTGTGCCCGTGGATGAACTCATGTCGCATCTTTTTGCGACCACCGACCTTGAACGCAGTTACCGGGTCAATATCAACATGATTGTGGATGGCAAACCCCGGGTTCTCGGTTTGAAGGGTCTGTTGACCGAATGGCTTTTATTCCGGGTCAATACGGTTCGGAAGCGACTGCAGTTTCGTTTCGACAAGCTCCTTGCCCGGTTGCAGATACTGGATGGCTTGTTGATCGCTTATCTCAACCTCGACCAGATTATCAGCATTATTCGTTACGAAGATCAACCGAAGTCGGTACTGATGCGGCGCTTCGAACTGAGTGAACTCCAGACTGATGCGGTGCTTGATCTTAAGCTTCGGCACTTGGCTCGCCTCGAAGAAGGCAAGATCCGCGCGGAACAGTCCAAACTTTCCGAAGAACGGGTTCTTCTCGGAACAACACTGGCATCGGATTCGGCGCTGAAGAAACTGGTTCAGAAAGAGTTGGCGGAAGATGCCGAAAAGTTTGGTGACGTGCGCAAATCGCCGATTGTCAGCCGTAAGTCGGCACAAGCGATGGGGGTGGAAGCGCTGGTTTCGAATGAGCCGGTGACGATCGTGCTGTCTGAAAAGGGCTGGGTCAGGGCCGCTAAGGGTCACGATGTGGATGCGGCATCACTGTCCTACAAGTCCGGGGACGCTTGCCTCGATTCCGTGCGCGGTCGCAGCAACCAGTCTGTTTATTTTTTCGACAGCGTAGGGCGAATTTATACCCTGCCGGTACACGGGTTTCCTTCAGCCAGGAGCCAGGGAGAACCCTTGACCGGCAAGCTCAGCCCTCCATCGGGCAGCCGGTTCACATCGGTTCTGGGCCCTAACGAAGACGAGGCCTGGTTATTTCTTTCAGATGCTGGCTATGGATTTCGCGCGGCGGTGGTGGATTTGTATACCAAGACCCGTGCTGGCCGCCACGTCCTGACTCTGAATGAAAACGCAACTGCACTGAGACCGACAAGGATCTACACGGCCGAAGCTGGTAGCATTGCGCTGGCTTCGCTGCAGGGTAGGCTGTTGATCTTTTCGGTGCTCGAGGTCCCAATCTTGAAGCGGGGGAGGGGTAACAAGCTGATCCAGATCCGGGCTTCCGATTTTGGCTGCGGAGACGACAAGGTCGTCGCCGCCGCATTCCTGCCACCGGCGGCGATATTGAAGATCCGGTCCGGCAAGCGGTTTGTGACGCTCAAGGCCGTTGATATCGAAAATTACCGGGGCAACAGAGGGCGGCGCGGAAATGTTCTTCCGCGGGGTTTCCGTCGTGTGGATGCGCTTGAAGCCATCCCCCTGGATCAAAAGTGATGGGTCAGGGATTGTTCGGTTCCTGGGTGACGGCCGGATACTATTTCAGCTCCCGGGTTTTCTTCAGTCGGTTCGGTCAGTGAAATGATCCGGGACACAAGTCGAAACGGCTTGAAACAGACTTTGCGGTCGACTGCTTCATATGTTGAGCAACAGACGGTCAGGGTCTTCAAGCCCCTGCTTTATGCTGGTTAGGAAAAGCACGGCCTCGCGTCCATCAATGATCCTGTGGTCATAGGACAGAGCCAGGTACATCATCGGTCTGATCAGGACCTCTCCCTGCTCGACAATCGCCCGATCCTTTATGGCGTGCATTCCCAGTATTGCACTTTGTGGCGGGTTGATGATGGGGGTTGAGAGCATCGAACCAAAAACGCCGCCATTGGTGATGGTAAAGGTACCCCCAGTAAGGTCCTCGAAGCTCAAACGGCCGTCCTTTGCCTGCGCTCCAAAATCGCGGATCTGTTTTTCGATTGATGGGAGATTCATCTGATCGGTATTGCGAAGGATGGGTACGACTAGTCCCCGGTCGGAAGCCACAGCAATCCCGATGTCGTAGTACCCGTGATAGATAATGTCATTGTCGTCCACCGAGGCATTGACGATTGGAAACTGCTGAAGTGCCATGGTGGTGGCTTTTACAAAGAATGACATGAAGCCCAGCTTTACCCCGTGCTTTTTCAGGAACCCCTCCTTGTGCCGGTTGCGAAGGTCGATGGTTACTCTGAGGTCAACTTCATTGAAGGTGGTCAACATCGCGGTTGCCCGCTGAGCCTGTATGAGGCGTTCCGCGACGCGGGCCCTCAGCCGAGTCATTGGTACCCGTTGCTCTGCCCTGTCTCCAGGGACCATGCCGGCATCGACGACCGGAGGACCAGAGGACTCAACGGACACCGTGGTTTGTTCCTCGGTCTTCCGTTGTGCTTTTGACTGCGATTTCATGTATGTCAGGACGTCATTCTTGGTCAACCGGCCGTTCTTGCCTGATGCTGGAATCCCATCGGCATTGAAACCGGTTTCCAGGAGCAGTCTTCGTACGGTCGGACTTGGCTGGGGCGCGGACTTGGCTTCCTGCTTACGAGAACCGCTTGTCGCCGGTGTTGCCCCGGCCTGCGCAGTTTCGATTAGCGCCAGGGTGGTTCCGCTGGTTACTGTGGATTCGTTGGCCTGCATCACCTCGGAAAGGATCCCACTTTCCGGTGCCGGGACTTCCAGAACCACCTTGTCGGTTTCAAGATCGACCAGGTTTTCACCTTTTTCGACCATTTCTCCGGCTTTTTTGTGCCATGCAACCAGAGTTGCATCGGCCACCGATTCAGGCAGGTTCGGAACCAGTACGGGTGTTTTCATGGATTGTCACCATTTTTGAATAGGGGGCGGCCAGCCTGATCTGGCTTCACGGTTTATTCCTTGAACCGGTGCTTCATGTTCCGGTCAAACTTGCCGGTCAATTTGTGTTGCCTGATTGCCGCATCCCGGGGGTCTGCAGTCGGTTATACGGATTGTCGATCCTAATGTTCTAAGTCTATCCATTGATTGTGGCTCCGGCAATTGCTAATCCAACATGGTTTCGGTCTTTTCCCTTCCCCCGCTCTTGTCGGATGGGAAAATCTTCAGTGCGCGGGTAGAATAGGTGCCTGAATCAGATGGCCGTCAGCAACCGGAATTTGCGTCTGCTACGATGGAAAAGAAAATAGTCATTAAGTTGAAGTACGGAACCTCGGCAGACCTCGCCGTTAAACCAGAGGTTGCAGATTTGCCGCCCGAGTATGACTGGAATTATAAGCGGATTGGGATGGCGGTGGCCGTTTTGGCATTCATTGCTTTCGTTGCCTTCCAAGACGGTACAGGAGAAACTGGAGCAGATGGTTCAGTCCAGAAGTTCCCTGAAACTTCGCAGTCAAGCTTCCCCAATGCTGCGGAAACCATCGACACGGTACCTGTCGAAGATAGGATTCCATCCGGGGACATTGCCGAAACAAAACATGCCGAGGTTGTCCGAGCCGGATTTGCCTGGGGAATCCACGGCAGGGAACCAACCGGAGTCGTGAACTCACCAGCAATTTTGCAGCCGGGGCATACGGTTGCGGTTCATTTCTTTTCAGAGTTCCGCGGCGTGGACGGTGAACTGGTTTCGCACCAGTGGAGCCTTAATGGTCAGGTTGTGTTTGTGCGAAATTTTCGGCTTCGTCCCAATCGGCGAGGAGTGTTTTCAAGTAGGCAGCTTGATTCCGGTGCCTTGGGTACCTGGAGTGTTGCGATCAGAGATTCCAACCGTCAGACGATCGGAGAATACAGTCTCGAAGTGCTCGAACCCGGTCAGCGAAACTTCTAGTGTCGGTTGAGTGTGTCAGCGCGTCGTTTTGGGTTCGGTTGCTGATGCAGTTTGCCAGGCCCCGCTTCAAAAAAAGGTGCCTCGGGTGGGCGTTGCAATTTCATCATTCATGCAATAGACTTCGAATCGGCACGGTTCACATGCCAGCACTGCTTGGCTAAATGGTGCAAAACTCAAAATCTACGATTGTACAAAAATAGCGGTTACAAAGACCTGGGTTGGGTCGTAAACTGGTGAGTACCTAGAGATGAGTTCGTCCACGTGGGCACCTGCACAGATTATTAACCGGGTTCAAGCCACTTTCGTTGCTCTGCTGCGCATCCTGTCGATTCCGATTGTTCTGATGCTGGGAGTGGCATCAGGGTATACCACGTTCTATGGCATGTCCTTTTTTATCACTCCCTGGATCGCCCTGATCATTACGGTTGCGGTTCAGTCCATCATCGTTATCTGTTCACTGGAGATCGCCAGCATGCACTGGCGGGCGAACCCGTCTCGCTACATGCTGGTGACACTTTCCCTACTCATCGCGGTATCGGTTTCGGTGTCGTTTTCCTACTTCAAGTTCTACGAAATTTCCGAGAAAGAAACGATCGAATTGCGGCGGCTGTTGGGGGTGAAACAGTCGATCAACGAATACCTGGGTACGGTTCTGGGTGCCACGGCCGGTTTGATCAATGAACAACAGGGGGTTGCTAGCAAGGCGGCTCACGAGGCGAACCTTGCATTTCTCGGAACTCATCCAGACATGAATTCGGCTTACCGTGGCCGGGTTGGACGTGGACGATTCTGGAGGCAATATCACCGACTTCATCAAGATGAGCTGGCCAAAATTGATCTAATCAACGAGAAATTCAAGTTACTGGCACGCAAGGTTGCAGATTTCAGAAGTCAGATCAACCGGTTGGGAGAGAAATCCCAGGTTCCCTGGGAAGAGTATCAGGCTATGGTGGTTGGCTACAGCGGTGTTCAGAGCGCGTTCGAGAACATGATGAGTGGCTCGGGACAGACCTTTCCTACTGCGCCCCTGCTGCTACCTTATGCCCAGTTCACCCAGGACTTCAAGCCGTCCTTTGCGATGTGGATGGCTTTTTCCTGGTTCGCCTTTGCCTGTGCGGTAATAGTTGATCTGTTTACCATCTTGTTGTCATATCGGCTTGAATTCACTGCCCCCGGTCCGCTTAGTGAAGAAGAACAGGAACTTGCCTACCTGTGTCTCAGGGAGTTCAATGATCTTCGAGTCAATCATAACGATGAACTGGAACTGGTCATCGAAAAAACCGAACTGGAGCGGGCACGCAAGTATTCTGACTGGAACCGTTCATTTGGTGCGGCCTATCTTCTGAGCCGTGGTTATTTGCGAAAGGTGGATGAGCGTACGGTGGAATTCGCTCCCAACCTTTATCCCGTGATTGCCTCTCGGCTGCAGAACAACAAACCGTTGCCGGTACAGTCCCGCTTGCAGACTCAAGATCAACCTACGACCGCTGCGGTTGGTAAGATACAAGCTGGCGAAGAGCAGCTACGGAGCCTGAGGGATACGGTTAAGCGTTTGTACAATGAACGAAAACGATAATCGAGTCGTTTCCCTGCCGATTGTAGAGGTGGAAGAAAGTTTTGAATGGGATCCCGGATTCGAGGGCGAACGCTGGATCGTTGTTTCCCGATTTGGCCCCTTTATCAGAGTTTTCAGAAAACCCAAGAAATACAACAAAAGATTTTTCCACAAAATCTTAAATCTGCCGGTTAGCGAGTGGCGGATTGAAACCGAGGTGAGGTTTCTGTCCGGGCTTTGCCGGATGGTCTCGAGTCTCGAAATACGGTTTCAGGCTACCCTGCGTTATGTTGAACAGAACCTGGAGGCTCTTCCAGATCTTTCGGGGCATATCAAGTCAACGCTAGAGTCCCTTCTCAGGGATGTAATTGAGCGTGAGTTGCTCCAGGCTGAACAGGGTGACTGGGTTGACCTGGGTCTGGAAAACATCGAGCGGTCAATTGAAACCGTTGTCAACGAGACCCTTGCGGCGCAAAACATCCAGTGTCGGGCACAATGCAGGCTGGAGCCATTGTTCGAGGAGCTTTCCGAAGAACGCATACAGTCCATGAGCGGTCATTTCGACCAACAGACTGCATACCTTCAACTGTTGCGGCGTAATCACGAATTCGAAAGCAAACAGGACCAGGAGAGGTTCCGACATGCTGAGAACACCGAACGTGCGGCCCTGGATCACCAGAAAGCCATTCTTGACCAGGTGAGACGGAACGAATCGGTGCGCAAGGCAAAGGAACGCGAAGTGACAGAGAATGTGCTTGCAGAACTCAAAGAGCAGGAAAAACGTCAGGCGATTCGACAGGCAAGCGAGGAACATCGCCATAACGAACGCATCGAACATGAACAGTTGCTTAGAAAGATGGAGCTGGATGCAAAACGACGGGAACGCCAGATGCGTTTGCGAGTGACCAAGGAATCCGACGAGATGTTGCGTCGAGAAATCGAGCTTCTGGTGCTCGAGAAACAGCGGAACAGCCTGGAAGAAGAAATCGAGGTTGTGGTTCGGGAATGGGACCGGAAAAAGATCGCCGAAGGAAGTCCGAATGTGGAGCCCGACGATGCCCAGTTTGCCTCCATCCCTTCGCCGGAATCGCTTGACCGACGCTAGCGCAGCAGAGAAGAATCCTTTGAAATCCTCAGCGACGGCGCGCTGAAACATCAAGGGCGGGTCAGCCGTCCCGAAATGTCTCCAGTATGTTGGGTAATTGCCTGATCCTGCCGATGGTTTGACTCAATTGATCGATATTGCAGATTTCTGCTGTGAGGGTGACTATTATGGTGTTGTCGCGAAGATTCTTGCGCGTTCCCATCTGCTGGATATTGATGTGATCGTCGGCCAGAATCCGTGTGATGTCCCTGAGCAATCCGCTCCGGTCAATCGCGCAAATCGAAAGGTCGACTGATCGCGGTTGAGGTGTCTCACCCCAGTCAACCTGGATCTGTCTGTCCTGTTTTTCCGGGTCCAGGGCAACCTATTCCTGCAGTCCTGTCGGTGAATCACTAGGCCTTTACGGATACTGATGAAACCGGTAATGCGATCGCCCGGGACCGGTTTTCAACACTGGGCGAAAGCCGTAAGCAGGTTATTCACACCCTGAACCGTGATGTCACCACTGGCCGCGGGCAGGGAGCCTCGTCTGCCCGCAACGGTTTCCAGGACATCGTCCGTTTTTTTCTGAACGCCGAGAGCGTTTTTCAATTGCTCGGGACCGATGTCGGCGCGTCCCAGGCCAATCAGCAGATCTTCGAATCGCGGCAGACGGAAATGTCTGGCAAGGCTGGTTTCGTTGACCCGAGTGATCTTACTGAGCTGGAGCTGCTTTCCCAGGATGACCTTTCCGTCCCGCAGGTTGCGGTCGTGGTCCTGCTTGCGGAACCAGTGCCTGCCTTTGCTTCGGGCGTTTGGTGTTCGAAGGTAGCCCAGGTGGGATTCGAGCCAGTTTCGACTGGGTGTTCCATTTCGTGCCGTGAGTATTTCTACTTGCTCGCCGGATTGCAGGGAATAGGTCAGCGGGACAATCCGTTGATTAACCTTGGCTCCGCGACAGCGATGACCAATCTCGGTATGGATCGAGTAGGCAAAATCGAGAGGAGTGGCTCCCCTGCGGAGTTCCTTGATTTCGCCATTCGGGGTCAGGACAAAGATCCTGTCGGTATACAGGTCGGTTCTGAAATCGTCAAGGAGTCGATCGTCGTCCTTGTCGTCCAGGAGTCGTCTCAGGTTCGCGAGGCTCCTTTCCACGGACTGATTGTATTTTCCACCTTCCTTGTAGCGCCAGTGTGCTGCGATACCAAATTCGGCGAACTGGTCCATCTCCTGGGTCCGGATCTGGACTTTGATCATCACGTTTTCAGGTCCAAACACGACCGTGTGAAGCGACTGGTAGCCGTTGGTCTTGGGATTCGTGATGTAATCGTCGAATTCCTGTGGTAGGTACTGCCAGATGCCATGGACAACACCAAGGGTACTGTAGCAGGTCGCGATCTTGTCTACGATGATGCGAATAGCCTGTAGATCGTAGATGTCTTTGAAGTCGACCTGTTTGCGTTGCATCTTTTTCCAGATACTGTAGATGTGCTTCGGGCGTCCGAAGATTTCCGCTTTGACGTTCTCTTCGTACAGGCGCTGTTTCACGATTTCTACGAAGTTCTGCAGGTGTCTTTCCATGCAGGCGCGGTTTTCCGTGAGTGAAGTTGCGATTTTCTTGTAAACCTGGGGATGCAGGTAACGAAACGATAGGTCTTCCATTTCCCATTTGAACTGACCGATTCCCAGCCGGTTAGCGAGTCTTGAGTATATATCCAGGGTTTCCCTGGCGATGTACCGACGGATTTCGTATTCCGCTCTAGCGAGATTCCTGAGACGGTCTATCCGGTACCCGAGCTTGATGATGACAGCCCGTACATCGTCGACCATTGCCAGCAACATCCGGCGCAGGATTTCGGCCTGATTCGGATCGGCTATGAGTTCCGGGGAATAGACGTTGAACGCGTTGAGCCACCGGACATTCCGGACTAGATTCCATACCTCTGGCCCGAACCCTTCTTCGATTTGTTGCTGATCGAGATTGTCCCTGAGGGGGTCACTGAGAATGGCAGCTGTCAGTGTGGTGGCATCCACGCGCAGCACCTTGAGGATTAATGCCACGGCAACGCCTTGCGGATGAGGCATGTTAACGAATTCCCGCCGGCAGGGAATTTCCAGTGCCTGCATGACCGGTGCGAATTCGGTTTCGGATAAACCGATTTTCAGGCTGTTGTACAGGTCATCCTGTGAACTTGAATCATTCAAGGTTCTGATCTCAGTTCGTTAAGAATGCGAACACTCATTGGAGCAGGTTAACGGCGGTACGGTTCATCGCCCGTGGATCTTCTCCTTGCCAAATGTTTTGTAATGACCGGAGCGGCTTTGACCGGACGTATGGGATTGAAGGTAACGGCCAGGCCGAGCGTGACGGTTGTTAAATTGTGCAGTCTGTTGCTCCGGTTCGGCTTGCCGGCCCAGCCCGGGCTGTACAGCAGGAAGGGTTATTCTCCAACCGCCAGGGTATGGCTGATCAATGGTTTCAGGAAACGTCCGGTGTGTGAAGCCGGATTGTCGACAATGGCTTCGGGAGGGCCCTGAGCAACGATCTGCCCCCCCCTTTCGCCACCTTCCGGTCCGAGGTCAATGATCCAGTCGGCTGTCTTGATGACATCCAGGTTATGCTCAATCACCAGAACCGTGTTGCCGTGGTTCCGGAATCGGTGTAACACATGAAGTAATTGCTGGATATCGTGGAAATGCAAACCGGTGGTCGGTTCATCAAGAATGTAAAGCGTATCTCCAGTGTCACGCCGGGACAGTTCGCGACCGAGTTTTACCCGTTGTGCTTCACCCCCGGAAAGGGTTACCGCGTTTTGACCGAGAGAAATGTAGCCAAGGCCTACGTCTATCAGTGTCTGAAGTTTCCGGGCTAGCACCGGAATTGCGCTGAAAAACTCGTGGGCCTCCTCCACCGTCATTTGCAGTACTTCATGGATATCCTTGCCCTTGTAACGGATTTCCAGTGTTTCTCGGTTATAACGCTGGCTGTTGCAGATGTCACAGTTGACAAAGATATCCGGCAGGAAATGCATTTCCACCTTGATCAACCCGTCGCCCTTGCAGGCTTCACAGCGACCACCCTTGACGTTGAAACTGAAACGTCCCGGGGTATAGCCGCGTGAGCGGGCCTCAGGGGTTGCTGCAAACAGTTCCCGGATCGGGGTGAACAGGCCGGTATAGGTGGCCGGGTTGGACCGGGGTGTGCGGCCAATCGGGCTCTGGTTGATGTCAACGACCTTGTCGATCAGCTCAAGGCCCTCGACCGATGCACACTGCGCCGGCTGGACACTGGCTTTGTTCAGTTCGCGCGCGACATAGCGGTAAAGAGTATCGTTCACCAGCGTTGATTTTCCGGATCCAGAGACACCGGTGATACAGGTGAAAAGTCCAACCGGAAAGGACACATCGAGGTCTTTCAGGTTGTTGCCGGAGGCTTTTCGCAGTCTTAGTTGCCGGTCCGGTTTTGGCGCTAGACGTTCTTTTGGTATGCTGATCTGCAGTCGACCGGAAAGGTACTTTCCAGTCAGCGAGTCGGCATGAGCGATAATTTCAGCCGGAGTTCCCTGTGCGACCACCCGGCCTCCGTGGACCCCAGCACCTGGGCCGATATCGATCACGTGCTGCGCGGTTCTGATCGAGTCTTCATCGTGTTCCACCACGATGACGGTGTTCCCTAGATCGCGTAATTTCAACAAGGTTTTGAGTAAGCGCTGGTTATCCCGCTGGTGTAATCCTATGGACGGCTCGTCAAGCACGTACATAACGCCCACCAGGCCTGCCCCGATCTGGCTTGCCAGCCGAATCCGCTGTGCTTCACCGCCGGACAGACTGTCGGCACTGCGGTCAAGGGTCAGGTAATCGAGGCCGACGTTCACTAGAAACTCCAGCCGGGTCGCGATTTCGTGAACGATCTTGACCGCGACCTGGCCGCGTTTTCCGGGCAGGTCGACATGTGTGAAAAAATCCAGCAACCGCCGGTTGGAGAGTCTGGTGAGTTCATGCAGTGCGTATTCGGCGATAAAGACGTTGCGCGCTGCAACATTGAGGCGGGCTCCCTGGCATTCTGGGCAGGACTTGCCGGACAGGTATTTGGCCAGTTCTTCGCGGACCATCGAGGAGTCCGTTTCCCGAAAACGGCGTTCCATGTTTGGAAGGATTCCCTCGAAGGTATGGCGCCGTTTCCTGACGGTGCCGCGGCTGGTTAGCGTCTTGAACGTGATGGCCTCGCGTTTACTGCCGTACAGCACGACGTTCTGGATTGATTCTGCAAGGCTGTAGAAGGGTTCTTCCGGGTCGAAATCGTAGTGTTCGGCAAGCGAGCAGATGAGTTGATAATAGTAGCCGTTGCGACGGTCCCAGCCGCGTACAGCTCCACCAGCCAGACTCAGGTTGCGATCATGCACCACCATGTTGGGATCAAAAAACTCGATGACGCCGAGCCCGTCGCAGTCGGAGCAGGCTCCCTTGGGATTGTTGAATGAAAAGATCCGGGGCTCCAGTTCGGTGAGGCTGTAACCGCATTGCGGACAGGCATACTTCTCGGAAAAAGTAATGACATGTTCCGGGTCATCCATCGCTACTGCCAGGGCGATTCCGCCCGCCAAGCCCAATGATGTTTCAAGTGATTCCGAAAGACGTATACCAATGTCTTCCCGGATCCTGAAGCGGTCCACGATGGCTTCGATGGTATGTTTTTTCCGCAGGTCCAGATCCGGTGGGTCATCGAGTTCGTATACCTCGCCATTGATCCGGGCGCGAATAAATCCCTGGTTAAGCAGTTCATTTAGAACCTGGATATGTTCGCCTTTCCGGTCGTTGATGACGGGGGCGAGCAGCATCCAGCGACTGCCCGGTTTGAGAGCCATGATCTGATCGACCATTTGACTCACCGTCTGAGCTTCCAGGGATGTGTGGTGCTCTGGGCATCGAGGAATGCCTGCACGGGCGAACAGCAAGCGCAGGTAGTCATAGATTTCCGTGATGGTGCCCACCGTCGACCGGGGGTTGTGAGACGTCGATTTCTGCTCGATGGAAATCGCGGGGGAAAGTCCCTCGATGTGATCCACATCGGGTTTTTCCATGATTGAAAGGAATTGCCGGGCGTAGGTCGACAGCGACTCCACATAGCGTCTCTGACCTTCGGCGTAGATGGTGTCAAACGCGAGGGAGGATTTTCCAGACCCTGAAAGGCCAGTGATCACGATGAGCTGGTCTCGCGGGATATCCAGGTCGATGTTCTTGAGATTATGGGTCCGGGCGCCCCTGATGCGGATTGTATTCATGTTCGTTCCGAGTCGGAAAAGAACCTGTTACTATAAGTCGTTTTTAGTTATTGAGGCAAAGGAGGAAGTCAATTGGATCGGAACATCGATATTACCAGTCCAATGAATCAAATCGAGCGGCGAGCGGTCTTTTCACTGGCTGGAATATTCGGTATGCGAATGTTCGGACTTTTCATGATTCTGCCGGTGTTAGCCATTCTGGCGGAAGACCTCAAGGGCTCGACGCCTTTCCTGATAGGACTAGCGATGAGTGCCTACGGCTTGACCCAGGCCTTCTTGCAGATTCCTTTTGGAATGTTGTCCGATCGTTTTGGCCGCAAACGCATCATCGCGATCGGCCTGGTGATTTTTGCTGCCGGGAGCGTTGTTGCTGCTACGTCAGACACTATTTGGGGCGTGATTGCAGGACGTGCCCTTCAGGGTGGGGGGGCCATCGCGGCAGCAGTCATGGCACTGGCTTCTGACCTGACTCGCGAAGTGCAAAGGACCAAGGCAATGGCGGTGATCGGAATGAGCATCGGAGTTTCCTTTGCCGTTGCGGTAGTGCTTGGCCCGATTATCGCCGGTGCACTCGGGCTCCATGGCCTGTTCTGGTTTACGGCCTTGATGGCGCTGGGCGCGATCATGGTTCTGCTGTTTCTGGTGCCAAACCCAACCGAAGCCCGATTTCATCGCGACTCACAGTCCCTTCCCGGGGAGTTTGGCAACGTTCTCCGCAACCGGGATTTACTGCGGTTGGATTTCGGTATCCTGATGCTTCACATGATACTGACGGCGAGTTTCCTGGTTTTTCCGCTGGTGCTGCGTGATGCTGGCCTTTCCGTGATGGATCACTGGCTGGTTTACCTGCCTGTTCTGGTACTTTCGATGGCTGCGGTAATCCCGTTCATCATCATTGCCGAGAAGAAACACCAGATCAGACCTGTTTTCCTGGCAGCGATCTTGGTGGTTGCTCTAGCGCATATGGGACTGTTTTTTGTTCAGGGCAGCGTTTTTTGGATTTCGGTTTTTCTATTCGTGTTTTTCTGTGGGTTCAACCTGCTGGAGGCTACGTTGCCTTCGCTGGTTTCCAAGATTGCACCCGCAGGCATCAAGGGGACGGCCATGGGGGTTTATTCGACTTCCCAATTTTTCGGTGCATTCCTGGGCGGTGTCGGCGGCGGGTGGCTGTACGGCGAGTTTGGTGTTGAATCCGTGTTTGTAGCGGCGAGTGCTGTTGCCATCATCTGGCTGGCAACGGCATCGGGTATGCGGGCGCCCAGACATTTGAGCAGCTTGTTGCTGAATGTTGGCAAGCTGGATGAAAGTCAGGCCAAAACCATGTTCAAGCAGATTTCGAGTATTGCCGGCGTAGTCGAGGCGGTGATCGTTGCGGATGACGGTGTTGCGTATCTCAAGGTAGACAAGGACTCGCTGGATTACGGTACCCTACATCGACTGGTTCCGCAGTAGCCCGAGACCATTGCCGGGGGAAGAGCGTCCACTGATTTAAGATGTGACGAAGATTTCAAAGATCAATAGGGAGTAAATCATGGCTAGCAAAGGCGTTAACAAAGTGATTCTGGTCGGTAACCTGGGTATGGACCCCGAAGTCCGCTACATGCCCAATGGCGGGGCCGTGGCAAATGTCAGTATTGCCACTTCGGAAACCTGGAAGGACAAGCAGACCGGTGATCCCCGCGAGCAGACCGAGTGGCACCGCGTGGTTTTCTACCGGAGACTTGCGGAAATCGTCGGGGAATTTCTTAAAAAAGGCAGCAAGGTCTACGTTGAAGGCAGCCTGCGGACCCGTAAATGGCAGGGGCAGGATGGACAGGATCGGTATACCACGGAAATTATTGCCAATGAAATGCAGATGCTGGATAGCCGTGGAGGAGGAACGACCGGCATGGGTAAGGAAGGACCTGGAAGCGATTCCGGAGTCCCATCGCGGCAGGCACCAGCGTCCGGCGGCGCTGAGCAACCGGCTGCTGGCTCGGGCGGGTCCATGGGCGCAGATGAAGACTTTGATGATGATATACCGTTCTAGGATTGGTGGACGCAGAGATCCGGTCATTTCCAAAATCTACCGGGTAGAAGTTCGATTACTCCGGTTTCGGCATCGGGCAGTAGTCTGAGGCTACTTGATGGGGGCTGGATAGCAGGTTGGGTTTCGCTGCCTCTACGGCTTTTTCCTGCGTTCATTTGCTGGCGGACAAGAAGGAGTTTCGGCAGCTTTTTTACCACTTGATCCTGTGCCTGTTCGGCCTCTTCCCCAAAGTGTTGTCTAGAGGGGGGTGTCCGGACGCTGTTGTTCGGGGCAATGATCGGCTGGAGAGGGATACTGCTGACGTGGAACAGGCTGCTGCGATACCCAAGGCCGCCGGGACATGTTCATACCCGGCGAGCCTTTGTGGTCGAACCCTCTAATTTGTTTGTGCCTTGGAATGGCCTACGTTGCGGGACTAGTCTTCGAATCCTCGGCATTGC
>DBZZ01000076.1:39318-40604 GCA_002311315.1 Methylococcaceae bacterium UBA1147 | reverse complement strand
TTGCAGTACCGGTTTCTGAAGCCGAAGGGCGGAACGCTTAGGCGGGTTCGGTGGTGAAATTTATCTGGGCCTGGTTGGTATTGGAGTGGCCGGGGTCTTGGCAATGACCTGGGTTAATTAATTACGTGGGTATCCGGGTTGCAGTGGTCTTGCATTCATGGTGATCCGGATTGTCTTCAATCCGCCATGCCAACACTGATTAGAGTGGGCCTATTCCACGGCTTTCAGTACAGAAGTGGAGAAATGGATTCCCGCCCAGCCGTATTTCATGAAGTTGCGGATATTCAGGTGGTTTACCCCGTCCGGGTTGTCAAGGACGTCTCGCCGGTAATAGTCACCAAACAGGCCCAGGGTCTGTGCCTGGTCAAGCTGATGCAAGGAAGCGAAGTAAAAGATCCTGCATGAACCTTCATTCTGTTCAGCTTCATTTTCGATTTGATCGTCATCGCGCCCGTTCGAGAAACTTGCAGGTATGTACTCATAGTAGCGCTTGATGACTGACTGTGTTTCGGCAAACGAAACTTGGTCTCCCTGCCTGACCCGACTGAGAAATTCTTCGAGGTTCATCGATTGTTTACCGGATGAGTTGGGACAATTCCTTGAAATTCGGATGCTTAGAGTCACGCAACCATTCGAAAAGGACGGACTCGTAGTTGGATATGGTAACCTCGGCTTCGCGCATTCTTTCAAGGGCAAAGAATCGGTGTTCCTGCTTGCGAGAACAGACTGAATCTTCCGCAACAAAAACCGCATATCCCGCTTGTGTTAGTTCGACGGCGGTCTGCAGTACACAAACATGGGCTTCCTGACCGACCAGCACCACCTGTTTGCGGCCGGTTTGTTCAAGGCTTTCCATGAATCCTTTCGCTGCGCAACAGGAAAATCCAGTTTTGTCGAACCGTTCAGCCGATGACGGAAGTCTTTCCAACAGGGAAGGTTCGGTTTCGCCCAGCCCCTTCGGGTATTGTTCGGTCATCAGTACCGGGATCTGTAATGCGTCACACGCCTGCAGCAGACTTTCAGCGTTTGAAAGCATTTGTTGAGCGTCATCGTCGGGCATTGCCGTGGTGAGAATTGGCTGAATGTCGATTACGATCAACACACTGTCTGAGGCCTCACAAAGGCTTGAAGGGTTCGCCATGGTCTTGATTCGGGGAATGATGAAAAGTAGGCAATCTTAAATGAAATTTCTCGCCCTGGAAACTAGTCAGTTCCCAGTATGCTGGGGTGGTCAGACCAACTCGAGAAATCGATGAGTCGGGTCATGATCGCATCGATGCTCGATC
>DBZZ01000076.1:32820-39298 GCA_002311315.1 Methylococcaceae bacterium UBA1147 | reverse complement strand
ATTATCCTGTTCAATCCTGGCCAGATTTTCTCCATGATCAATGCCTGGCCGGCCCTGTTTGGGTGGATTCCATCCTCCTGCATATAACGGGGCCGGTCTCCGATTCCGGTCATCAGTTCGGGTACGAACTCGATTTTGGTTTCGGTCGCAAGTTCTTGGTAAATTGTCTTGAACGAATCTGTATATCGCTTGCCATAGTTGGGTGGGATCTCTATGCCCAGAAGAATCACCTGCGAATTCGAAGACTGCGCACGGTCGATCATAGTTTTCAGGTTTTTTTTTATGATACTGGGAGGCAGGCCCCGCAGGCCATCATTGCCGCCCAGTTCAATAATGACGACTTGCGGATGATAGGCAGAAAGATCTTGATTGATCCGTGCAGCCCCGCCACCTGTCGTGTCTCCGCTAATGCTCGAGTTAATGATTTCGCAATCGATTCTTTCACGCTTTAATTTCTGTTGTAATAACCTGACCCAGCCCTGGGTCGTTTCCAGACCATAAGCGGCGCTGATGCTGTCTCCGATCACCAGTACGGGACAAGGCAGACAGACCGCGGGAATCGTGAACAACATGAAGATTGACAGGATTTTATTCTTGAACAGAAACATACAACGGTTCTCCGAGGAACAGCGAATCGTCGAGCATACCATGATCGATGTTCGCAACCTTTCTAAGCGTGTACCGACGCTGCAGGGAGAACTGACCATCGTTGATTCGGTCAGCCTTTCAATCACCAGCGGTACTACCGTGGCGATTGTCGGGGTCTCGGGGTCCGGAAAGACCACCTTGCTCAGTCTGCTCGCAGGGCTGGACCAGCCGTCCGAGGGAGATGTCTTCCTGGATGGGCAATGCCTGACCTCGATGGACGAGGACGGCCGAGCCCGGCTCCGAAGTCAATACATCGGTTTCGTGTTCCAGTCTTTTCATCTGCTTCCGAACTTGACGGCAGTGGAAAATGTCATGCTACCGCTCGAACTGCTCGATCGAAGCGATGCTCGAGCCCAGGCTGAAACCCTGATGCAAAGGGTTGGTCTGGCTGATCGCCAGACGCACTTGCCGAACCAGTTGTCGGGCGGCGAACAGCAGAGGGTGGCCCTGGCCAGGGCCTTTGCCGTAACGCCCAGGGTGCTTTTTGCAGACGAACCCACGGGGAACCTCGACAGTGTCACCGGTGCGCAGATTATCGAACTGCTGTTTGAAATGAATCGTGAAAACGGTACCACGCTGGTTCTTGTGACTCACGACGAGCAACTTGCGACCCGCTGTGAACGCCGGATCCATCTTCTGGCGGGCGCGGTCGTGGCCTCTAGCTGAGGTATTGCCAATGCTGCGATGGTTAAGGCTTTCGGTTCGCTTTCTTAAGAGGGATTGGCGTACCGGTGAACTGAACATTCTTGTGATTGCCTTGTTGATTGCGGTTGGAAGTACTTCTACCACCACCCTTTTCAACGATCGTCTGAACCGCACCATGTCAATGCAGGCGGCGGCTTTTCTGGCCGCGGACCTGGTGGTGACCAGTCATTCTGCTTTGCCTGACGACTGGATTCGAAAAGCCGGCTTGAGCGAGTTGCAATGGGCCCGCAGCACCGAATTTTCTACCGTGATCCTGAATCAGGATGATTATTTGCTTTGCGGGGTCAAGGCGGTTAGTTCTGCCTATCCGTTGCGCGGCAAGGTAAAGACCGCCGATGATTTCGGGGCTGTTGAAACGGTTGCCTCCGAGATCCCCAGCCCGGGTGCGGCATGGGTCGAAGGCCGTGTATTGTCTGGCCTCGGGTTGTCGGTCGGTGATTCGGTCGAAGTCGGGGAAAAGATCTTCAGGGTTGAACGCGTGCTGACCTATGAGCCTGACCGCCGAGGGAATCTGCTTGGCTTGACCCCTCGAGTACTGATCAATGACGCGGACCTGGCGGCGACGGGCGTTATTCAGCCTGGCAGTCATGCGCATTATTACTTCCTGTTTGCAGGTGCCGAGAAGGATGTGATGCGGTTCAAGAGCTGGTTGAAGCCGCGGTTGAACCCCGGAGAGAAGCTCCTCGATATTCGTGAAGATCGACCAGAAATTGGCAGTGCTTTCAAGCGTGCCGAGAAATATCTGGGCCTGGCGAGTGTGGTCGTGGTCATGATTGCAGGGGTTGCCATCGGGATGTCAGCCAGTCGCTACTCAAGACGTCATTTCGGGATGACAGCAATCCTTCGATGCATGGGGGTCCGTCAGAACGAGATACTGTCTCTGTTTTTCTGGCAACTAGGTATTCTTGGATTAATGGCATCCTTGGTTGGCTGTCTGCTTGGCTGGGTAACCCAGGAGTTACTGGTTTGGTATCTTGGCAGTCTGCTCCCGGAAAATCTGGCTCAACCCGACTGGTATGCTTTCGGCTTTGCCATTCTTACCGGAATGGTTGTACTTGTCGGGTTTACGATACCGCCTCTGATTCAGCAGCGGCGGGTTTCTCCCCTCAGAGTCCTGCGGCATGATCTGGATCCGCAGCCGGTCAATCGAGCGCTGTCCCATGTGCTGGGGTTGGGCACAATCCTGCTTCTCATGTGGCTTTATACGGGAGATTTTCGACTGGTTTCGTATTTTCTCGTGGCGGCAGCAGTAGTGATTGTCTCTCTTGGTGGGGTGGTCTATTTGTTGATTCGAAGCACCCGACTGCTGCTGCCGTTTCTTGGCCTGAACACTCGTTTTGGTATTCAGCAACTTAGCCGCAACGCCATATCAAGCGTCAGTCAGGTTGTCGCGTTTGCGTTTGCGCTGACCGCCTTGATCGTTCTCGGAGTGGTTCGTACGGATCTGATCAGCGACTGGCAGGAGGCCTTGCCCACAGACGCACCGAATCACTTTGCACTGAACATCTTTCCATCGGAATGGGAAGGAGTGCAGCAGTGGTTCAAGGCCCGGAATGTCCAGGTTTCTTCGTTTTATCCAGTCGTTCGTGGCCGTCTGACCAAAATCAACGGCCAGGATGCGGCACTGCTCGTCGCTTCGGATTCGCAAGCGGAATTGGCGCTGAACAGGGATCTGAACCTGACGTATACCGGTGTTCTGCCAGAGGACAACCGAATAAAGGCGGGTGACTGGTGGGACGGTACTGCAGGTAACCAGCTTTCGATCGAACAAGGTCTTGCAGAAAGTCTCGGTGTCGGGTTGGGGGATCGTCTGACCTTTGCCATCGGAAGCCGTCGATTAACGGTTCCCGTGACCAGTGTCCGCAGTGTCAAGTGGGATACCATGACACCCAACTTCTATGTCATTTTCTCCCCAGGTGCGCTGGACGGTTATCCGAGTTTCTACATGACCAGCTTTTACCTGCCGCCTGAAAGGAAGCTTCTTTTGAAGGAGATGGTGAAAGCCTACCCGGGTGTTTCGGTTTTGGAGATCGACATGATCATCAAGCAGGTTCAGGGTCTTGTTTCCCAAGTCACCGTTGCTGTTGAATACGTACTGGTGTTTGCCTTGTTGGCGGGAGTTGCTGTCCTGTTTTCGGCGGTTTACGCGGGGATTGACGAGAGGGTCTACAGTTCCTGCATTCTCAGGACCTTGGGAGCAGGACGCAATGTGATTCGGCAGAACCAATGCGTTGAGTTTGCCAGTATTGGCTTTATGGCGGGACTTCTGGGGGCCGTTTCTGCCGAATTTGTTCTCTTTTTGCTGTACGAGCAGATTCTTGATCTGCCGTACAGATTTTCCTGGCAGATCCTGGTTTTCAGTCCTGCTTTAGGAGCAGGTTTGATTGCCCTGCTGGGCCTGTGGTGTACCCGCCGGACCGTGACCGAAAGCCCCTTGGTCCTGATTCGGGAGAACGAATAGCCTCTGAAGGCGTCAGCCACCGGGTTTCGCTTGGTTGAACGCGCAGCCGGTGGCTGATGATGACTAATTCTTGAGGTGAATCTTGGAAGTCCAGCCGCTTTTTCCGGCGCACTGTTGGCCCTGAGGTGTGACCTTGACGTAGTGGATGTAATTGACAACAGTCCACTCCTCGAGTGTTGCTTTCGTACCCGCCTTAACAGTGCAGACATTGGTTTTTTCGCCGGAGCCTGCCGAACCGAAAGTCGGCATTCCCATCAGAAGAACTCTTCCTCCGTTGGGGCTTTGCAATGAATACGTATCGCCCTTGACCAGGTTTGTGCTCATTGCCTTGGAATCCTCGGCGCCACTGCCAACAAAATTGAACACAAACAAGAGCAAGAGGACAAGGATGCCCCCGTAAAATGCCTTGGGATTTGATTCTTTCAAGCCGACAATGGTATTGATGACTTTGGTGGCTTGCTCGCTAAAATTGATTTTGTTACTCATTAGACCGATCTCCTGTAGGGCAGTGCGCCATTATATACCAGCCAGCGCAATCCCAATCAAGAAAGATCGACACAGTGTGAATCATCGGGATATTGTCTTCGCAATCTTTTCCCCTGATTGCATTACTACAATTCCTGCAAGGAGATTTCCTTATGAAGAAAAGTGATCTCATCAAGCGTTCCCACAGCTCCGGGGTCAGTAGTTTCCTCGGGAAATTGGACAGAATGCCGGCGGTCCGGGAGGGTGGGAAGCGCGGCCGACTGGTCTTCTCGATGGATGCGACCGCCAGTCGTGAACCGATGTGGGATCGGGCCTGTCGCATACAACGCCAGATGTTCGAGGTTACCGAGTCGCTGGGTGGGTTGAATATTCAGCTTTGTTACTACCATGGTTTTGATATCTTTTATTCCTACCCATGGGTCAGCAAGGCTTCAACACTGCTCGGTCAGATGTCAGAAGTCTGCTGTATGGCCGGACATACTCAGATTTACAAGGTCCTTGAGCACGCTTTGTCGCAGACCCGCAAACAAAAAGTGAATGCGGTAGTGTTTATCGGTGACTACATGGAAGAGAATGCTTCGACATTGTGCGGTTTGTCGGGACAGTTGGGTATGCTGGGTGTCCCCGTGTTCATCTTCCATGAAGGGGGGGAGACCGGTGCAGAGAAGATTTTCAGAAGGATGGCCAGTTTGAGCGGGGGAGCTTATTGCCAATTCGATGCTGGTAGTGCGGACTTTCTTGCCGAGTTACTGGGTGCGGTTGCCGTTTATGCTGCCGGCGGCAGAAAAGCGCTGGATGACTATTCCAGGAAACACGGGAAGGGGGTACTGCTCCTGACTGATCAGATGAACAGAGGCTAGATTGGCAAAGATCATTGTTGTTCTGGCAGTGGTTGCTTTGGTCTGGGTTTTCCTGCGCTGGTTTACCCAGACGGCTGCAGCCGATATCAGGAAAAGCGTGAAGAGTTGGCTGGTCGGAGGGTGCGGTCTACTCCTGCTTTATCTGGTCGCGACAGGGCACCTTAACTGGTTGTTGCCGGTGATCGGCGGATTGGTCGCTGTGCTTTTTCGATCGTTGCCGCATTTGTTGAGGTTTGCGCCTTTGCTGCAAAGGCTTTGGGTTCAGTACCGCCCTCGTGGGGGTACGGGCGGACCGGATAATGCATCCACAGTTGAAACGGAGTTCGTTCGCATGACGCTAGATCACGAGCGAGGTGAGATTGTTGGGGAGGTGTTGAAAGGGAGTTTTGCCGGGCGTACCTTCAGAGAACTTGATCTACGCAGTCTGCTGCAACTGCGGCAAGAGGTACAGGGCATTGACGATGATGCCGTTGCCCTGATCGAATCCTACCTTGAGCGGATTTATCCCGACGAGTGGCGGACCGGCGACCCGCATGGGCGGGAACGGAAGCAGGCCGGCTTCGAAACGGGTGGGCAACGAATGAGCCGTGAAGAGGCGCTTGAAGTCCTGGGGCTGGACGAAGGGGTTTCGGCCGAGGAAGTCGCTCAGGCTCATCGCAGGTTAATGCAGAAGATCCACCCTGACCGTGGAGGCTCGGGTTACCTGGCTTCGAAGATCAATCGGGCAAGGGATGTCTTGCTGGGATAGGTTGAGCCAGTTGCGGCCGATATCAGGGTTGAGGGAATGGCTGATGTTTACGCTTAGGTCCTTGTTCACCTGCCAAAAACCCATTTACCTGCTGGCCCTGCTGTTCCTTTTTTCGGCCTGCGCAATGATTCACGAGCCCTATTACGGTCTTGATGAAAAGACGCGTTTTCACCGGATCAGGGAAGGCGAGACCCTGTATGGAATCGGATACAAGACACAGCGCGATTTCCGGCTGATTGCGAGGTGGAATGGAATCCAGGATCCTTTCAAGCTTGCCCCGGGCCGAGTGATTCGACTGTTTCCGGATAACGATCGGCCGACGAAAACAACAGAACCGGATTCCCGACCAACAACGAATCAGGCTGCATCTAGCACCACTAAAAAACCATCGCATAAAAACCTAAAGCTTTTGTGGCGCTGGCCGTTAAAGGGGGCGATTGCTAAAAATTATCGGCAATCAGGTAAGAAGGGTTTTGATATCACCGGCCAATACGGAGAACCGGTACGGGCCGCGGCCGCAGGAAAGGTCGTCTATAGCGGCCAGGGACTGATCGGGTACGGTAATCTGGT
>DBZZ01000076.1:28394-32699 GCA_002311315.1 Methylococcaceae bacterium UBA1147 | reverse complement strand
GAAGGTGATGATGTAAGGATGGGGCAGCAGATTGCGGAGGTGGGGCTGGGAGCCGGTAAGCAACCGGTTCTTCATTTTGAAATACGCAAGAATGGCAAACCGGTTAATCCGCTTTTCCATTTACCGAAACCCTGACGATGTTGACCATTATACAGATTAGGAGAGGCAGAATGTCGGAGAGTTATATTGAAACGGCTAAGATTTTTGCCGACGCGGCCGCAGAGGAACTGTCTAAAGTCGGACCCGTGTCGAAGGCAGCCGTGTTTGATGAGCGGAATGGCCAGGAACGGGAAGAACGGTCATGGAGATGCCAGCCTGGGTCGAACCTGGATCTATTCTTAATGACTTGGGTTCTTCTAGGATCCTGACGGGCTCTAAGGAAAAGTATTACGGACGGTTGGTAAGGAAAGGGAACGAGTCGGCACGTCACAAGATGATCGAGAGCAACCTGCGCCTGGTCGTAAAGATTTCGCGGCGTTATCTCAATCGCGGGCTTCCGCTGCTGGACTTGGCCAACCGAAGTTCTGCACAACAGGGGTTTGCAGAAAAACCTGGGCAAATGGCTTGACCAGCTTGGCGAAAAACATCGTGAAGTGATTTGCCGCTGGTACAGCCTGCGTGGCTACGACAAGGCGACGCTGGTCGAAGTCGCCAAGGAACTAAGGGTTACCCGTGAACGACGGATCAGGCGGATCCAGATGGAAGCGCTAAGAAGGTTGCGTGACATTCTCGAGAAAGGCGGTTTTTCGTGCAGTGCGATTTTTCGCTAGTGGTCAGGAAAAATGCTTCCCTTGTTTAGCCAGATGGGATAGCGTTGAACGACATCGAATTTGAGGCTTAAGTATCCTCAGTACGGATTTTAAAAAAAGCCCTTCTTCATGATGGGCTTTTTTTAATTGAAGGAGCTTATTGCTCCATATTACACTAAAAGGCTCAACCGATCGTTTACTGTGGTGGCCGGGGAACTTTTCCGATGCCGGGCCCAGTGCTCTGCTCGCTGGGCCGCGTGGAACCGGCAAAGGTCGAATGTAGCAATGGGTTCGTTTGGTCGATTTCGTACTAGTTTGTTGTTCATCGACCTTTGCTCCGGGCGGTATTTACAAAAATCGAGTGATGAATGGAAAATTTCCAGAGAATTAATCGGCTTCCGCCGTATGTGTTCAATATCGTCAATGAACTGAAAGCCAAAGCCCGCGCTTGCGGCGAGGATATCATCGATGTCGGAATGGGAAATCCGGATCAGCCCACACCGGACCATATTGTCGACAAGCTTATCGAGGCAGCCCGGCGCGGTGATACGCATCGGTATTCGGTTTCTAGGGGAATTCCGCGCCTGCGCAAGGCAATCTGCAACTGGTACAAGACCCGATTCGACGTCAGTCTCGACTTCGATTCGGAAGCAATCGTAACAATTGGTTCAAAGGAGGGGTTGGCCCATCTTGCACTGGCAACGGTTGGACCCGGTGACGCAGTGCTGGTACCCAATCCAGCGTATCCGATTCATCCGTACGGAATGGTTATTGCCGGGGCGGATATTCGTCATGTACCGTTGGTGCCCGGTGTCGATTTTTGCGAGGAACTGGTCAAGGCCATCAAAACCTCGTGGCCCAAGCCGAAGATGTTGCTGCTTAACTTCCCGGCAAATCCGACCAGTCAATGTGTCGACATCGATTTCTTCGAGAAAGTGATTGATATCGCCTGCGAACACAAGATCTGGGTGGTTCATGATTTTGCCTATGCCGACATCGTGTTCGATGGCTACCAGGCGCCTTCCATTCTTGAGGTGGCTGGGGCGAAAGACGTCGCGGTCGAGTTTTTCTCCCTGTCCAAGAGCTATAACATGCCTGGATGGCGAGTGGGATTCATGTGCGGAAACGCGGAACTGGTGGCTGCGCTAGCACGAATGAAGTCCTACCTTGATTACGGGATGTTTACGCCGATCCAGGTGGCTGCAATTACCGCGCTCGAGGGCCCGCAGGAGTGCGTAAAGGATATATGCGATATGTACAGGAGGCGCAGAGACGTTCTGTGTGACGGACTGGAGTCCATGGGCTGGGCGGTTGAAAAGCCAAAGGCGACCATGTTCGTTTGGGCACCGGTCCCTGAACAATTCAGGGAAATGGGCTCTCTCGAATTTTCCAAGAAACTTCTTCGGGAAGCCAAGGTCGCGGTTTCACCCGGGGTTGGATTCGGCCAGTTCGGTGATGATCACATCCGCTTCAGCCTGATCGAAAATGAACACCGTACCCGGCAGGCCTTGAGAGGGATCCGCAATATGCTGAGGAATCAGAACAAGGTATAATCGGCCGATTTTTGCACTCTGGGGGCTCTATCTTGAATCCTGTAAAAGTAGGTGTCATCGGCTTGGGCACAGTCGGCGGGGGAACCGTCAATGTACTCAAAAGGAACGCGAATGAGATCGCGCGCCGAGCGGGCCGGGAAATCCATGTTGTCAAGGCTTCAGCGAGGGATTTGTCGCGGGAGCGCATCTGTACGACGGAAGGCATCGAACTGGTTTCCGATCCGTTTGAAATCGTTACGGATCCCGAGATTTCCATCGTGGTTGAATTGATCGGTGGAGATTCGATAGCGCGTGATCTTGTGATTAAGGCGATCGAGAACGGAAAGCATGTGGTTACGGCGAACAAGGCCTTGATTGCTCTCCATGGAAACGAAATCTTTCCATTGGCTAGCCAGAAGGGTGTCATGGTTGCTTTCGAAGCTGCGGTGGCTGGCGGAATCCCCATTATCAAGGTCCTTCGGGAAGGGTTGAGCGGCAACCAGGTGGAATGGCTCGCTGGGATTATCAACGGAACCGGTAACTTCATATTGACGGAAATGCGTGACAAGGGCAGGGGTTTTGCCGATGTCCTCGCCGAGGCGCAGGCACTTGGGTATGCTGAGGCCGATCCGACCTTTGATATCGAAGGGATCGATGCCGCACACAAACTAACCATTTTAGCCTCGATTGCCTTTGGCATTCCGTTGCAGTTCGAAAAGGTTTATACCGAGGGCATTACAGGGATCACCAGTGAAGATATGATCTATGCCGAAGAACTGGGTTACCGGATCAAGCATCTAGGCATTGCTCGAAAAAACCATTCGGGAATCCAGCTCAGGGTGCATCCAACACTGATCCCGGAACGTCGATTGATCGCCAATGTCGACGGCGCGAAAAATGCTGTACTGGTTTATGGGGATGCGGTTGGGCCAACCCTCTATTACGGGGCAGGAGCCGGTGCCGAGCCAACGGCTTCGGCAGTTGTTGCAGATATCGTTGATGTTGTCAGGACGTTGACCAGTGATCCGGGGAACCGAGTGCCGCATCTGGCTTTTCAGCCAGATGCCTTACAGGAAACGCCGATATGTGCGATGGACGACGTTGAGACAGCCTATTATCTTCGGCTGACAGCGGCGGACAAACCGGGGGTACTGGCAGACATCACCCGAATACTGGCGGATCGGGGGATCAGTATCGAGGCCCTTATCCAGAAGGAACCCTTATCGGATAAACCGGATCTGCCTGTGATCATGCTGACCCACCGGGTCCAGGAACGGAAAATGTCTCAGGCAATTGAGGCAATCGAGGCGTTGGATACGGTCTCGGGTTCCGTACATCGTATCCGGATGGAAACGCTGGGTTGATGTTATCCGGAACAGCAGATTCATTCAGAACTAGCTTTTTCAGATCTCAGAAAAATAATGTCTACGAATAATTCATTTAGCGGGATTATCGACCACTACGCGAGTCGTTTGCCGGTTTCCGAAGCCACGAAACCCGTCTCTCTCGGGGAAGGCGGTACGCCGCTTATCAAACTTCGAAACATACCCAGAATGGTCGGCAAAGATGTCGAATTGTATGTCAAGTACGAAGGTCTCAATCCAACCGGATCGTTCAAGGATCGCGGCATGACCTTGGCCGTGACCAAGGCGGTTGAAGAAGGCAGCGAAGCGATCATCTGTGCATCGACCGGCAACACCTCTGCAGCGGCAGCAGCTTATGCTGCCCGTGCAGGGATCAGGGCATTTGTACTGATACCAGACGGCAAGATTGCGCTGGGGAAACTGGCCCAGACGTTGATGTACGGCGCGGTAGTTATTCAGATCAGGGGTAATTTCGACGATGGGATGCGCCTAGTAAAGGAAGTTGCGGGTAAAGCACCGGTTACCATAGTCAATTCCATCAACCCTTACCGGATCGAGGGGCAGAAGACTGCGGCATTCGAAATTATCGATCAACTGGGTCGTGCGCCCGATTTTCATTGTCTGCCCGTTGGCAATGCAGGGAACATCACCGCATACTGG
>DBZZ01000076.1:0-28235 GCA_002311315.1 Methylococcaceae bacterium UBA1147 | reverse complement strand
CGGGATGGTGGACCATCCCGAAACAGTGGCGACCGCGATTCGCATCGGCCATCCTCAATCGTGGGATCTGGCCTGGCTGGCACAGAAGGAGTCCGGCGGTTGGTTTGACAAGGTTGAAGACGACGAAATCCTGCGGGTTCAAAAAATGCTCGCTGAGAACGAGGGTGTGTTCTGCGAGCCTGCTTCGGCCGCTTCGCTGGCCGGTGCGTTGCACGACCTCGAGTCGGGCAAGATCCCGGAAGAGTCATCCATCGTTTGTACACTAACCGGTAATGGTTTGAAGGATCCTGATACCGCGATTAAGCAGAGTCATATTCAGCCGGTTACGATCGAACTCGAGCTGGATGCCGTAAAGCGCGCAATTCTTGATCGCTTGTAAATCCCGAGTCTAGTGCGAAACCGTTGTCGAATCCGATCTCGGTCCCCTTAGCGGCGAATGATGCGGAAACGGATTGTTCAACGGCAGGTTGATGAACAGATGGCCGGTTTTTCCTCAGACTGCCACCCGGTTCTGAAACGCGTCTGGGGTGGACGCAATATTCGAAGGGAAGATGACCTGGATCACCGGCTGGCCCGGTTGCCTCATCCCGAACTTCTCGGCGGGATGGTTCCCATGGTGTCACGTTTGTCCGTTGCGCTTCGTCGGAACGAACGGATCCTGATTGTGGCCGATTTCGATGCGGATGGTGCAACGGGATGCGTTGTTGCAAAACGTGGTCTGGAGATGCTTGGGGCAACGAACGTGCTGTTCACCGTCCCCGATCGTTTCAAATTTGGATATGGACTGACACCAGAAATTGTCGAGGTTGCTGGTCGCCATAACCCCAATATCATACTGACTGTCGACAACGGGATTTCCAGTATCGAAGGAGTTCGATGCGCTCGCGATCAGGGGATTGAAGTCCTAATCACCGATCATCATTTGCCCGGTAGCGAATTGCCCGAAGCAGATTTCATCGTCAATCCGAACTTGCCGAATGACCCGTTCCCCAGTAAATGCCTGGCGGGAGTCGGGGTAGTTTTCTACGTTCTGAGTGCGCTACGGAAACACTTGCGGGAGTCCGGATGGTTTGATGAACGGGGGATACCAGAGCCGAATCTTGCTAGTCTGCTTGATTTTGTCGCTCTGGGAACCGTAGCCGACGTAGTCGAGCTGGATCATACCAATCGGATCCTTGTTCACCAGGGCCTACTGAGGATTCGCAAGGGACTGGGGCACCCAGGCATCAGGGCCCTGCTTGAGGTCGCTGGACGGCCGGTTGGGAATTTGACTGCATCGGATCTGGGTTTTTCAATTGCCCCGCGGTTGAACGCTGCTGGCCGACTGGAAGATATGGCCATAGGCATCGAATGCCTGCTATGTGATGAGTTCCAGCAGGCAATGTCGATTGCCGGGAAACTGGATACTCTGAATCGGGAACGTCGCGACATCGAAAGCCGAATGAAGGAACAGGCTCTGGCATTGCTGGATCTGGATCAATTTGATGATCCTTCGCAAATAGCGGCTGGCATTTGTCTTTACGAGGAAAGTTGGCATCAGGGAGTGGTCGGGATTGTGGCATCCAGAATCAAGGAACGTCTGAATCGACCCGTGATCGCCTTCGCATCGGCCGGAGATGGGTGGATGAAGGGATCAGCGCGGTCGATTGACGGTATTCATATTCGTGATCTTCTCAGTGATCTGGCTACCCGCCATCCGCACCTGCTCAGCAAGTTTGGCGGACACGCCATGGCCGCCGGTTTGTCTCTGAAGATGGAAGATTTCAGCGAGTTTTCCAAACTGTTTTCGATCATGGTTGCGGCCCGTTCCAAGGGATTGGATGGGGAACCGGTCATCTATACCGACGGTGGTTTGGAGGTGTCGGAAATGACACTGGATTTTGCCGAATTATTACAGCGGGTTGCGCCCTGGGGCCACGGATTTCCAGAGCCGGTTTTTCAGGGGGACTTCGAGGTTCTGGAAAGCCGGGTACTGAAGAACCAGCATGTGAAATTCAGCCTTTGCTTGCCGGGGAAAGACCAGGTTTTTGATGGCATCGCGTTTTTTGTCGAATGCCCGGAGGCCTGGCTTGAGCTAGACCGAATCAGGCTGGCTTACCGGCTCGACGTAAATGAGTTCCGTAATGTCCGGCGAGTGCAACTGATGATCGAACACATGCAAGTTCTAAAAAGCCCGGCGTAGGGCCATAAGACCAATCATCGGTTTTCTGCGTGAGCTGGGATAAAAGAGAAAAAGAGTCTTCCGTTTAGCCCACTTCTGGTGTCAGGATGGTTGGTTTTGCCGGGCTGTCGGGCTGGCTGACAGGGTAATCCAGAGTGTGATGCAGTCCCCGGCTTTCCTTCCTCAGGGTAGCTGAGCGGATGATCAGTTCGGCAACGATGACCAGGTTTCGCAGTTCCAGCAAGTCACTGGTCACCTTGAAATTGCCATAGTACTCGGTGATTTCTCTTTTCAGCAGGTTGACTCGGTGCCGTGCCCGCTGAAGGCGTTTGTCGGTTCGGACGATTCCGACATAATCCCACATGAAGCGTCGGAGTTCGTCCCAGTTGTGCGCTACCACGACTTCCTCATCCGAGTTGTTGACCTTTGATTCGTCCCAGGCCGGCAGTTCAGAGGGTGCGGCAAGATTGGGTAGTTCTTCGAGGATATCAATCGCTGCCTGCTTCGCGAATACCAGACATTCCAGAAGGGAATTGCTGGCCATTCGGTTCGCTCCATGGAGACCGGTACATGCGACTTCACCGATTGCGTACAGGCCCGCGAGGTCAGTTCTGGCATCGCGGTCGGTCATAACGCCGCCGCAAATGTAGTGTGCTGCAGGGACTACCGGAATCGGTTCCCGTGTGATATCAATATTCAGTTCGAGGCAGCGTGAATGGATATTGGGGAAATGACTTTGGATAAAGTCGGCGGGCTTGTGGCTGATGTCGAGGTAAACGCAGTCAATGCCGCGTTTCTTGATTTCGTAGTCAATTGCACGTGCGACGATATCCCTGGGAGCCAGTTCCGCTCTGCGATCGAAACGATGCATGAAAGGCGATCCATCTGGTAGCACGAGTTTCCCGCCTTCACCTCGCAGTGTTTCGCTGATCAGGAAGGAGTAGGCATCGGGATGATACAGGCAGGTTGGATGGAACTGCATGAATTCCATGTTGGCAACCCTGCATCCGGCTCTCCATGCAAGAGCGATTCCGTCGCCTGTGGCAGTGTCCGGGTTACTAGTGTAAAGGTAAACCTTGCTTGCCCCGCCCGTTGCCAGCACCAGGATCTTTGCTCCGACTCGGCCGACACGATTGGTCTTGGCGTCAAAGACATAGGCTCCCACCACCCGTTGTCCGCGTTCACCCAGTTTGTGAGTGGTGATGAGGTCCACCGCGCTGTGGTATTCAAATAGGTCGATGTTGTCGGTTTTCAGAACCGATTCCTGCAAGGAGTTACAGAGGGCCTTCCCGGTTTGATCTGCAGCATGGACAACGCGACGGTGGGTATGGCCGCCTTCCTTCGTAAGATGAAGAGGGGTTGCATCGTTCTCGGGTTCTTCCCGGGTAAAGGGAACCCCTTGGTCCAGAAGCCAGTCAATACATTCCTTTCCTTGGGACACGGTAAGGGTAACGATCTCCGGATCGCATAATCCGACACCTGCTTCGAGCGTGTCGCTGATATGTGCTTCTAGTGAATCGTCTCGGTCTATCACCGCGGAAATCCCGCCCTGAGCGTAGTACGAGTTGCATTCCTTCAGGGAGAATTTTGATAACATGCCAATGCGGACCGCACTTTGCTGGGCAAGGCGCAGCGCTAGGCTTAGGCCGGCCGCACCGCTGCCGACGATCAGGACATCATAGACGGGATAATCTGTCATGGGGTTCCATGAAAAATTTTGTTTGCTTCAATGAGTATCATCATTCAATTCGCTAGAAGTTCCCTGAATTCAGCTTTCAAAAGTACCTGATTATGCCCGAATAGCCGAATCTGAATATGCTCATCAGTTCTTCTATCCGGCCTTATTTATCCTTATTTCCGGTTTTCGGATTGAACGGGAGGTGCTGAACCTCGATAATGGGCGGGGATCAGAGCATCGTGCTTTCTAAAAAGGCTGGTGGGCGCTTCCAATTCTAGTGATGATAACCCATGAAGTTGGTTTGAACCCGAGTTGTCCGGATCAAGTTGTTTCGTGCCGGTTTTTCCGAGTCCGCTGAATCGGGGTCCCCACCATGGGTAATCCAGCGGCTTCGGTTGTTATCATCGAAGCCATGAGGATGTCTTTAGGAATCAGACGGGCAGGGTCCATGGATTCCAGTAACGACCTCAGCCGAATTCAAGGGGGTTCGCTGGATGCAAGAGCCAGTTGATCAAGAATTGGTCAGGCGGGTACAGAATGGTGACAAAAAAGCATTCGATATTCTTGTGCTTAGGTACCAGCACAGGCTTGTTCAGTTGATTAGTCGATACATAAAGGATTCCGGAGAGGTAATGGATATTGCGCAGGAATCGTTTATCAAGGCGTACCGGGCATTGCCAAAGTTTCGGGGAGACAGTGAGTTCTATACGTGGCTTTACCGGATTGCCATCAATACAGCTAAGAATTACCTGGTAGCTAGGAGTCGTCGTGCTCTGGAAAACGGGATTGATATTCAGGATGCGGAACATTTTGAACATGCAGGGCGTCTAAAGGACCACGCGTCGCCAGAGCACATCCTGCTCAGGGATGAAATTGCCGAAACTGTGGCCGGCGCGATTGACGATTTGCCGGATGAACTCAGGATTGCCATCAGCCTGCGTGAGTTTGAAGGTATGAGTTACGAGGCGATTGCCAGAACCATGGGCTGTCCGGTGGGGACTGTGCGTTCGAGAATTTTTAGAGCACGTGAGGCAATTGACAAAAAAATTGCGCCATTATTGGATTGACGGGGTTGGTTACATGCAAGATGAATTGGAATTAAAGATGTCAATGCTTCTCGACGGTGAACTGGACCCGAAGGAGGCCGTGAAGGTGTTGAGTCAGATCAAAGACGATACAGATCTGCGCCGAAAATGGTTGCGTTATAATTGTGTTAGCAGCGTTTTCAGACGAGAGCCCGGATACTCACCCGGCATGGATTTTTTCGATCGCGTCTGTAGCGCTTTGGATCATGAGCCGGTCGTTGATTTCTCCGACCGGTCAGCCTCGAGAACATGGTTACGAAAACCGTCGTTCTCCCTTGCGTTGGCTGCTTCGCTAGCGATGATAGGCATTGTTTTTTGGTGGAGCATTTCATCGTCCTTCAATTCTAGCCCGGATGCGGTTTCGGGCATGATTGCGGCCGTGCAGAAGAATGGATCCGTGGCCGACGGTACGAAAACACAAAGGTTGGCAACTATTCCCCATATTCCCAGGCGGCTCAATGATTATCTAATTACGCACAATGGCAGTAGTCGTTCTGGGGGCACTCAGGGGTTCGTGCCGTACGCCCGGGTGGTTAGTTATTCCTCGAATCGTTAAGGCAGTTGATCTCGTTTATACAATGCGCTAGGGCTTGACACCGGCGATCAGATGAGTGGAATCCTTTCCTACTTTCGTTGTAGATTAAGCTGGTTGCTCGCGGGAGCGATGCTTGCCCCTGTTGTTTTAGCCGGCCCGGAGTCGGCGGCTTCCATTCGCCAGATACTCAATGAAATGTCCGAGGCAGTCCGGATAAACAACTACCATGGAACGGTTGTTTTTCTGCGCGACCAAAAGATGGAAGCCATGCGAGTGTTCCATGGATTCAGGGACGGGGTCGAAAGAGAGCGAATCGTAGCACTGAATTCACCAATGCGGGAGGTTATCCGTTTGGGCGAGGACGTGACCTGCTATTTGCCGGATGAGCGCATGGTTTATGTTAGCCGGCAACCTGTCCATCGTTCCTTTCTGGTCCAGGTCCCTGAAGAGTTTGAGGGTTACGAGCAGTTCTACGAAGTCCGACTGGCAGGAACTGGTCACGTGGCCCAGAAACTGACCCAGGTGGTCGAACTGAGGGCCAGGGACGAATTTCGTTACGGCCGCAAGATCTGGATCGATCAGGAGAGTCGTTTGCCCCTGAGATTCGAACTGGTCGATGATAAAGGGGTACTGGTTGAGCAGATGATGTTTACGGATTTTGAAATCCTTAGACAACTTCCTGACAAGATGTTGTTGCCTTCACCCAATATGGAGCTATCCGGTTGGGACGTGCGTAACCGGAAATCGGTTGTTCACGTGAATCAGGCCTGGTCTTTTGACGACGTTCCGGCAGGGTTCGTGCAGGTGTTTTATCGCGGCAGCATCATGCCGACCGACAAGCAGATTGTTGAGCACATTCTGTTCAGTGATGGCTTCTCCTCGGTTTCTGTGTATGTGGAGAAGAAGGGCAGTGATAGTGTTGCTGACTATCAGAAACATTGGGGTGCCATCCATAGCTACAGCCGTTTGCTTGACGGCTACCAGATCACCGTTCTAGGGGCTGTTCCGGAAAAGACCGTGCAGGCAATCGGCGATGGTGTTGGTTATCTCAGTGTTTCAAACTGGCAATGAGCTTCATTGTCACGCCTGATTTCTAGAGTGCGGCGTCCCAGGTTCCATCCTTCTAATTTTCTTTGACGTTGTGGTTTTCCAGAAGAGTTTGACCTAGACACCAGAAAACCATTAACCTGTTCGGTTGATTCCATTTTTCCAGTTCATGCATTCAATGCGGTCCCGATTCTTCCGGGAGGAGTTTTCATGTTGTATCCCAAATACGTTGTTCCATGGTATTTGAGTCTTTTATGGCTCTTGTCTTGTCCGGTGCAGGCGGAACTTCCAGAGTTTACAGAACTGGTGAAAGCATACGGTCCGACGGTTGTCAATATCAGCACCACGCAGAAACAGCTGCCACTCGAACAAAAACTGCCGGACGGCATGCGGATTCCGGAGGGAACTCCTTTCGACGATTTCCGGCGCCATTTCTTTGGTGAAGGGGGCAGGCAGTGGCCGCAGCCGCGACAGGAAGGGTCGCTGGGCTCCGGATTCATCATCTCCGATGACGGTTATATTCTGACAAACCATCACGTTGTGAAGAACGCCGGTGAGATCATCGTTCGGCTGCAGGATCGGCGCGAACTGGAAGCGAAGCTGATCGGTTCAGATGAACGCAGTGATATTGCACTGCTCAAGATCGAGGCCGACGACCTGCCGGTTGCAAAGATCGGCTCGGAAAAGGATCTGAAAGTCGGTGAATGGGTCCTTGCCATTGGTTCTCCTTTCGGTTTTGATCACTCGGTGACGGCCGGCATTGTCAGTGCGAAGGACAGAAGCCTGCCGGGGGATCCTTATGTTTCCTTCATACAGACAGATGTTGCCATCAATCCGGGCAACTCTGGCGGCCCCCTGTTTAACCTGAACGGTGAAGTGGTCGGGATCAACTCCCAGATCTACAGCCGAACCGGGGGGTTCATGGGCTTGTCGTTCGCGATTCCGATGAGCATTGCCATGAATGTCGTCAAGCAACTCAGGACACAGGGTGAAGTAACTCGAGGATGGCTTGGGGTTCAAGTGCAGGACGTCACCCGTGAACTGGCGGAATCGTTTGGCATGAGACGTCCCCATGGGGCTCTGGTTGCTCGGGTTCTGTCGGATAGCCCTGCCGAGGTAGCCGGTTTTCAGGTCGGGGATGTCATCGTGAAATTCAACGACCACAATGTGGAAACTTCAAGCGGGCTGCCGCCCTTGGTCGGGATGACGCCGATTGATGAAAGCGTACGGGTTGTGGTGATCCGGAAGAAACGACAAGTGTTCCTGACTGTAAGGATCGGCAAGCTTTCAGCTGAAGCTAAACGTCAGGCTAAACCGGATAAGACGAGTGCTGTGTTGATCAAGCTTCTGGGAATCAGGGTTGCGACGGCGACCAATGACGGATCCGGACGGCAGCCAAGTTCAATTCCGGGAGTACTTGTTCTCTCGGTTACCCAGGGTCCAGCGATGGTAGCCGGGATCCAGAAAGGCGATGTCATTCTTCGCGTGCAGAACGAGGACATCAGGAACGTGAGCGACTTTTCCAGGGTTATGGAGTCGCTTCCATCGGGCAAATCCATCGCCGTACTGGTTCAGCGTCGGGGAAGTCCGGTTTTTCTGGCCATCAAATTGGACGACTGACAGTGGTTCGACAAGAGAATATTCGGAATTTCTCGATTATTGCCCATATTGACCATGGTAAATCGACCCTGGCCGACCGTTTTATCCAGTTGTGCGGTGGCTTGACCGAACGCGAGATGGCAGCCCAGGTTCTCGATTCAATGGACATCGAACGTGAACGTGGAATCACCATCAAGGCCCAGAGCGTTAGTCTTGAGTACAAGGCAGCGGGGGGGGAAGTCTACCAGCTGAATTTCATTGATACCCCGGGCCATGTCGATTTTTCTTACGAGGTTTCGCGTTCGCTTGCGGCCTGCGAGGGTGCGCTACTGGTCGTGGATGCTGCACAGGGTGTTGAAGCACAGAGCGTCGCCAATTGCTACACCGCGATCGACCAGGGACTGGAGGTGATCCCGGTTCTGAACAAGATCGATCTACCGACAGCGGAACCTGCCCGTGTGAGGGCGGAAATCGAGGACATCATCGGTATTTCGGCGGACGACGCACCTGAAATCAGTGCCAAGACCGGACAGGCCGTGGAATCTCTTCTTGAGCGATTGGTTCACAGAATTCCGCCGCCAGCAGGAGACGCGGACAAATCATTTAAGGCCCTGATCATTGATTCGTGGTTTGACAGTTACCTCGGGGTGGTTTCCTTGGTGCGAGTGGTTGACGGATGCCTGAAACGGAAACAGCGGATTACCATCCTTTCCACTGGCCGTTCATTTCTCGTCGACAAGGTTGGTATCTTTACACCAAAACGCCAGGAGAAAGAGTCCCTGAACACCGGCGAGGTTGGCTATGTCGTGGCCGGTATCAAGGATATTTTCGGAGCTCCCGTTGGCGATACCATCTCGCTGACGGATGATCCAGTCGATCAGCCATTACCGGGGTTTCAGACTATACAGCCGAAGGTTTTTGCCGGCCTTTATCCGGTTGTTTCGGACGATTACGAGGATCTCCGTGAATCCCTGAGCAAGTTGCGACTCAATGATGCAGCTTTGCACTATGAACCAGAAAGGTCCCAGGCATTGGGCCTTGGGTTCCGATGCGGTTTCCTTGGCATGCTGCACATGGAAATCATCCAGGAGCGCCTGGAGCGTGAATATGACCTGAACCTGATAACCACAGCGCCAACCGTGGTCTTCGAGGTTCTGAAAAACAACGGTGAACTGATCGAGGTGGACAACCCGTCAAAGCTTCCCGATATGGGCGAAATCCGCGAAATCCGTGAACCCATTATTGAAGCCAGTATCCTTGTGCCGCAGGATTACCTCGGGGGCGTGATTGGTCTCTGCGTTGAAAAGCGGGGGGTGCAGGTCAATATGCACTACACGGGTGCCCAGGTTTCACTGGTTTACCAATTGCCTTTGAGCGAGGTGGTCATGGATTTCTTTGATCGCCTGAAATCCGTCAGCCGCGGTTTTGCTTCATTTGACTATAAGTTGATGCGATTCCAGTCGGCAGATCTGGTCAAGCTGGATCTGCTGATCAACGGCGACCGGGTTGACGCGCTTTCCCTGATCATCCACAAGGCATCGAGTCATCGTCGCGGTCGGGAACTGGTGGGAAAGATGAAGGAATTGATTCCCCGTCAGATGTACGAGGTTGCAATCCAGGCCGCGATCGGATCAAAGATTATCGCTCGTTCGACTGTTAAGGCTCTCAGAAAGAACGTGACGGCGAAGTGTTATGGTGGCGATATCACCCGCAAGAAAAAACTGCTTGAAAAGCAGAAAGCAGGCAAGAAACGGATGAAGAAGGTAGGCAGTATCGAAATACCACAGGATGCTTTCCTCGCGGTTCTTCAGATCAACAAGCATAATTAAGTTTTTTTGTTGCGCGTGATTGCGGTTGTTGTGAGGTGTTTTACTTCACAACCTTTTTTTGGCTGTACCTTATTTATTACATTTGAGTTTTCCTGCTTGCAAGGATGGTTGGACCGAATACGTCTCACCGAATTTCTTTCGGAAATGGGAATAGGGCCTACCCTTTGTCAAACAGCATTTAAACCGGATCAGCTTCATGGATTATGACTTTTCGTTCTTTCTAGTGGCCGCGTCCTTGCTGATGGGTCTTGTCTGGGGCGGTTACGCTTGCTATACCCGATTTTCCGATGGATTGGCCACGGGCCAGCAGGAACCGGTAGCCGTTGAAATTGCCCGCTCATTCTTTCCGATCGTACTCATCGTCTTAATCTTGAGGTCCTTCCTAGTCGAGCCCTTCAGGATTCCGTCCGGTTCGATGATGCCAACCTTGCTGATCGGTGATTTTATCTTGGTCAACAAGTTCACCTACGGAGTTCGTTTGCCAGTTTTACATACCAAGATTATGGATGTCGGAGAACCCGAACGTGGCGATATCGTGGTTTTTAGATATCCCAAGAATCCGAAGCTGGATTACATCAAGAGAATTATAGGTTTACCCGGCGACCGGATTGCGTATTATGGAAAACAGGTTTACGTGAACGGCAATCGGATCAAACTGACATCGCTGGGGCGTTATAGCGGGGTTGGTAAGGGCAGGAACATGACTGGTGCCCAGCTCATGGCGGAGGACCTTCCCGGAGTTGAGCACAGTGTATTGATCATGCGCGGACGAGTGGGTGCGGAAGGCGATTTCGAAGTTCCTGAAGGGCATTATTTCGTCATGGGAGACAATCGTGATAACAGTAACGACAGCCGGTATTGGGGTACTGTTCCCGAAGCCAACCTCGCTGGGAAGGCATTTTTTGTCTGGATGAATTGGGACTGGGATAATGCGGGTATTGGCTTTAATCGGCTGGGCACAACGATCAAATGATCTATTCTCAAGGCTAGTTGCCTGTTTTCGAGGAGCATCGGAATACTCGACTATCCTGTCGACCAGAATGGCGATACCCTGGTCTCTTTACTGCTGCGGTTACTGGTCAGCGGTTTCCTTGGATTGCTAACACTGAAGAAATGCATTCTGATCCATTTCAACCATTATAAGGTGGTCGGCGTGATGGATTGGATAGAGGGGAGTTGTAATCAGCCCGTTGTAGCAAGGATGAAATCCTGCGTCTTGTGCAGAATGTCTGAGTATCAATCGGGTAAATTACGTTAGCTGCGAGTATTTTCCGATAGTGCATACACCGTCTAATATTTCTGTAACTGTCGATTATCAAATAACCGAATACATCATCGGGAATGTCGATGTTGTGATTTGTTTCAACGAAGGTTTCCGTACAAAGGTAAGATGATTCAAGATCCGCAACTGCTCGATAGAAATCTCGGGCTGAAATTCGATAACCAGTCATTGATAGAGCTCGCTCTGACACATCGTAGTGCGGCTTCGAACAACAATGAACGACTGGAGTTTCTGGGGGATTCGGTTCTGGGGTTCGTGATTGCCGAATGTCTTTACGAAAAATTTCCGGAAGCGGATGAAGGTGTTTTGAGTCGTTTGAGGTCCAGTCTCGTGAACCAGGGCTTTCTAGCCGAACTGGCGCGTAGCGTCGATCTCGGTGATTTCCTGATTCTTGGGTCCGGTGAATTGAAAACCGGTGGCTACCGTCGGGATTCGATCCTATGCGATGCAATCGAAGCATTGATGGGAGCCCTTCTCAAGGACCAAGGTTACGAAGTCTGCAAGGCATGGATTCTTCAATTGTTCGCTGATCGAATAGACAGGCTGACCGTGGAAAACTGGCAGAAAGACCCCAAGACCAGATTGCAGGAACTCATGCAGTCAAAGGGTCTCCCGTTACCCGAGTACCCGCTGATATCGACCTCTGGCCTGCCACATGAGCAGAGTTTTTGTGTAGAATGCAAGATCGAACTGCTGGATGAATCTCGGAAAGGGGTGGGTCCATCCCGAAAGAAGGCAGAGCAACAGGCCGCTCAGTCGGTTCTTGATTTGCTGAACTGAACGAAACGTTCGTTGCTTCTCGATGTATTTCCCGGCATTTGTCAAGACAGTCCAGGCCGGGAGCGTTGCCTGGCGCATTGTGCGCAGGTTTTATTCATTGATTGACAAGCAACTTCCCGAAGTGTCCGAATCAAGTTATACCAGAGGCTGCGGGAAGCAAGTTTTCGGATTGGCTTCCCCTTCCTGGTCATGCAAGGAGTTTTTCCTGGTGTCTGCTGATGAACGGCTCGGTCCAGGTTTGTCTGGATGAGATCGGGTTATGTCGCGCTGATCGGGCGTCCCAACGTTGGGAAATCAACTTTGCTGAATCATCTGATTGGCCAGAAACTCAGCATCACCTCAAGAAAACCACAGACTACTCGCCACCGGATTCTGGGTATCAAGACGTTGCCGGAAGGACAGGCAATCTATGTTGATACCCCAGGTATTCACGAAGATGGTAAAAAGGCGTTGAATCGCTATTTGAATCGTACGGCGAAAACCACCATTTCAGGCGTGGATCTGGTCGTTTGGGTGACGGACATGCTCTCTTGGCATAGTCATGACCGACTGATTCTTTCTTCGCTCGAAAAAGTCGATGTACCTGTTCTGTTCGTGATCAACAAGATCGATCGGGTTGAGCGCAAGGAAGATTGCCTTCCGTTTCTGAAAGAAGTGGGCCAGACTTTTTCTTTTGCATCCATTTTGCCGATTTCCGCATTAAGAGGGACCAACATGGATGTTCTCGAACGAACGGTCATGGAATTACTTCCGGAAGCAATTCCGGTTTTTCCGGATGACCAGATTAGTGACCGGCCTGAACGGTTTTTTGCTGGAGAGGTCATTCGGGAGAAACTGATTCGTGCTTTGGCCAAGGAGCTTCCCTATGAACTGACTGTAGAAATAGAGTGTTTCAGTGAAGAGGCTAACCTGATCAGCATTCATGCGATCATCTGGGTTGAACGCGACACGCAGAAATCGATCGTGATCGGGGCCAAGGGTAAGGTACTGAAAAAAGTCGGTCAGCAGGCCCGAGTGGATCTGGAAAAAATGATGAGCAAGAAGATTTATCTACAGTTGTGGGTCAAGGTGAAGCGCGGTTGGTCCGATAGCGAGCGAGCCCTGCGGAATCTGGGATACGACTGAGCATAGACCGATTTGTCCGTCGGGCGTGTCTTGTATGCGGGGTAGGGATGTCAGACTAGAGAAATCGGACTTTGTTCCTGGGAAAGTGCCTCTAGGAGAGGTAGCGTGAACCAAAAACAGCGGGTTTCCTTGCAAAGCGCCTTCGTTTTGCACAAGCGGCCGTATCGGGAAAGCAGCTTGTTGCTTGACGTGTTCAGTTGTGACTATGGCAAGATTGGCCTGGTTGCCAGAGGTGTTCGAAAAAACCGTCGAGGCGGTGCGGCGGTGCTGGAACCGTTCAACCCGCTTCGACTGTCCTGGATTGGTAAGTCCGACCTTTATACCATGACATCGGTCGAACTGATTCCTCCGGGTCTTCGGCTGACCGGAAAAAGCCTGTATTGCGGATTCTACTTGAACGAACTGCTGAATTACTTTCTGCATCGGCACGACCCACATCCGAATCTTTTTTCCCATTATGCAGCGACTCTGGTGTCACTTTCGGAGAACCCGGAAGTTGAGACGGCCCTACGTTATTTTGAATTTGCCCTGCTGAACGAAACAGGTTTTGGGTTACAGATTGAGTACGATTCCAAAACTGGTGCGGAAGTCGAAGCTGGCAAGAGATATCGATATTGGCCGGGGCAGGGTCTGGTGGAATCCAATCGGTTGGTGGACAGCATCGGTGGATCTACCCTGATCAGTCTCGTGCAGCGAAAACTCGATGGTACTGAGCAACTGACGGAATCCAAGTGCCTGATGCGAATGATGATTGACCATTACCTTGGAGAGAAAACTCTTCGAAGCCGGTTTTTGTTCAAGGCGTGAAATGAATGGGCTTGATGGCAGGTTATCTGGCATTTCCGCAGGGAAGGCAGGCGTGGCTGATGGTTTACTGTCGCAAGGGGATAACGATGGAGTGTGACAACGTCTAGTTCGCACTGCACCTCCTGAGTCTGGCCTGGTTGGGGCCGTGTTAACCAATCCGGCGATATATTCTTGTGAGAACGGGTACATTCTGTAGGCTCAAGGTTTGAATGAAAAGGTTAGGATAATGAACGAAAATCCGGGTGCAAGTTCGCCGCTTCTACTGGGGGTTAATATCGACCATGTTGCTACGATTCGGCAGGTGAGGGGTACCCGCTATCCGGAGCCGGTTCAGGCGGCTGTCGTTGCGGAACAGGCGGGGGCTGATGGTATTACCGCGCATCTGAGGGAAGACCGGCGTCACATTCAGGATCGGGATATCCTTTTGCTGAAGGACATGATCCATACACGGTTGAACCTCGAAATGGCGGTGACTGCGGAAATGATTGAAATCGCGTGCCGTGTTCGTCCATTCGCCTGCTGTCTGGTACCGGAAAAACGGGAAGAACTTACAACCGAAGGAGGACTGGACGTCAAATCAAATCTGGCCGAAATTAAGGAGGGGTGTTCGGAGTTGTCTGCGGCTGGCTGTCAGGTCTCCCTGTTCATTGACCCCGACCCGCGGCAGATTGATGCGGTTCTAGAGACGAGAGCTCCTGTGATAGAACTGCATACTGGAAGTTATGCAGATGCCGCTAACGAACAGATTAAAGGCGTTGAATTGGAGCGTATTCGTGGGGCGGCCACTTACGCGAAGTCAGCAGGGTTGCAGGTCAACGCTGGGCATGGGCTCGATTACCACAACGTTGAAGCAATCGGCCGCATCCCGGAAGTCGTGGAATTGAATATTGGCCATTCCATTATCGCCAGGGCCCTGATTACAGGATTGGACTCTGCGGTGCGTGATATGAAACGTTGCCTACTTGCATCCAGGACATCCTGATTGACCCTGTTTATTATATCTGTCATGATTCACAACCCAAATTTTTCGTTTCTGTACCGGTTATTCGGCGGTGGGGGGACAGAAAATGTGTTACTGAATTTCCCAAGCTCGAGGGCACTATTGTGTTGCGCTTCCAGACCCATTTCAGGGATCTCGCGGTTTCAACTGTAAGCCTGTCGGGTTGGGTTTACGAGACTTTGGGAATTCGTGGAGTGTGATGATGTCGGGCGGATCTAAAAAAAAGAAAAGAAATAGAAAAAGCATGTCGCCCGAGGTGGTTTCTTCCGTACTGGAACATGGCTTTGTTCAACGGCGACCGAGAAGAATTGGTTTGTTCTGGGCTTTCCTGTTGTTGTCCGGCGGCTCCTTTTTGACCATCGCTTTTCTTTTCCTTGTGCAGCAACAGGCCTTTCCGGAGCAGGGCAATCCCGCTCGCCTGCCATTAGCTGGCCAGAGCATCTATTCTTCGTCCCTGTCAAGGGATGTCGAGTTGCTCAAAGGGCAGATGAACGTCCTGATTACGGCGAAATTGGAAACAAAGGTCCAGCAGCTCGAAAGGAGCCTGAAGGCCGGGGTTATCTCCCAGGAGGATCTCGAAACTATCCAGGTGCTCAGGGAGGATCTGAAGGTCCTTCGTGCATATTCCCAGCAGAATGCGGCCACGGCTTTGGCATTGTTCAGCAGCCCGTCCGGGTTTGGGGAAACGATCACTGGCTCGACGGCAGTGTATTTTGACCCTCTGATGCATGAATTCCTCGGCCTAAAAAACTACTTTTACATCGGAATAGCGTCATGGGGCCTAGCGCTGATGGTATTTGGAGGGATATGGCTACGTGGGTACTACCGCCTTCGACAGATTCAAGGTGATCGTTGGAACCAGTACGAAATACTGGAAAAATCGAAATCCGGAACCTACTGAGGCCCGTTCTGCGCAACCCGGTTTCTCTAGCGCCCATGATGGAGTGCACGGACCGACATTTTCGGTACCTGGTGCGTCTCATTTCTCGCAGGATCCTTCTCTACACCGAGATGATCACCACAGGGGCCCTGGTTTACGGTGATCGTGATCGGTTTCTTCAATATCATCCGCTGGAACAACCGGTTGCGATTCAACTGGGCGGAAGTAATCCTGCCGAACTGGCCGAATCTGCGAAGATCGCAGCGGACTATGGCTATAGTGAAATCAACCTTAACGTCGGTTGTCCAAGCGGACGGGTCCAGGAAGGCCGGATTGGGGCCTGCCTGATGGCAGACCCGGACAGGGTCGCGGCAGGTGTCGCAGCGATGCGATCAAACTGCTCGGTGCCGGTATCGGTAAAAACCCGGATTGGTATCGATTCTCAAGATTCCTACGAGTTTCTTGCTAACTTTATTGAAAAGGTTCGGGACGCGGGTTGCAGGAAGTTTGTCATCCATGCTAGGAAGGCGATATTGATGGGTTTGTCGCCCAAGGACAACAGAAAGGTTCCCCCTCTCCGGTATAATAGGGTTTTCAGGCTCAAGCAGGATTATCCTGAACTCGAAATCGTAATCAACGGTGGGATCTGTAGCCTGGATCAGGCGGAAGAACATCTCTCGCGAGTGGACGGAGTCATGATCGGTCGCGAAGGTTACAAGAACCCTTACCTGTTTTCTGAACTTGATCGGCGCATTTACGGGGACAACCGGGCGGTCCTTTCCCGTGCGGAAGTACTTGCTGAATACCTTCCGTATGTTCAGCAGCAACTGGATCAAGGACTTCTGTTATCAGGTATTACCCGGCACATGCTGGGACTGTTTCATGCCCGCCCGAGGGCCAGGGAATGGCGTCGAACATTATCTGAACTCGGCAGAGCCCGGCATGTGGACGCCGGTGTCATAATGAGTGCGTTGACGGTTACTGAATGATCCGCGGCACCCGTGATGTACCAGTGACCATTATTGGGTATGATCCGCTTTATAGCTTCAGGTTTGGTTGAAAAATGGGCGGCCGGAGGGTTTTTGTACATAAAATATTTTTTGGAAATATGCGTTAGTAACAGCTTTAAATGAAAATAGAAAAACACTTTGCAAGCATACTAGAAGAAATTGGCGAAGACATTGGCCGTGAAGGTCTGGTGGACACGCCGAAACGGGCCGCAGAAGCCTTTCGGTTTCTCAATCATGGTTATAACCAGTCGTTGGAAATGGTTTTAAACGGAGCAATATTCCAGGCCGATACAGAGGATATGGTGATTGTGAAAGATATCGAACTGTATTCATTGTGTGAGCATCATCTTTTGCCGTTTATCGGCAAGTGCCATGTAGGCTACCTTCCCGACGGAAAGGTGCTCGGGCTGTCCAAGGTAGCCCGTATCGTTGATATGTATGGCCGCAGGTTGCAGATACAGGAAAAGCTGACTAAGCAGATCGCCGATGCCATTCAAGAAGCCGTAGGAGCAAAGGGCGTAGCCGTGGTTATCGAGGCTAAACACCTGTGCATGATGATGCGGGGTGTCCAGAAGCAGAATTCGGTAATGACAACCTCTGTCATGCTAGGCATTTTTCGGGAGCATTTTAGTTCCCGCTCAGAATTTCTTAACCTGATTTCCCGATAGATGCCGAGGTCTCGGTCGATGACCGAAAGATGATCGCAAAAGCATTGCTCCTGGATTCATGATTCCGGGTTTGTATTCGCGGTTCTTGATACAACCCGGGCCGCAAGGGGACGGTTTCGGTGCGGCCTGATTTTCGTTAGTCCTTGATTCAGGAGAGCATTTACCAGACGAGCCCCAGAGCGAGAAAAACAAAGACAATCAATAAGGTCACGGCGGTTTGGGCATAATCGTCCAGGCTGATGTGTTCAGCGTCCTGCATGATGATGTCAATACGGTCCTTGACCTGATCTTTCATATGAACGTGTGTGTACATGTTGAAACCTCCTTCAGTCGGTTAATCTTCGGGTTCAATTACCCTGTTGGATTTTTATCGTTTGACGGATTCAGGAATGTGGATTTGTGAACATTCACGGCTTGCATCAAGAATTCCCGTAACGGCGCATCTGACCCACAAGGACCCCCTGGATTTCGACCTGTGTCGATGGGAAACGCATTGATCCTATGGTTGAATTGGCAGGATGCAGAATGATTTCTCCAGGGTGTTGCTCGATATGCTTGAGCGTTGCATCGACTCCATCAATCAGGGCAACGACAATTTCTCCATTCCTGGCATGACTGCGCCGCTCTATAATTACCCAGTCTCCGTCAAGAATCCCGTCCTCGATCATAGACTCCCCTTTTACCTGCAGGATGTAACAGGACCCTTGACTTTTCAGAAGCTCTGGAATATCCATCATTTCCGGGTTTTCAATTGCCTCGATCGGACTACCCGCCGCAATGAAGCCCATCATGGGGATCAGGTTGTCCGACTCGAGGGCGTTTTCGGTAAGGCGTATACCGCGTTGCCGGCCGTTTGCCGGTTGTATCAGCTTAGCTTCAACCAGTGCTTGGATATGCTTGTGCAAGGATCCGCGAGACTTGATTCCGATCGCCTGGCATAGTTCATCCAGTGTGGGTGGGTTTGCGAAATCTGCGTTGTGTTGCAGCAGGAAATCGTAGATTTCTTGCTGGCGGCGTGTCAGAGAATGCCTAGCGTTCAAGGAACTTCCTCCCGTTCTCTATTAGTTCTCTTTCAGGGTAACTCAAGAACGAATAGAGAACAAGGGGTTTTGAAAAAATATAAAGTCTAGGTTTAGGCTCGTGAACTTTAATGGGAAACGTTGTTGTGGCAGAGTGTGTCTCCAAGCCTTGACGGTATCCGCACGGGTGTATTCTTTATCTGCAACAGCGTTGCCGATTCGGGTGATTCTTTGCTTGTTTTTCCGGGTTTTCTCGTTAACGATTGGGACTTGGTCTGGAACGCCTATATGCCGGATCCGGTCGTATGTGCAAGTCGCAAAACGATTTGCAGGGAAAAGGGTTAATCCTGTTAGTTGGCCAGAAGCGTGGGGGCCGACCCGGATACTACCCTGGAATTAGATTCGGGTCACTGATATAGGATGTGCGGTTAGTCGAGGTGTCGGTAAGACGGCAATAACTGCTCAGATGTTTAAACGCGTTTTTCAGGAACATGACAGCAAAGCGTAGAAAAAAAAACACATCGGTTCGAAGGGGGCGGAAAAAGAGCTTCCGGACACGGTTGTGGAACCGAATTCAACGGCTATTTTTGTTCTGGGGAATTCTCATACCTGGCTTTGTTTTTGTGGTTTACATTGGATACCTTGATTACTCGGTTCGCCATTTATTCGAAGGGAAGCGGTGGTCGATTCCCGCGCACGTTTATGCTAGCCCTACAGAGCTTTACGTTGGAGCGCCGCTAAAGGCCGATGCATTCGAAGACCTGCTTCAGCAATTGAGATATCGAAAGGATCGCCGGTTATCAACCGAGGCTACCTATTTCCGTAACCTAAATCGATTCAAGGTCTCGACCCGGCCATTCCGGTTTTGGGACGAGGAGCAGCCCAGTCGAGGGATTGAGATGGACTTTGTAGGGGGGGAAGTAAAGTCGCTGAAGGACATTGATAGTGGCAAGAGCATTGCCATATTACGCATGGATCCGGTCCAGATCGACAGTTTTTACCCGAGCCACAACGAAGACAGAATCCTGGCTCGGCTACAAGAGGCTCCACCGATGCTAATAGAAGCTTTGCTAGCCACAGAAGACAGGAATTTCTATCAGCATTACGGGGTTTCTCCCAAGGCAATTCTGAGAGCGGTGATTGCCAATCTCCGTGCTGGAGGAGTGGTTCAGGGGGGTAGCACAATCACCCAGCAACTGGTGAAGAACCTCTATCTGAATCCGAGCCGGAGCCTTTGGCGAAAGGCCAACGAAGCGATGATGGCGGTGATTCTCGAATTTCACTATGACAAGGACGAGATTCTCGAGGCCTATGTGAATGAAGTCTTTCTTGGCCAGGAGGGTCGAAGGGCGATCCATGGCTTTGGCTTGGCGAGCCAGTTCTACTTTGACCGTTCTCTGGGCGATCTGGAACTTCATCACATTGCACTGCTAGCCGGCCTGGTCAAGGGTGCCTCCTACTACAATCCACGTCGGTCCCCGGAACGTGCCACCCGGCGCAGAAATCTGGTGATCGATCTGATGAAGGAACTTGGACACGTGACTCCTGAGCAAGCTACTCGGGCCAAGAAAATGCCGCTTGAAGTCAGTAGCAGGGGGCGGCATACCACAACCCGGTTTCCGGCTTTCATGGATGTTGTTCGTCATCAGTTGCGCGTTGAGTATCGGGAGGAAGACCTCACGTCGGAGGGGCTCCAGATTCTGACAACTCTGGAGTTGCCAGTGCAAAAAGCCTTGGAAACCAACGCCGAAAAAACACTCAAGGCTCTTGAAAAAAGACCGAAGGTCGAGCGATTGCAGGTGGCAACGGTGGTCACTCGGCGGGAAGGCGGTGAAATTGCCGCCCTGCTCGGCGGGCGGGATGCACGGTTCAATGGGTTGAACAGGGCCACGGACATTCAGCGCATGATTGGGTCGCTGGTCAAGCCTGCAGTGTACCTCACGGCGTTGGACGATCCGGAAAGGTATAGCGTTGTTACCCGTATCGATGACGTCGCGGTTGAACTCGAAAGCGGTGGAAAAACCTGGGCCCCAAGGAATTTTGATAGGAAAGAGCACGGGCCAGTCGAACTACACCGGGCATTGGCCATGTCCTATAACCTGTCCGCAGTGCACGTGGGGTTGGATGTCGGCATCGGGCGTGTTGTAAAGACGCTTCGTAACCTTGGGATTGAACGAAAAATCCGGAAATATCCGTCGATTCTTCTGGGGGCGATTGAATTGTCTCCGCTGGAGGTCACGCAGATGTATCAGACCCTCGCAGCCGACGGTTTCAGGACTCCTTTGCGTTCGATCCGAGCGGTCCTTGCCAACGATGGAACTCCATTACGACGCTATCCTCTGACGGTGAGACAGGCGGTAGATCCAGCCACCGTATTCCTGATCAATACCCTGCTTCAGGAGGTCATGCGGGAAGGGAGCGGTCGTTCGGTGTACTCGTTACTTTCAGCAAACTACGCTGTTGCCGGCAAGACGGGGACAACGAACAATTTGAGGGACAGTTGGGCTGCGGGTTTTTCCGGTGATTACCTAGCAGTGGTGTGGCTGGGGCGGGATGACAACCGTTCTATTCGGCTGACCGGAAGTTCAGGCGCACTGAAGCTATGGTCCGCCTTGATGAGAGAGGTCAGCCGGCAGCCGCTGGACCTTGTCCCGCCGGATTCGATCGAATGGGTCTGGATCGATTCGGAATCAGGGTTGCGCGCCAATGAAGCCTGTAGTAATGCTGTAGAATACCCGTTTATTTCCGGTTACGCTCCGGCCGCGGTGTCGCCGTGCATGAAATCGCCCTTAGAGGATTTCGGCTCGTGGTACGAAGAGTTGTTCCGGTTTGGTGGCGAGGATTGATGGACCGATTCTACAAGCTGGTTCTATTTACGGGTTTGATCGGTCTGGTGGGATGTGCCGGGTTTTCGGTAGATTCTTATCCGTCACTGCCAGCAAAACATGAGGCGCCATCGGCGCAGTCCTACCCCGGGAAACAACCCTCGGTCGAGCAGCGTATGCCCGCTTCAACCGAGCCGTTGGCAGTGATTGCGCTGATGGATGCGTCTGAAATTAAGCGTCGCTCCGGTCACTTTGAATCAGCGGTTTCCAGCCTCGAACGTGCGATCAAGATTCAGCCTCGGAATGCCGGCTTGTGGCAGCGGATAGCCGAGCTTCGACTGGAACAATACAAGCCGAGGTTGGCGCTGGATCTTGCTCGAAAATCGAATACACTGGCTTCAGGCAACCGGGCTCTCAAGTCCAGGAACTGGAAGCTCATCGCAGAAGCACAGCGCTTGCTCGGTAAACCGGAAGCTGCGTTGAAAGCCGAAGAAGAAGCAGCCCGGCTTGTTCGGGAATAATGTTCGAAGCAGGATTTATCCGGCTACAGTCCTGGCATTCAGGTAAAAGACTTGTGGGTCCGGGCGAGCTGTTTTGATGATCGGCAGCCGGATGGAGCCAGCGGTCAGTCCGCGGGAAAACATCGCTCTGGCGATGCTATCATTTTCCCTGCAACAGACCACCTTGGACTGTCTCTTTAAAAGATTGTTGACGAATGCATGATCTCGATTCCATCTTTGCCGAGAGTGGTCCCCTGTCTGAAAGGATTTCCGGGTATAGGCTGCGTGTCTCCCAGTTGGACATGGCTGGTCGCGTTCTTGAGGCGATTGAATCGGGCAAGCATTTGATCGCTGAAGCAGGAACGGGAACCGGGAAAACCATTGCTTACCTCATTCCGGCAATTCTTTCCGGCAAACGGACCCTAATCTCTACCGGTACACGGAATCTCCAGGACCAGTTGTTCACGAAGGATTTGCCGTTAATTCGTACTGTGCTTTCAGTACCTTTTCAGACGGCCCTGCTCAAGGGAAGAAGCAATTACATCTGCCGTTATCGATTGGCGGTTACTCTGGAATCGGACACCGGTTTTAGCCGTGATGAAGTCCGCGACCTCCAGCGGATTCAGCGCTGGTCTGAAAAGACCCGAAGCGGTGATATCGCCGAGGTGGCTAGTGTTTCCGAATCTTCTTCGTTGTGGCCCCAGGTTACCTCCACGGTTGATAATTGCCTGGGACAGGACTGCCCCGACTACCAGGAATGCTACCTGGTGAAAAGTCGGCGCAAGGCTCAGGAGTCCGAAGTCCTGGTGGTCAATCACCACCTTCTTTGTGCTGACTGGGCATTGCGCGACGATGGTTTCGGTGAACTGTTGCCCTCTGCGGAGGTGGTCATCGTCGATGAGGCTCACCAGCTATACGACACGGCTTCACGGTTCCTCGGCTTGTCCGTCAGCGCCCGACAGATGAACGACCTAAGTCGGGACGTGTTGATCGAGTATCTTCGGGATGCCTCGGACATGCCCTCTTTGCGCTCGGATTGCCATGAGCTCGAAAAGTCGGTCAAGAATGCGCGTCTGGCATTCGGCGAATCGGTGCGACGGGGTTCCTGGCAGGAACTGGCTAAGCATCCGGGGATTGAGCCGGCGCTTCGGGAAGTGCTGTCCAGGTTGGTCAACCTGAAACATGCGTTGGAACCTGCGGCGGAAAGAACGAAGGGCCTCGATTCGTGCTGGCGTCGTTGTGCAGAGGTCGAGGCCCGCCTGACGATGCTACTCGAAGAAAACGGTAGCGAATGGATCCGTTGGTTTGAAACGCACAAAAGGACCTTTACCCTGAGCCGGACACCGTTCTCTATTGCCGAAGAATTCCAGCGACTGGTTTTGGAGCGCGATGCCACTTGGGTTTTTACATCCGCGACCCTGAGCGTGTCGGGCCGTTTCGACCATTTCAAGGCGATCATGGGCTTGAAGGATACAACTGATGTCGCCTGGGACAGTCCCTTCGATTTCGCTGAGCAGGCCCTGTTCTATCATCCGAGGAACCTTCCGGAACCAGACTCCGTAATGTATGCGGAACGCCTGGTGGAAACAGTGGTCCCGATTTTGAATGCCAGTAAAGGTCGGGCTTTTTTTCTTTTTACCAGTCACAGGGTCTTGCGGCTTGTGGCAGAGTTACTCGATCCCTTGATCGAATACCCGATGCTGGTGCAAGGTAGCCAGCCAAGGATGACCCTGCTTGAGCAATTCAGAACCCTTGGCAATGCGGTTCTGCTGGGGACGACCAGTTTCTGGGAAGGCGTTGATGTTAGGGGGGAAGCTCTTTCCTGCGTGATTATCGACAAGTTGCCTTTTGCACCTCCTGGTGACCCGGTGATGAAAGCCAGGCTGGACAACTTGCGTCATCGTGGAGAGAATCCCTTCGCGGCCTTCCAGTTGCCGATGGCTGTGTTGGCCTTGAAGCAGGGTGTTGGACGCCTGATTCGTGACCAGGATGATAGGGGCGTCTTTGTACTGTGTGATCCGCGTCTGCTGAAACGGTCATACGGCAGGGTATTCCTGAACAGCTTGCCCCCGATGCGGCGGACGCGTTCCATCGCAGACGTCGAATCGTTTTTCTGCCAGAACAGTTGCCAGGACCCAGGATGAACATTCTTTCCGTTGATACAGCTACCGAAGCCTGTTCTGCCGCCTTGCTAGTTGACGGCGAAGTATTGGAACGGTTCCGGATCGCGCCGCGCCAACATACGCGCCTGATCTTGCCGATGATCGCCTCTCTGCTCGATGAAGCCGGAATGCGACTGCAGGACCTCGACGCACTGGCACTCGGCCGTGGACCGGGGTCTTTTACCGGATTGCGCATTGCCGCTGGCATTGTTCAGGGCCTCGCGCTGGGGGCCAACTTGCCCGTGGTAACCGTTTCTTCGCTGGCTGCGATGGCCCAGGGTTATATTGAATTCAGCGATATTTCTACGGTCTGTTCGGCTCTTGACGCTCGCATGGGCGAAGTCTATTGGGGAATCTACCAGAAGAGTTCCAGCGGTCTTGTGCATCCGGTGGGCCAAGAAGCGGTGGTGACGGCAGAGAAGGTCTCTGTACCCTTAGCGCCTGATGTTCGGTGTGCAGGGATCGGGAGCGGGTGGCACCGTTATCGCGAGGTGCTAACGGATTGCCTGAGGGGCCGCATACGGCAAGTGGATGCAGACCGCTACCCGAGCGCTGCTTCAGTAGCGATTCTTGGTTGCAACGGTTACCTGAACGGAGAAGGATGTGCGCCGGAAGATGCGATTCCGGTTTACCTTCGAGACAAGGTTGCGCGCAAGAAGGGAGAATAGGCATTTTCATTTCATGGAAGAATCAATGGCTACGGTTTTTTCTGAACTAGGCAAGACCGGAAACCATGGCCCAGTATTTCCAGATCCACCCGCAGACGCCTCAGATGCGTCTGATCCATCGTTCGGTAAACATCATCCGTAACGGGGGTGTCGTTATCTACCCGACGGACTCTTCGTATGCGCTGGCCTGCCGAATGGGCGAGAAACAATCGCTGGACAGAGTTCGCCGGATTCGTCGTCTGGATGACCGGCATAACTTCACGTTGGTCTGCAGAAACGTCGCCCAGATCTCGAATTTCACCAAGATTGGCAACGAGGCGTTCAGGCTTCTGAAGACGCTGACCCCGGGGCCATTCACGTTCATCCTCAAGGCGACCCGGGATGTACCCAGGCGGTTACAGCATCCCAGGCGGAAATCGGTGGGGATCAGGATTCCGGAGCATCCGGTTGCGCAGGCCCTTCTCGATATTCTCGGGGAACCCCTGTTCAGTTCCACCATGATCCTGCCAGGTGAAGACGAGGCATTCAGTGATCCCTATGAGATCCGCGAGAAAATGGAAAATGAAGTGGATCTGATCATTGATTCGGGGATCGTTCACTATACTCCAACCACGATAATTGATCTTACCGGGAAAAACCCAGAGGTTATTCGTCGTGGAAAGGGCAAATTCCCAGACATGGCCTAACGATCTGCCGGTGGCGGTTACCTGGAACATGCGACTTTGATTTAGCTTAACGCCTGGCGGAAATTTTGGATATAATCGATCAATGGAAAACCTGAGTCTAGTTCAACAGATTTCCGTTTCGCTTTTGCCGCTGCTTTTCGCGATCACGCTTCACGAGGTAGCACATGGGTGGGTAGCCAAGCAACTTGGAGATGATACCGCCAAAATCCTCGGACGCCTTACACTGAATCCCCTGAAGCATGTAGACCCGATCGGTACCGTGTTGGTACCGGGTTTTTTGCTGTTTGCGAGCGGTGGTTCGGGGATTATTTTTGGCTGGGCGAAGCCCGTTCCCGTGGACTGGGGACGGCTCAGAAATCCCAAACGTGACATGGCGCTGGTTGCCGTAGCGGGGCCGATGGCCAATTTCCTGATGGCAATCTTCTGGGCAATGATCGTGAAAACGGCCATCCTCCTTCAGTCTTCGTTTGCCACCGAACCCTTGTTGTTAATGGGTGGCTTCGGAGTCAGTATCAACTTGATTCTGATGATTTTCAATTTGCTTCCCGTGCCTCCGCTGGATGGCGGCAGGGTTGTGACCAGCATTCTTCCGGGTTCCCTGGCATGGCAATTCAGCAGGCTTGAACCATATGGAGCATTCATCCTGATCGCACTGCTGGCCAGCGGTATGCTCAGGCCTCTTCTGGGTTATACCATGCCGGTACTTCAACACTTGGTTACTGGAATAGCCGGACTCTGAACCCTTGGACGACATTGGAGAATCCTGCTTGCCGCCTTCCGTTGAGGAAGCCGAGAAAGCTGTCGCGATTGTTCGTGGTGCAGCCATTACCACACTGCCATCGGATCTCTATATTCCGCCGGATGCACTGAAGATCTTCCTGGAAACCTTCGAGGGGCCGCTTGATCTGTTGCTTTACCTGATTAAACACCAGAACCTCGATATTCTGGATATCCCGGTCGCGTCAATTACGCATCAGTACGTGGATTACATCGAAATGATGCAGGAAATACGGATCGAACTTGCAGCGGAATACCTGGTGATGGCGGCGACATTGGCTGAAATCAAATCCAGAATGCTCCTTCCCAGGCCGAGGGATACCGAGAACGAGGAGGAAGATCCGCGAGTGGATCTGATCCGGCGGCTGCAGGAATACGAACGATTCAAGACTGCGGCCAACGATCTGGACGGTTTGCCGCGAGAAGCGCGCGACACATTCTCTGCCAGTGCCGCTCTGGATGATATCGAGGTGGAGGTACCGAAACCGACCGTCGAGCTGGAGCAACTGCTGCTTGCGTTCCAGCAAGTTTTGCAACGGGCAGAACAGGTTGCGCATCACCAGATCAGTCGTGAACCCCTGTCCGTGAGGGAGCGGATGGCGATGATTCTGGATTCCCTGGGTCAGGGGGGCGAGATCTGTTTTTCCGATCTTTTCGTTGCTGAAGAAGGGCGCTCAGGGGCTGTTGTTGCCTTCCTTGCGATACTGGAATTATGCAAGGAAGGGCTCATCGATATTGTTCAGTCCGAACCACTGTCCGGGCTGCAGGTCAAAATTGCATTGAGAATTTCCCGGAGGATTGTTGGATAGCAAAACGATTCTGGAGGCGCTTCTTTTTTCCGCTGATCGCCCCTTGAGCGTCGCGAACTTGCAGCGTTGTTTCGCGGATTCAGCACGGCCGGAAAAGGGGGAAATTCGTGCAGCGCTGAAGACGCTTTCCGCTGATTATGAAAATCGCTCGCTTGAGTTGACGGAGGTGGCAAGCGGGTTTCGTTTCCAGGTTCGTCAGGAGTATTCCCTGTGGGTGGCCAAGCTGCTGGAGGACAAGCCGCCGCGCTATTCCCGTGCACTGCTTGAAACCCTGGCCATTATTGTCTACCGTCAGCCTGCAACCCGGGGCACAATCGAAGAGATACGCGGCGTCAATGTCAGTAGTACGATCATCCGGACATTGCTGGATCGAGGCTGGGTCAAGGTGGTGGGGCACAAGGAAGTCCCCGGTCGTCCGGCTCTTTTCGCGACCACGCGCCAGTTTCTTGATGACTTTAACCTCAAAACCCTTGATAGTCTGCCATCACTAAGAGAAATTCAGGCGATGGGTTCTGTTCCGGAGCAGGGTTTCAAACCGGATTTTGACACTGAACAAGCGCTAGAACGGTTGCCTTTGCAGGATCTGGAGTTGGCAGAGGAGCCGGAGGAAACAAATGACGATCTCTGAACGGTAGTCAGACCAGTTTTTACTGTTTTTTCTTGATGTTTCTCAGTCACTAATAAATCTTAAATCTTACGTTGTAAGAATGTTGTAACAACGTTTGTGTGAATTCGTCCAAATTTACCCCGGAAATTCTCCTACGTTTCAACACCATCATCCTCATAATCTTTTATTGAGGATTTCCACATTTCCCGCATTACTTCGTGGGTTAAACCTTCGGTGACGCTTTCTCTTTCACTTGGTGACAACCTTTCAATATATTCAAACATAGCGTCACGGATATACTGGTAGTCATTATTAAGTTTATTTAGTGTCTGTATTACTTTGTTGTTATCAGGCGGTTCATTCATTTAAAAATCCATTCATGTAAGATGTTTTATTACGGCCTCTTTGATTTCCGAAAAATTGAAACCTTTTAACGTTTTTTCGTGTTCGGATACGGTAGACTTGATAAAAGATAGAAATGTATGATCCAAAATATCTTCTTTCTTTATATTTGGATAACATATTAACATTTCATCAATCTCATCTAGTAATTCGCTATTAATTGAGTCATACAGTGCACCTTCTAATAAACCACAAATATTATCAAGTCGCTGACTAATGATGTCCGCAATTCCAATTTTTACTTCCTTTAAATCACTCATTCGAAAACTCCTTCTTCAAAATCACAAGTAAAGG
>DBZZ01000032.1 GCA_002311315.1 Methylococcaceae bacterium UBA1147 | reverse complement strand
AAATCCATGCTGCCTTCCCAGCAATCAATCCCATGAACAAACACGTGATTGTGGGCATGTCCGGCGGAGTGGATTCTTCAGTAACCGCCCTGAAACTGGTCAGCGAAGGGTACCGGGTGAGCGGATTGTTCATGAAGAACTGGGAGGAAGACGACAACAACGGCCAGTGTACCGCTGTCGAGGATCTGGCCGATGCCCAACAGGTTTGCGAAACACTTGGAATTCCGTTGAAAACAGTTAACTTCTCAGCCGAGTACTGGGATTACGTATTCGAAAACTTTCTCGAAGAATACCGGGCTGGACGCACACCCAACCCGGATATCCTGTGCAACAAGCACATCAAGTTCAAGGCTTTCCTGGACTTCGCACTCGATCTTGGCGCCGACTGCATCGCGACCGGCCATTACGCACGGATCAACAACTCGGGAAACGATTACCAACTACTCAAAGGCCTGGACGGCAACAAGGACCAGAGCTACTTCCTTTACACCCTCGGCCAGAGTGCTCTGTCCAAATGCACGTTTCCGCTGGGTGACATGGAGAAACAGGAGGTTCGCCAGCTCGCGAGTCAGGCCGGTTTCGAAAATTCCAGGAAAAAGGACAGCACAGGAATCTGCTTCATTGGAGAACGAAAATTCAAAACCTTTCTCAACCGCTTTCTGCCATCGCAGCCTGGAGAAATCCGGACACCCGACAACCAGGTTGTCGGCGAGCATCACGGCCTGATGTACTATACCCTGGGCCAACGCCGAGGCCTTGGAATTGGGGGTGTACAAGGCACACCCGAGGAACCCTGGTACGTGCTCGGCAAGGATCTCAAGAATAACGTGCTGATAGCCGGCCAGGGACATCACCACCCGATGCTCTACAACAACAGCCTCGAAGCCATACAGCTCGACTGGGTCTCCGGCACAGCCCCCGAAACGGAATTCCGCTGCCAGGCAAAAATCCGTTACCGCCAGGCAGACCAGGAATGCCTGGTGCAAAGAACCGAAAAAGACCGGTGTCGGGTGATCTTCGACAGTCCACAGCGAGCCATTTCGCCAGGCCAGTCGATCGTTTTTTACCGTAAAAACTGTTGCCTCGGTGGTGGAGTCATCGATTCATTCTGCCGAATCGAGACCGCAACATCTACCTCTGCAGTCAACTGACCGATAACAGCGCTTGCACCCCCCAGCTAACCCAAACCATCAACAGCCAACCGGACTAGAAAAGGAAACAAGATGGCACATTCCGAACTGACCGCAATTTCACCGATCGATGGACGCTATGCGGGAAAGGTTTCTGACCTGCGACCGATCTTCAGTGAATACGGCTTGATCCGGTTTCGTACCGAAGTCGAAATTCGCTGGTTGCAGCACCTCGCGGAATGCCCGAAAATCGGCGAAATCCCCCGACTAAGCGCCGATGCACAGTCCCAGCTGAACGCCCTTCTGGAAGGTTTTTCGCTGGCCGATGCCGAACGGGTCAAGGAAATCGAGAAAACAACCAACCATGATGTCAAAGCCATCGAGTATTTTCTCAAGGAAAAAATCGCGAATTCGGAGGAACTTGCCAGGATCTCCGAATTCATCCATTTCAGCTGCACCTCGGAAGACATCAACAACCTTGCCTACGCGCTGATGCTCAAGCACGGACGGGACGGCGTGATCCTGCCGGCACTGGATGGATTGATCGAAAACATCAAGAACCTGGCACTCAAATACGCCGGACAATCAATGCTCTCGAGGACACACGGCCAGTCGGCTTCGCCAACGACCATCGGGAAGGAACTGGCCAACGTCGCAGCACGCCTAGAGTCACAAAGGAGCCAGTTCGCGAATATTGCCATTCGCGGCAAGATGAACGGCGCAGTAGGCAACTACAATGCCCACCGGGTTGCCTATCCGGAGGTGAATTGGCCGGAACTGTCTGAGGCGTTCATCCGGGCGCTGGGAATCGAGTACAACCCTTATACCATCCAGATCGAGCCGCATGACTACATGGCCGAACTGTTTCACGCCCTCTCCAGGATCAACACGATATTGATCGACCTCGACCGCGACCTTTGGTCGTACATTTCGCTGGGCTACTTCAGGCAGAAAACGGTCGCCGGAGAAATCGGTTCATCGACAATGCCACACAAGGTCAACCCGATCGATTTCGAAAACTCGGAGGGCAACCTGGGAATCGCCAACGCCATGCTTGCACACCTATCAGCAAAACTGCCGATATCTCGATGGCAGCGTGATCTGACGGATTCCACGGTTCTGAGAAACATCGGCGTGGCCATGGCCCATACAACGATTGCTTTCCAGGCCACCATGAAAGGCTTGTCCAGGCTTGAGCTGAACCGGAGCCGGCTCGAGCAGGACCTTGAAAATAACTGGGAAGTCCTAGCAGAACCGATCCAGACGGTTATGCGCCGATACGGAATAGAAAACCCTTACGAGAAACTCAAGGAACTGACGCGCGGACAGGAAATCAGCGCCGAAAAGCTGCAGTCGTTTGTCAAAACGCTCGATCTTCCGGCCGAAGCCAAAGAAAAACTACTGGCGCTGACCCCTAGTAATTACGTTGGTTATGCTCGGGAACTGGCGCAAAAGATCTGAACCCTCGGCCACTCTAATAACCGTCAGGGAGTAACCGCTGACCGGATAACGGACGGCAGACAGAAAAACGCGGAAACAAAGTGGGCGCTCGCGGATTGCATCTCCCGGCAGGAGCTGGCTTGCGGTTTGCTTGCAGGGCGTGGAATATAACCCCTGGACTCCGAACCGTCGCCCATCGGGAATCAATAGCCAGGGGAAATTTCGATCCAATGCTGAACATCATCTGGGTTGGCCTTTTTCTTGTCGCGTTTGTCACCGCTCTGATCCGTTTCGTGGCTTTCGGTGACAGCGGAGCATTCAATACCTTCATCAGCTCGATGTTCGAGAGTTCGAAAACCGCTTTCGAAATCTCTCTGGGCCTGACCGGAATCCTAGCACTGTGGCTCGGAATCCTGAAAATCGGCGAACGTTGCGGCCTAGTGGCGTGGATGTCCCGCCTCATCGCGCCACTGTTCAGCCGACTGGCCCCTGAAGTCCCGCGAGACCATCCGGCGATGGGCGCAATAGTCATGAACATGGCGGCCAATATGCTGGGGCTGGACAACGCCGCAACGCCGATCGGCATACGGGCGATGAAGGCCCTGCAGGAACTCAACCCATTAAAAAATACTGCGAGCAATGCGCAAATCCTGTTTCTGGTCATCAATACTTCTTCGGTTACTCTGTTTCCGATTACCGTTTTTACCTATCGCGCCCAGATGGGATCAAGCAACCCGACCGATGTCTTCCTCCCGATTCTGATCGCCACCTACGCATCAACCATGGCCGGGTTAGCCAGTGTTGCAATGGTCCAGCGAATCAATCTGCTAGACCGGGTCGTTCTGGCCTACCTCGGCGGTTTCACCCTGTTCATGGCCGTCGTGGTCGGTTATTTAGCCCAGCTGGACCAGGCGGAAATGCAGCGACAGTCAGCACTGGCCAGCAATTTTGCCCTGTGTTCCCTGGTGATTGCCTTCCTGCTGATATCAACTTGGAAGCGCATCAATGCCTACGAGGCCTTCATCGATGGGGCAAAAGAAGGTTTCCAGACCGCGATTACGATCATTCCGTACCTGGTGGCAATGCTTGTGGCGATCGGTGTGTTTCGAAGCAGTGGCGCCATGGATCTGCTGGTGGAGTGGATTCGCACCCTATTCGCTCTGCTTTCGATTGACACCCGCTTTGTCGACGCGTTACCAACAGCCCTGATGAAACCACTGAGCGGCAGCGGAGCGAGGACCCTGATGCTGGATACCATGCAGACCGCCGGTGCAGACAGTTTCGTCGGCCGGTTGGTTTCGATCGTCCAGGGCAGCACCGAAACAACCTTCTACGTACTCACCGTTTACTTCGGCGCGGTCAAAATAAAAAACATGCGCCACGCCCTTGGCTGCGGACTGTTCGCCGACTTTGCCGGCATTACCTGTGGAATCGTTGTCGGCTACTGGTTCTTCGGCTAACGAACAGACACTGTCTCCTACGACAGCGACGTTCTGACGTGGGACCAACCATACAGCTGAAGGACGCTGCCCTAAATACAGGTGACGATAAAATCGAGATGAAACGACAGTCATTCCTGTTCAGTGCTAGAATTCGCATCCCCAAATACCCCGAAGGAATCAATGAAGGTCAACCTTAAAACCCTGGGCTGCAGGCTGAACGAAGCGGAAAGCGAAAGCTGGGCTCAGCAGTTCCAAAATGCCGGACACCGGATCGTACGGTCAGCTGCGGATGCGGACCTAATTATCCTGAATACCTGTGCCGTGACCACCGAAGCAGGCCGCAAGTCGCGCCAGATGATTCGTCGTCTACACAGAGGAAACCCCGCCGCGAAACTGGTCGTCAGCGGCTGCTACGCAACGCTGGAGCCGGATAAAACCGCGGCCGCCCTCGGCGTCGACATGGTCATCCCCAACAAACACAAGAACCAGTTGGCCGAAATCGTCGGGGAACAACTGATCCCCGGAACAACCACGGCCGCAGCGGCCGAACCGGGAGAGAACGCACTGTTTCAGCAGGGGCGTCAAAGGGCATTCATCAAGGTTCAGGACGGCTGCCGTTTCCGTTGCACCTTCTGTATCGTAACGATCGCACGCGGTGACGAAAAAAGCCAACCGATTGAGGACATCATCGGCCAGATCAACAAGCTGCACCAACAGGGAGTCCATGAGGTCATTCTGACCGGGGTTCACCTCGGTGGCTATGGCACGGATATAGGAAGCGGCCTGAATAGGCTCATCACGGCGATTCTGGAGCAAACGGACATCCCAAGGGTTCGTCTCGGATCGCTGGAACCCTGGGATCTGCCGAAATCGTTTTTTGGACTATTCCGTAACCCTAGACTGATGCCGCATCTGCACCTGCCCCTACAAAGCGGTTCAGATGCCGTATTGCGGCGCATGGCCCGAAGGTGCGGAACCACCGATTTCATGCGGCTGGCCGATCAGGCCCGGAATGAAGTACCCGACATCAACCTGACCAGTGACATCATCGTGGGCTTTCCCGGAGAAACCGAAGGGGAATGGAAAACCAGCCTGGAAACTATCGCCAAGATCGGCTTTGGTCACCTCCATATCTTTCCCTATTCCCCTCGCGCGGGCACCAAGGCCGCCCTGCTTGCAAGCCCCGTAAGCCGCCCGGAAAAAAAAGAGCGCTGCGAACATTTGCATCAACTAGCCGAATCGATGAAACAGGAAACCTACCAGCGTTACCTGGGACGAAAATTTCCGGTGCTGTGGGAAAGTGGTCCAAGCAATGCCGCCGCAGACGAAACAGTCAGTGGTTATACCCCCAATTTCCTACGCGTGACCACTTCGGAAACGGCTGGCCTATCCAATACGGTCCGACCCGTCCGGCTGGCGGCAATCCTGGAATCCGGCACCGGTTTGCAAGGTAAATTCGACGCATCCTAATACGTAGGATGCCAGGATTCATTCTTTCCTCTCGACCGCCGCATCGGCAAGACGCCGAAGGTCCTTCTCACCCGTATACAGGGTCGCTCCGATCACTGCAGCCGGCGGTATCGCAATGTTCAGCAGGGGCACAGCCAGGGCCAGCAGGATCAGTCCGCCAAACGCAGTCACCCCAAGCCGACCTGACTGCAAAATACGCCGTTGTTCGTCAAACAGCACCCCCGCCTCTTCCATTGGATAGGCCAGGTATTCCATCCCGAGGAACCAGGCACAGAAAGCAAGCCAAACAAATGGAGCCACTAGATTCAGGCCGGGAATCAGGAAAAGGAAAAGCAGCGGCACCGCCCGGCTGAGGAAAAACAGCAATCGGCCCACTTCAGAGCGGAGCCCTGAACCCATCTTTCCCCTAGCCGGCTCATTCAGAAGCGCCGGGGCATTGCCCAGAAACTCGCTCTGCACCTTCCTGGTTAGCCTGCCATAGAACAGGGAACCGATCAGGTTCGCCACCAGACTGAAACTAAACAATGTAATCAGCACGAAAACAAAACCGAAAAAAGGCCACAGCAACCAGCGCAGCCAGTCCAGCCAACCGGGGATCAGCCAGTTCAGGAATTCTGAAAAGTAATGCCCAGAAACAGCGAAAGCAGCGCCAAACAAGACCAGGTTAACCAGAACAGGCGCCGCGACATAACGACGGAGGCCCGGTTTGAAAACCAGTTTCAAGCCACTCAACGCACAACGCAGGCCATCGAACACAGCTTCGGGTCCTTCCTGGAAACGCATTTTCCCCGCTCGTGAAATTAAATTCAAACAACCTAAAGAGGATCATTGTATGCGCCAAGTAATCTGTAAAGCCAGTACGCTTTTTCCCGGAACATACGGGTAGAATCGGCCAGGAAATGATACCGTGACACCGGCTCGCCACCCGCGCGGCCCTGCCGATGCATCAGCCTTGAAATCGGTGGGCGTACGAGCAAAGAAGAATCAGGCTCGCGGCAGCGAAAAAGCCATGACTTCGTCGATTGATTCGGCACCCACCAACAACATGAGAACACGGTCCAGTCCGATTGCAACACCGGAACAGGACGGCAATCCGGCATCGAGAGCCGACAGGAAGCGTTCATCCAGGGCAGGGCAGTGTTTGCCCTTTCTGCGCCTCACCTCAAGTTCATCCTCGAATCGTTGGCGCTGCTCTATTGGACAAGCCAGTTCCCGGTAACCGTTTCCAAGTTCCATCCCCTGATAAAACACCTCGACCCGTTCCGCAACGCGTGAATCGTCCGGCTTGATCTGAGCCAGCGCACACTGATTGGCGGGATAGTCATGGACGAAACACAAGCCATGCTGGCCCAGAGCCGGTTGAACCCAGGTAACAAACAAATATTCCTGCCAGACTCTCGCTTCGTCACCGCACAGTTTCACCGCTTCGTCGTCACCCGCATCCTGCGCAAAGCGCTTGAATTCTGCAACGGCTGCCTCGAGCGGGTCCAGTCTGCAATGATCCAGGAAAACCTGCTGGTAGGTAAATCGTTTACCGGGTATGCCAAGACCCAAAATCGGTCCCAGCAACCGATCGATGTCATCCATCAATCGCTCCAGGTCGTAACCGATCCGGTACCATTCGAGAATGGTAAATTCAGGATTGTGACATCGCCCCAGTTCGCCGTTTCTAAACGCCTTACAGATCTGGTAGATCGAACCGCTACCCGCAGCCAGCAGTCGCTTCATGGCAAATTCAGGGGATGTCTGCAGGTAAAGGCCATGTTGTGGCGCGTCGATTCTCGACCCGATGTCAGCCGTCAGATAATCAAGATACGGATCGGTTCCAACCGTGGTGCAAAGATTCGGGGTTTCGACCTCGAGGACCTGCTCCTGCGCATAATACGCACGGATCTTGGCAAGCATCCACGCTCGTTTCTCCAGAACCTCTAGACGACAGCCGGGCCGCCAGTCGGTTTGCAATGATGGTCTGTCAGACACCAGACAGGGGATGCCTCGACGAAGGGGTATCAGTCCTTGACCCTTGACACGTATTCGCCGGTACGGGTATCAACCCGGATCAGTTCATCCGTCTGGACAAACAGAGGAACCCGAACCACGGCACCGGTTTCCAGGGTTGCGGGCTTACCCCCGCCGCTGGAAGTATCACCGCGCACACCGGGGTCCGTCTCGGTGATTTTCAGGTCGACAAAATTGGGTGGCATGACTAGCAGAGGTTCATTGTTCCACAGGGTTATAATGCAAACGTCCTGTTCCTTTAGCCATTTGGCAGAACCACCCACGGCCTTGGCATCCGCCGAAAACTGCTCGAAGGTATCTTCCAGCATGAAATGCCAGAATTCACCGTCGCTGTAGAGGTACTGCATATTCGTTTCCACAACATCGGCTGCCTCCACGTTCTCACCGGACTTAAATGTACGTTCAATCACCCGACCGGTTTTCAGGTTACGAAACTTTACCCGGTTGAAGGCCTGGCCCTTGCCGGGTTTCACGAATTCGTTTTCGATAATGGTGCAGGGATCTCCGTCCAGCATTACTTTCAACCCGCCCTTGAACTCATTGGTACTGTAATTCGCCATTCGACTCTCTTTCTGGTTTGCTACTGTAAAATACAACTGGTGATTATAATGAAGGATTACTTCGATATAAAACGAAACCAAGCAATCAAGGATGCAAACGGTCAGTAGATTGAAGACCGGCCCGTCGCCCTGGCAGGAAGAACTGGCCCGATCGTTCCGGAATATCGACCAGTTGCTCGACTACCTTCAACTGGACAAAGGTCAACGTCAACCGAAACCGGCAACGGGCATTCAATTCCCGTTTAGGGTGACCCCGGCTTTCGCCGGGAAAATGCGCAAGGGCGATATGAACGACCCTCTGCTGCGCCAGGTTTTACCCCTAACCGAAGAAATGAAAGACCAACCCGGCTTCAGTCAAAACCCGGTCGGCGACCTGGAAGCCAGAGCAACCCGCGGGGTGCTGCACAAATACCGCAACCGTATTCTGCTTCTGGAAACGGGAGCCTGTGCAATCAATTGCCGTTACTGTTTCCGAAGAAACTTTCCCTACTCCGAAAACCAGCTCGGACAGGCTTCACGGCAAAAGGCAATTGCTTACCTGCAAAGCCACTCTGAAGTCAGGGAAGTCATTATCAGCGGCGGTGACCCCTTGATGACGGCCAACTCCGGGCTTGGCGAGCTGGTTGAATCGATTTCCAGAATCCATCACGTGGAAAGGCTGCGGATACATACCCGTATCCCGACTGTTCTGCCCTCCCGAATCGACAGCGAACTGGTCAGGATAATGAGTCGATCACGGTTGAAAACCGTGATCGTTGCGCACATCAATCATCCCAACGAAATCGACCAGGAAGTCGAGAACGCCTTAAAACCCTTGCTGGAAGCCGGAATACGACTGTTCAACCAGGCCGTCTTGCTGAAGGGAATCAACGACAGCCCTGAAGTTCTCCGTGAACTCCTGGAAACAACGTTCGATATCGGAATCAACCCGTACTACCTGCACCTGCTGGACCGCGCAACCGGCACGGCACATTTCGAGGTCACCAAAGAAAAAGCCCTTTTTTTACAGGAAGAGCTGAGAAAGAACTTGCCGGGCTACCTGTTGCCCAGGTTTGTCCGAGAAATTCCAGGCGAATCCTACAAGACACCGCTGTAAAGCGATCCGTTTGAACACTGACCGAGCTGACCGCCCCTATTTCTCGTTGACGACTCCGTGGGGAACGTGGCCGGTGGGCACGTGCTCACTGGCCGATCGACAGTGGGTCATCTGATCGTCGAAATAAATATCGGCCGCGAAAGCATCAAGGAATGCCCCCTTGTCCATTCCGCCGAGGAACAGGGCCTCGTCGATCCGGATTCCCCAGGCTCTCAGCGTCCTGACCACCCTCTCGTGTGCTGGAGCAGCCCTGGCGGTAACCAGCGCAGTCCGAATCGGAGCATCGGCTCCAGGAAAGAGATTCTGAATATGGTGCAAGGCGTCAAGGAATCCCTTGAAAGGCCCGCGGGAAAGGGGTTTTCTTGCCTCCGCCGCTTCGTTTTCTGCAAAGGCCTGCAGGCCCTCGGACTGGTATATCCGTTCCGACTCGTCCGAAAACAGCACGGCATCCCCGTCAAAAGCAATCCGAAGTTGTTCATTCCTGCTGATCCCCGGCGGGGTAGAACAGATCGTAGCGGCAGCGTACCCTGCTTCCAGCGCCTTGACCACGTCGTCCGCATTCGCTGACAGGAACAAATGCGCGCCAAAAGCCGGGATATAGCCGTAAGGAGAACTTCCGCTGGTAAACGCTGCCCGGCTTATGGCCAGCCCGTGACTCTGGATTGAATTGAAAATCCGCAAACCGGTATCCGCACTGTTCCGGGAAACAAGGACAACTTCCACCAACTGCGAAGCGGAATATTTCTCATTCAACGCCAGAAGTTTGGTGACCAGTGGAAAGGCCACGCCGGGATCCAGTTCATCATCTTCCCTGTCAATCTGGTAATTGCAGAAAGCTTCCTTTCCTTCTTCTTCGAAGATTCGATGCGATTCATCGAGATCAAACAACGCACGGGACGAAATCGCCACGACCAGCCGGTCAGTCGGTGCGCAGTGTTGAATGCTATCGGGACCTGGTTCCATGGGGAAGGAGGTCGGCCTGACGCGGGCCATTAGAAAAATTTTCGCTAACCCAGGCTAACCCGACCCGATACCAGCGAGCAATGAAGAACACCAAAAAGATTAGCCCGGAACAAAAAGCGGCCACAAACCGGCGGCAGGAACGGGGAAAGAAAATGCCTGGCAGCACAGGGAATGTGCCGCCAGGCGGGGGCGGAATTGGCAAGACGCCTACTTTTAGAAAGCCCTACCAGGAGTCCCCGGCAAAGTAGGAAAGGTTTGCCTCGGGAACCGCCCGCTCAATGCATTCAGGAAGGCAACGATATCGCTGCTTTCCTTTTTGGAGAGCTTTTTCCCAAGTTGCAGCCTGGCCATCAGATCAACAGCCTTGTCCAGCGTTTTGACCTTGCCATTGTGAAAATAGGGGGCGGTCAGCGCCACGTTGCGCAAGGTGGGAACCTTCCACATGTTGTCGTCCGTTTTCTTGCCAGTGACCTCGGCGAGCCCCTTGTCCCTGGTCAGGGCATATTTGATCTCGGTTTTCTTGTCTTTGTGGACAGGGAACTTCATGAAAAATCCGGTTCCTTCTGGCATTTCCGGTCCATTGAAGGCCGCGCCGCTATGACAGTTTGTACATCCGACTTCGGCAAACTTGTTCATCCCGCGAATCTGCTCTTCAGTCATCGCTTTCTTGTTGCCCTTGATGTATTTGTCGTAGGCACTACCCGGGGTGATCAGTGTTCTTTCGTAAGCTGCAATCGCCTTGGTTGCATTGTCCTTCGAGATCGCCCCGTCCAATACGAATGCCTTCTTAAAGAGATTCGAGTAACCCGGGATGGCCTTGAGTCGCTTGACCACGGCATCCCAATCCTTCATGCCCATTTCGATCGGGTTGGTCACCGGTCCTGCCGCCTGTGCTTCGAGACTAGGCGCACGACCATCCCAGAACTGAACCGAATTGAAGGCGGCATTCCAGACAGTCGGAGCACTGCGTCCCCCGGTCTGACCGTTGACGCCCATTGCCACCGGACGGTTATCCTCGCCTCCGAGCATGACATTGTGGCAGGAGTTACAGGAAACCGTACCTGTGGAGGACAGCCGTGGATCCATGAACAATATCTTACCCAGCTTCACCTTGGCCGGTGTTGTCGGGTTATCCGCCGGCTCTGGTGCCTTATTGGGCAGAGCCTCCCACGAACCAGCCAGCGCCATGTTAGCCGATGTGATGAATGCAATCGCTGCAAGAATCTTAGTAAGGTTCACCTTTTATCCTCCCCTGCATTTTTTAGTCAGCGCAATTCTTGCGTCGAATTGCTGTTAGAATTTTATTGATCCTACTTAACCCTTAATAATACGCCGATGCTCCATTTGTATCCAGAGATCGAGCCCTTTGAAACCGAGCGACTGGCGGTTGATGGATTGCATACGATTCACCTGGAACGATGCGGCAATCCGAACGGAATCCCTGTACTTTTTCTTCACGGTGGGCCAGGTACAGGATGTACCCCCACGCACCGGCGCTTTTTTGACCCGGAGCGTTACCACATCATCCTGTTTGACCAGCGCGGCTGCGGAAGGTCAACTCCTCATGCCGAATTAAGGCATAACAACACGGCTCGCCTAGTCAGCGATATCGAAACCATCCGCAGGCATCTTGGAATCAACCGCTGGCTGGTGTTTGGCGGTTCATGGGGCTCGACACTGGCACTGGCCTATGCCGAACAGTTCACGGCACAGACCAGTGGACTGATACTGCGCGGTATCTTTCTCTGCCGCAAGGAAGATATTCACTGGTTCTATCAGGAAGGGACAAGCCGGCTGTTCCCCGATTACTGGCAGGATTACATCGCCCCAATTCCGAAATCAGAGCGCAGTAACATGGTGAAAGCCTATTACAGGATCCTGACGGGAGCCGACAGCGTTCGACAGATGGAAGCGGCAAAAGCCTGGTCGGTCTGGGAGGGTCGCACGGCAACCCTGCTGCCTGATGCGTCCACCGAAACATTTTTTGCCCAGCCCGAAGTCGCCCTGAGCATGGCCAGAATCGAGTGCCATTATTTTTCGCACGACTCGTTTCTAACACCGAACCAGCTGCTTGAAAATGCTTCACGGCTGGCATCGATACCGGGCGTCATCGTTCATGGCCGCTACGACGTGATCTGCCCCATGGATGGCGCACTGGCACTGCACAGCGCGTGGAGCGGGTCGAAGCTGATGATCGTACCTGACGCCGGTCACGCAGCAACAGAACCGGGGATCACAGACGCGCTGGTTACCGCTACCGACGAATTTGCCCGAACCTACTGACCAGGCGACTGGATCACGACTATTGCAACCCCTTCCGAACTCATGAACACTAGAGGCTAGCGGGCACCCACAAATCAGTCCCAGCGATCATCCCGGATCTGGATGAATCCGTCTTCGATGCGCAGGGGGAAGCTGTGTATGTCTTCGTACGCCGGTGGCGTCAGTGCTTTCCCGGTCCTGATGCAAAACCGGGCTCCGTGCCTTGGGCAGATGATTTCGTCTCCCTCGCGTTCACCGCTGGCCAGTTCCATCCCATCATGGCTGCACTGGTCTTCAATCGCGTAATACTCCCCAGCCAGATTAAACACGGCAACGTCCGAACCATCGAGTTCCATCATGACGTGTTCCCCATCGGCGAACGCCTGCTCCCGTATCACACTGATCCATTCGGACATGCTCGTCTCCCCATTCCGTTGGTCGAACGCCTACTCGGTCGAAACCGATTTTTCTTCGTTCTTGATTGCAGCATCCAGTGTATGCCATGCCAGGGTGGCACACTTGACCCGTGCCGGATAGTCCTTCACTCCCGCCAGAACCTGCAGTTTACCCAGTTCCTCGAGCTTCACATCATCATCTTTGCCGGTCGTGATCTTCTGGAAAATCTTGAACATGTTCTGGGCTTCCTGCTCCGTCATTCCCTTGACCATTTCGGTCATCAGCGAAACCGAGGCCGTTGAAATGGCACAACCGGAACCCTGAAAGCTGGCATCCTCGATAATATCCGCCTGAACATTCAGGTAAAGCGTCAGGCGATCTCCGCACAAGGGATTGAACCCTTCCACGGTGCGATTCGCATTTTCCATCACGTGGAAATTCCGCGGATTCCGGTTGTGGTCAAAAATGACCTCCTGGTAGAGCTCTCTCAAGTCATCCATCATCAGCCAAATACCTCGATCACTTCTTTCAGGCCCTGCATCAGAACATCAACTTCTTCGCAGGTGTTGTACATCGCAAACGAAGCTCGAGCCGTTGCAGGAACCTGGAAAAAGTCCATCACCGGCATGGCGCAATGATGCCCCGCCCGGATCGCAATACCGTAATGATCCAGTACAGTACCAATGTCGTGCGGATGCACTTTGTCCAGAACAAAGGAAAGAATGGCACCCTTGTTGGCCGCCGTTCCCACCAGCCTCAGCCCATCGAGTTCCATGGCCTTTTGAGTCACATAGTCCAACAACTGCTGTTCGTAACAGGCTACTGAATCCATGCCGATAGTGCACAGGTAGTCCAGGGCTGCCCCCAAGCCGACCGTATCAGCAATATTCGGGGTTCCTGCTTCGAACTTGTAAGGAAGTCTGTTGTACTCGGTTTCTTCGAAAGTCACGCGACGGATCATGTCTCCCCCGCCCTGGTACGGCGGCATAGCCTCCAACAGTTCACTCTTGCCATACAAAACACCTATCCCCGAAGGACCGTACAGCTTGTGGCCTGAAAAGGCGTAGAAATCACAATCCAGTTTCTGAACATCAACCGCCATATGCGGTATTGCCTGGGCACCGTCTAGGAGCACCGGAATCCCTTTTTGATGAGCGAGCCCGATGATTTCTTCCACTGGATTGATCGAACCAAGCGCATTCGACATGTGGGTGATGGAAACCAGCCGGGTCTTGTCTGACAGCAGGGCTGCGAACTCGTCCAGCAACAGTTCACCGTCCGTGTTGATCGGGGCAACCTTGAGAACAGCGCCGATTCTCTGGCACAACATCTGCCAGGGTACGATATTCGAATGATGCTCCATGGCCGAAATCAGGATTTCGTCACCGGGACCTACATTGGCGCCGCCATAGCTCTGGGCCACCAGGTTAATCGCTTCCGTTGTTCCGCGCAGGAAAATAATCTCCTTCTCGCTGCGGGCATTGATGAACTTCTGAACCTTCTCCCGAACTTCTTCATACAGTACTGTAGATCGCTCGCTTAGGGTATGAACCCCGCGGTGTATATTGGAATAATCGTTTTCGTAAAAATGGCTGATTGCGTCGATCACGCTGCGAGGCTTTTGCGCTGTGGCAGCGTTGTCGAGGTAAACCAGCGGCTTTCCGCGAACGGTGCGGGAAAGAATCGGGAAATCGGCCCGCACCTTGTCCACATCCAACCCCCGGTCGGAAAAACCGACAGCCAAACCTTCAGAACCTAGAGAACTCATAGCCATTCTTTCCTTAGGTTGGTCGCCGGCAAAGCGTCCAGGAGTTCGTCCTGAACCAGTGAGCGCAAAGCCGGCCGATCTATTTTTCCAACCATCTCATTGGCGAATGCAAACGTCAGCATGTTGCGGGCAGCAACCGCATCTACGCCGCGCGACTGCAGATAAAAAACCGATTCATCCTCGATTTGCCCAACCGTCACACCGTGGGCACATTTCACATCGTCGGCATAAATCTCAAGCTGTGGCTTGATATCAATTTCAGCATCGCTGGACAGCAAAAGATTGCGATTATTCATCTCTGAATCAGTTTTCTGGGCATACTGATCGACGATGACGCGACCCTGGAAAACACCCCGCGCTCTCTGGTCAAGGATCCCCTTGTAAAATTCGCGGCTGACCCCGTGCGGCTTGCGATGCCCGATACGGGTATGGTTATCCACGTGTTGCCTGCCCGTAGCGAGAAACAGTCCGTCCAGCGAGCATTCCGATGCTTCGGCAAGGTCGACGTGCACCTCGTTCCGAACCAGTAATCCGCCAAAGGAGAAACTCGAGTGATCCAATCGACCATTCGGACCGACATCAGCGTACAGACCACCGAAATGGAAGGCTCTTCCATTCTCCGACTGCAGCTTCGACCAGGTCACGTACGAATCATCGGCAACCAATAATTCGGTAACCGCCGCCGTCAGGTAACCTGCATCGCCCAGTCCGACATAACTTTCGATGATTTCAACCTGCGACCCCGGTTGTGCAACCACCAGGTTACGGGCCGTTGAAAGAACATCCGGACTAGCCGATACATAGAGTAACTGCAGCGGACAATCAATTTTCATGCCCTCTGGCAGAAAGACCAGAGCCCCGTCGGTAAACAGCGCCGTATTGAAAGACAGGAAACCACTGGACTCACGCTGGATGACCGAACCGAAATGCTTTTCTACCAGGTCCGGATGTTTTTCCATCGCCTCACCCATCGGGCAGATGACAATGTCTTCACCAGGCTCTGGAACCGTTGATAGCGCAGCATTGAACTGGCCATCGACAAAAACCAGACAGGCGGCCCCGTCGACCCGGTACCGAGCGAGACTAGCGCTGTCTACCGAAGCGGTACCAACGAAAGGACTGAAGAGCTTGCGCTCGATCGGCGCCACGTTGGTATATCGCCATTCTTCCTCACGGGGAGACGGAAAGCCGGACCTGGAAAAACGATCCAGGGCTTGCTTACGTAGGGCGTTCAGCCATGGCAGGCCGGTGCCTGGTAGCGATGCCTGCAACGCGCTGTACTGGCTGACATAATGCTCCTTGAACTGTACACTCACGATCAGGCTCCGGCGTGCTGTTGAACCCAGCCGTAACCCCGATCTTCGAGTTCAAGGGCCAGGCTTGCGTCGCCGGATTTCACGATCCTTCCCCCGGCAAGCACGTGAACGAAATCCGGCTTGATGTAGTCCAGCAACCGCTGGTAATGCGTCACGAGGACAATGGAGCGGTCCTCCGACCGCAGTGCATTCACACCGTCAGAAACGATCTTTATCGCATCGATGTCCAAACCCGAATCGGTTTCGTCAAGGATGGCCAGACGCGGCTCAAGTACCGCCATCTGAAGAATTTCATTACGCTTCTTTTCGCCGCCGGAAAATCCTTCGTTGACTGCGCGATAGAGGAATTTCTCATCCATGTCCACCAGCTTCGTTTTCGATTTCACGAGGCTGATGAAATCCATCGCATCCAGTTCATCCAATCCCTTGTGCTTGCGAATCGAATTGAGTGCCGCCTTCAACAGGACAATATTGCTGACACCCGGAATTTCGACCGGGTACTGGAAGGCAAGAAAGACACCCTCCCTGGCCCGCTCTTCCGGCGCCAGGTCCAGCAAGTCCACACCGTTATAACGCACCGTTCCGGAATTCACCGTGTATCCGTCCCGGCCAGCGAGAACATGCGCCAAGGTACTTTTTCCGGAACCGTTCGGCCCCATGATGGCATGGACCTCACCGTGCCCGATGTTCAAGCTGATTCCTTTCAATATCTGTTTGTCCCCCACAGAAACGTGAAGGTTCTCGATCGATAACATAAAAAAACTCTCCGAAGAAAAAATGAAACTTCCGTCCCGCACCCAATCAGCCGACGCTGCCCTCCAGGCTGATGCCCAGCAAGGCCTGCGCCTCGACTGCGAATTCCATTGGCAACTCCTTGAATACTTCCTTGCAGAACCCATTCACAATCATGCACACCGCATCTTCCGCCGAAATACCCCGCTGCATGCAGTAAAATAGCTGATCCTCGCTGATTTTGGAGGTCGAGGCTTCATGCTCCACCTGGGCCGTTGGCTGCCTGATTTCCATGTAAGGGAAGGTATGAGCTCCACACTTGTCACCAATGAGAAGCGAATCACACTGGGTATAGTTGCGGGCATTCTCGGCACCCTTGAGTACCTTGACTAGGCCTCGATAGATATTCTGTGCTTTGCCGGCCGAGATCCCCTTGGAAATAATCGTACTGCGGGTATTCTTGCCGATATGGATCATCTTGGTTCCGGTATCGGCCTGCTGATGGTTGTTGGTCAAGGCCACCGAATAAAATTCACCGACCGAGTTGTCTCCCGTCAGCACGCAACTCGGATATTTCCAGGTGATCGCAGAACCGGTTTCAACCTGGGTCCAGGAAATCTTTGAATTCTGTCCCCGACAATCACCGCGCTTGGTGACGAAGTTGTAAATCCCGCCCACGCCATTTTCGTCGCCCGGGTACCAGTTTTGGACCGTTGAATACTTGATTTCGGCATTGTCCAGCGCCACCAGTTCCACAACCGCGGCATGCAGCTGGTTTTCGTCCCGCATGGGTGCTGTACACCCTTCCAGATAACTGACGTGGCTGCTTTCCTCGGCAATGATCAGGGTACGCTCGAACTGTCCGGTATTTGCAGCATTGATCCTGAAATAGGTCGACAACTCCATCGGGCAACGCACGCCTTTCGGGATAAACACGAAAGAACCGTCGGTAAACACCGCCGAGTTCAGTGCGGCAAAATAATTGTCACTCACCGGAACCACTGACCCCAGGTACTGCTGCACCAGTTCAGGGTGGGTTTGAACCGCTTCTGAAATGGGGCAAAAGATCACTCCAGCTTCAGCCAGCTTTTCCTTGAACGTGGTTGCAACCGATACGCTATCAAAAATGGCGTCAACCGCCACCCCGGCAAGCCGCTCCTGTTCGGCAAGCGGAATCCCCAACTTCTTGTAAGTTTCCAAAAGCTTAGGATCGACCTCTTCAATGCTCTTCGGTCCATCGCCTTTGTCCTTAGGCGCCGAATAATAGCTCATTGCCTGGTAATCGATCGGCGGGAACTTTACGAAGGCCCATTCCGGAGATTTCAGGGTAAGCCAATGCCGATAGGCTTTCAGTCGCCACTCAAGCAGAAATTCAGGCTCCTTCTTTTTGGCCGAAATCGCCGCAATCACGTCCTCGTTCAGTCCGGGCGGAAAAGTGTCCGCATCCAGATCAGTTACAAAACCCTGTTTGTAATCTTGACCAATTAGTTTTTCAATTTCCTGGGTACTTGTCGACATACGTCTCTCCGAAAATCAGTACCGGGTTAATCCCGGGACAAATGGTCCATTTTTAGCTTGAATTCGCCTGGCGCCGGTGTCCTTTTCCGACCGGCCAGATCTGCCAGCGACACTGCTTCCAGGGCCGTCCTGATCGCCTGGTTGATGACCGTCCAGTTTCCGCGAATCGCACAGTTTGCCGGATGATGGCACGCATCTTCCGAAAAACTGCACTCGGTCAGGGCAATCGGCCCCTCGATCGCCTGGATGATCTCGGCCACGGAAATTCGTTCGGCCGAACCATTGAGGCAATAGCCTCCCTTGGCCCCGCGCATCGAATGTACCAGGCCGGACCGCGTCAAAAGCTTGAGCAACTTGCTCACTGTCGGAAGCGAAATTCCCGTAACCCGGGCAATTTCAGCTGCCGAGTGGATCTCGCCCTTTTCGTGCGTCATGTGGCTCAGCACGACAGCCCCATAGTCCGTCAATTTATTTAATCGCAGCATGAATGCCCTCAAATTAATCAGTACTATTTTAGTCCTATTTGAATCCCTAGTAAAGCACTGGGTTATTAAACGACAGGCGATAGTTCAACTTCCGGGTACACACTCCCATCGAGGCCATTGCGTCAGCCCGATATCTCTATGTCGCGAGACTTTACCGATGAGATGACGAGGAGAACTGCCGGACGACTCAGCCAAACCTGCATGGAACTTGGCTCATTGCGCCCGCACATTTACTTTCAATCATCGAGCATTTGACTGTAACCTGTTATAATACCAGAGATACTTCAGGACCGTATAGACTGGGGATACTTAAAAAAATTTAGGGGACGTTTAAATTGTTTGAAAAATTAGAATCTTGCTTCACATTCCTTGCGCCTTGCGAGCTTACAGACTACATCGTTGACTTTTTTACCTACGGGGTGCCTTTGATCGGGATTTACTTCATATTTCAGTATCTCCGTACCTTGGGCAACGACTGACGACACCTGGTAAATGTTCCTTCCCTGTTCACATGAAGGAGGAAAGTGCGTACTCGCAGGAATCTGTAAAACCGGGAGATCATGGCCAGATCGGTTTTGGTTGGGGAGAATGCCCAAAAATCGTTGATGGGGTAGTAGCAACGCTGGCTCGTACTTCAAGTGCCAAAAACCTTACGCTTGGCTCCAAGGTGGCTTCCGTGCCCCGTACATTGGAAGTCTTTCGGCCGCCCCCGGTTGCTGATGTTTGATGTAGCTTCACATGCAACAAGCTACACTCGTGGCCAAATAATGCACTCTATGGGAGACAAAAAATGAAACAACCGATTGTGATCATCATATGCGTTGTGGTTGCCTATTTCACGCTTAAAACAGGCTGTACACAGCATGACCCTACGTACAACTACAAAAACAAAACGTTTACTACGGTACGTACAGATTGGTTCAAGGATGAAGAAAAAGCCAGGAACGCTGCGAACAACGAACGCGAGCGCAAGTCGGACCGCGCATGCAGAAAAGATCGTTACGGATGGCATCTGGATAAAATCATCGACAAGGGTCAAGTGGTTTGTAAAACCGGTCCTAGAGGGCATGCTTGTCAAAGCGTAGATGTTCTCGTGAAATGCATACAATCTGTTGAACGATAACAGCAAATCTCAATGCAGCGATCGGTAAATGACGAATCTCAGCGACCAAGTGAGTGCCTTGGTCGCTGAGCCACCACCGTCACTGCAACGCTCGGTGATCTTTCGGACCACGGTGGCATAGCACAGACAACAAGTAGCGGCCTGGTCAAACACTGGGCAGAAAAACCCTGCTACCGATCGGAGTCATTCGATTCGACCCTGCCCGACCAGGACACATTCCACTGAAATCCAGCCCTTCTAAAATGGCGCTTTGATTGCATCATCCAGAATGCTTGATGCAATCCAGCGAGGTTCTTCCTGAGCAAGAATCAAGTTCCCATGAGCCGATCATGGCCTCATGCACATAACAGCTTACCGCCCGAAAATCATGCCTGACCCAGGTCAAACCGGGGACCCGCACCAACCAGATACAGTCTAAATATCAGCGATGTGTTATCACGCCTCAACGAAAGAGTGGGGGCAAAGCAATCAACAGATTGCTTCTATCTTAAATCTCTTGAACAGAAATTTTATTTCATTTTAAAAAGCGGGATCCAGCAAAACAGCTTCTGGCGCTATTGTTGCCCAAGCCTTTGCTAAAAAGCGACTAGAGGTACATTCACCCGTGCACAGAGAATATTCAAGATCTCTTTTGCTGATCCTAATTCCACGCGTGCTGGTACTGTTATCAGTCTTTAGCCCTGGTGTAGTAGCAACTTCGTTCAGTAACGAGATCGCCGATTCGATCAAAGGGAACTGGGGGCAATTCAAGCTGAATGCGAACTGGCGTTACGCAAACGTCGACCAGGAAGGCAAGGCGGTGGCCAAGGGTGACCCGGTCCGCCTTCGGTTCGGCTACCTAAGCCCAAAGATCTTCGAGTTCCAGGGTTTTGCGGAATTCGAAGGCAATACACCGGTATTCGAGTACCAACACGACAGCACGCGCAACGGAAAAACCGAATTTCCGGTGGTCGCTGATCCACAGGCAGCGGAATTGAACCAGGGTTGGCTTTCCTATGCCGGTCTATCGGATAGTCTAATCACTGGAGGCCGTCAGGAAATAAATTATGATAACCAGCGTTTCTTGGGTACCGTTCCGTGGCGTCAATTAGAACAAACCTTCGATTCAGTAACCGTTGTCAACAAAACAATCGTAAACTCTGAAATCAAGATAGCTTATATCTGGAATGTAAAAACTGTCGAGTCGAAAGATATCGGCATGTCCTCGCCCATGCTTAATCTGTCCCATACCATTCCCGAACTTGGCAAGCTAACCGCCTACGCCTACCTTCTCGACTATAGCGATACAAGCGCTAACTCCACCCAGAGTTACGGTGTTCGCTTTACCGGCAAGACCGGGGTAAGGGAGAACCTGAAAGCGATTTATAGCGCAGAATACAGCTATCAACGTGATTACCAGACGAACCCCAACCGCTACAACACCAATTACATGCATTTCATCGGCGGCTTCGAAATGCCTGAAATCGCATGGGACTTTGCCAATCTGAGCGGAAAGGTCGGCTGGGAGCAATTGGGTTCCGACAACAATGTCGGATTCAAAACCCCGCTGGGTACCAATCACGCCTTCAACGGATGGGCTGATAAATTCCTCACCACTCCGTCCCTTGGCATCCGAGATTTTTATGGGATCCTGTCGACCCGGATCCACGGCTTCAAGCTGATGGCCATTTATCACCAGTATGATTCGGCAACTGGAAACATCGACTACGGCCATGAAATCGATGCGCTGGTGGTCAAAAAATTTTCCGGTCACTACACCATCCTGCTCAAGTACGCCGACTACTTCGCCAGCGGTTACGCAACCGATACCCGGAAAATCTGGGTGTCTGTAGGCGTGGATTTCTAGCCGAGTCGACTACTCCGAGGGCAACATGGCCGACAGCCGAAACAGGTTACCGGCTTCGGGGAAGTAACAAACGAATCCGGCGAGATCTTTGCGCCATTCAGCAGAATAGTGCCATATCAACCCCTAGGCGCTTCCTTCCCCAGTTCCCGGGTTCCCGCTCAAACACTCCGGCACACACGGTTTGGCAGGAACGGCAACGCCCTTTTGCATCAAGATTCCAGTCTGAAAGCTGATACCAGTCGCGCCCGATCAGAATTTCATCGCAGCCAGTACAATAGGTACAGTCGGCGGCCTGGTCATGAACATTCCCCACATAGACGTACCTGATTCCGTTATCCATTGCGATTTTTCTCGCCCTGCGAAGGGTCGCCAGTGGTGTACGATCTTTGTCCCGCATTTTCCAGTCGGGATGAAAAGCGGAAAAATGCAGTGGCACATCAATGCCCAGATGCTCAGCAATCCACCGGCTGAGTCGTTCCAGTTCAGCATTGCTATCGTTTTCATCTGGGATCAGCAACGTGGTAATTTCCAGCCATACGTTCGTCTCGTGCCTGATGTATTCAAGGGTTTCGAGAACAGGATCAATACCTGATCCGGTGACCTTGCGGTAAAACCGGTCGGTAAAGGCTTTCAGGTCGACATTGGCAGCATCCATGTAACGATAGAATTCCATCCTGGGTTCAGGGCAGACATATCCTGCCGTCACCGCAACCGAACGAACACCTTTCTCACTGCAGGCCTTCGCCACATCAACCGCGTACTCGTGAAAAATCACCGGATCGTTGTAGGTATAGGCAACGCTCCGGCACCCTAGGTCTTGGGCCGCCTTGGCGATCATCTCGGGAGATGCCCGGTCCATCAGCCTATCCATTTCCCGCGATTTGCTGATGTCCCAGTTCTGACAGAACTTGCAGGCCAGATTGCAGCCAGCTGTTCCGAAAGACAGCACCGGCGTACCGGGTAGAAAATGTGCCAACGGCTTTTTTTCGATCGGGTCAATAACGAAGCCACTGGACCGCCCCCAGGTCGTTAGTACGACTTCTCCGCCGCGGTTAGCTCGAACAAAGCACAAGCCGCGCTGACCGTCCCTAAGCCTACAATAGCGCGGACACACCCTGCACTCGACCCTCCCATCACTCAGGCTTTTCCAGTAACGGGTTGAAACAGTATTGGTCTCGATCGAGATTCCAGCCAATGATAACCCCGAATTGATGTCATCAATCCGATTCTGAACGTTCCCTCCCTCACCCGCAAGAAAAGCTGCTTGAACTGGCCTTTGCCGATAACGATAATGACCCAGTTCTTTGTCGAAAACCGGAATGGGATTGCACTTTCCCTGAACACCCGAGGATCGGAAGAGTCATAGAAGATATTCATTTACAGAGCCCTGTCCATGATTCAGCCTCGAATCCGCCTCCCTGCTGTTTCCGGCTCCTTCTACCCGGAGGACCCATCAGCCCTGAGTGCCATGGTCAAAAACCTCCTCCAGTTGGTGACACTGGAAGACCGGGCCCCGAAAGCGATCATCGCGCCCCATGCCGGCTACGTCTACTCTGGCCCGATCGCAGCCAGCGGCTACGCAACGTTGAAGAACCGGGAAAACCCTGTCGAACGGGTCATTCTGATTGGCCCGTCGCATCGGGTCGGTTTCGACGGACTGGCGCTTAGCAGCGCCGATTTCTATTCCACACCACTGGGGGATCTTTCGCTTGACCGCGGAGCCCTGGACCTGGCCCTGCAACTCCCCTTTGTCGAGGTTCGTGACGAAGCCCACCGGAACGAACACAGCCTGGAAGTCCACCTACCCTTTCTTCAGGAAATCCTGGGCTCATTCCAACTGGTTCCGGTCGTCGCTGGAAAGGCATCGGCGAGACAAGTCGCAGAACTACTGAACCTCTTGTGGGGAGGTCCGGAAACACTGATTGTCATCAGTTCGGATCTCAGCCATTATCACGATTATGCAACTGCTCGAAAGATGGATACAGCCACTTCCGAAGCCATCGAGTCGCTGAACTGGCAAAAACTCGATGAGGATACGGCTTGCGGCAGGGTTCCGATCAGCGGCTTGCTTTACACGGCGGGCATCCGCGGAATGCGGGGGATCACGCTTGATCAGCGAAATTCAGGCGATACCGCGGGTCCCCGGAACCGGGTCGTCGGGTATGGCGCTTATATCTTCTTCGAAAAAGAATGAACGCCTCTTACCAGGCTTTCCGCCTCGAACTGATCCAGCTTTGCCTGGCCGCTATCCAACACGGCCTAGACAGCGGAAAAAACCTTGCCGTCACAACTTCGAACCATGATCCCTTTCTTCGCCGGCACAGGTCAACGTTTGTTACATTGCTCAGCGAGGATTCTCTTCGTGGTTGCATCGGGTCTCTAACGGCCAATCGGGAACTGGTGGTCGATCTAGCAAAAAATGCTCATGCCGCCGCATTTTCCGATCCACGCTTCCCAGCGATCACTGCCGGAGAACTGGATCGGCTGGATATCCACATCTCGATCCTGAGCACACCCGAACCAATCAACTTCGATTGCGAACCGGGACTGGTCCGCAATCTAAAACCCGGTAAAGACGGACTGATCCTGGAAGAGGGAGACAAACGCGGAACCTTTCTGCCTTCGGTCTGGGAATCGATCCCGGATCCCGGAGAATTTTTCCGTCAGCTCAAGCGAAAAGCCGGCCTTGCACCGAAGTACTGGTCGGAAGGAATCAGCGTTTCCCGCTATACCACCGAAATCATTACCCGTTTTGGCTAATCCCGTCACTGCCTCCGAAATTTCCACCCTTGACGGAACTTGCACTTGACAATGGACAAACACCTTTCCCAACGCTATGACCCATTGTAGAATCGCCTTGCCCAGCACCGAAAAACGGATCCCCCTTTCTTGAGCCCACAAGACGATCCACAAAATTTTCCCGCCCGTTTCTTCCGCCTTGTCGCAAACTCGGCCTTGAACCGCGTTCGAAACATCTATTTCATGACTCGTGAATCGCTCGGCCATACCAAGCGGGACGAAGTGGTCAACCGGGTAGTCAGGGCAAGAGACAGTCTGGAATCAGCAAAGGGTCATTTTAAAACGGCGCTGTATACCTTCAGCGCAACAAGCGACTTCAATGGGGGCTCTTTGAAGACCCACTACCTGAAACTGAAACAAGAGTTGGAGACCAGCAGCAGACAGGCACAGGAAGTGTCAACCCGGATTCGCGGGGTCGAAGCAGTCTGCGCTGCATTATTCGATGAATGGGAACTGGAATTGGCTGAATACAATAACCGTCAGTTGAAGAGCACCAGCAAGCAGCAACTGAAACAGGCCAGGCAGCACTACAAACGACTGATCATCGCCATGCACCAGGCCGAGGCAAAAATCAGTCCCGTTATGTCCGCTTTCAAGGACCAGGTTCTTTTCCTGAAACACAATCTGAATGCACAGGCAATCTCGTCACTTCACCAGGAACTACGGACGATCGGGATTGACATTGCATTGCTCATCAAAGCCATGGAAAATTCCATCATCGAAGCGAACGCTTTCATGGATTGTGTAACCGAGCAGAAAGCCTTGCCGCAAGGCTGATTTACCGACCCATCCGACAAGCGCCTGCCCTGTTTTCAACAGGTTCTCCGACCGAGGGCCACGCAACCAGTAACCCGGACGAAACATCTGTGTGCTTGGTTAACCCTGTTCCCACGGCAGGTTGTTAAAACGCCAACCGCCCAGGTTACCGCGATGTTTGTTCTCGTCCAGCGGACCTTCGAACCCCTCGTCGATATTAACCAACGTCTCGTATCCTGCCTGCTGCAAAGCCCGGGCTGCATCCATCGATCGTTGCCCACTGCGACACAAAAGCAAGACCGGGGTATCTCTGTCCGGAACCCCTCGTTCGACTTCGGAGACAAAGTCTGGGTTCAGTTCCCATGAAGGGGATTCCTTCCACGGAATGTGTAGCGCTCCAGACGGATGTCCGACAAAGGAATGCTCTATCCTGGTTCGCACATCGACCAGAACCGACTCCGGGTTTTCATTCATGAACTGCCAGGCTTCGGCCGGCCTCAGGTTCTTGATTCCTGACATGTGATATCACCTCTTCTCAACATCATTCTGTTCAACGGCATTCAGGGGCTTTTGACCGACCAGCAATGCCTCGTTGCGAAAGCCTCTAGCCTGGTCACCCGTTTGTCCGGCTTCGCAATAGGCCCGCAAGATCAGATCTGCGAACGTCAACGCAAGTTCGTTCTCTCCCAACAGGTACGCGGGGTTCACAGGTCCAATGGCCGAATCCTTGTCTGCTACAAAGGTCTGGAAATACAGTAAACCTTCAGGACGTAGTGCGGCTGCCAGGGACCGGTTCAGGTTCCGGTCAAGGAAGCGGCTCACAACCACCACATCAAAGGAGGATTGAGGCAGTGGCTCCTTTTCGAGATCACGCACTTCGCAAACAAGATCCAGTTGATCATTCGCCGCAACCTGGCTTAATCGCTTGATGGCCACGGCCGATAAGTCCCAGGCCGTGGTACTCAACCCTCGCTCAGCCAGGAAAAGGGCATTTCCTCCCATACCGCACGCGAGATCCAACGCCCTGCCCTGCTCGGGTAGTAGATAATCGTATTTCCTCAGAACCAGGGCCGGTTCCGGACGCACATTTCCGGACGCCTTGCGGTAAATGCCATCCCATTTTCCCTGTAGCGGATGCATCAATCACCGCTCTGGCCGAGGATCACTTTCTCACCTTGAAGCGAATACCAAGGGAATGGAGCTTCCTGTACAGGTGAGTCCGCTCCATCCCGATCGAAGTCGACAACTTGGCGACACTTCCCCCATTGCGCGCCAGATGAAATTCCAGGTAGGCCCTTTCGAACCTTTCCCGCGCTTCCTTGAGGGGCAGATCATAAAATTCGGGGTGCCCCGCAGCCTGTCCGGTGGAGTTGCAGCCAAGCGCCGTTTGCACCTCTTCGCCCTCGATCAGTTCACCGGTTCCCAGGATCAGTAGACGCTGTACGAGGTTCCTCAATTCCCGCACGTTTCCGTTCCAGACGTGATTGCGGAGAAAATTCTGGGCCGGCACTGTAAAACGGCGGAACAAGAGTTTTTCCTTGGTTACGAAGAAATCAACGTAGAAAGCCAGCAGGTCGGGTATGTCTTCGCTATATTCTCTCAAGGGAGGGATTTTCAGGGATACTACATTGAGCAGGTAATAGAGGTCCCGACGGAAACGCCCACCATTGATTTCATCTTCCAGCGACCTCCTGGTGGAAGCGATGATCCGCACATCGACGTTAACCTGCTGGCTACCTCCGACTCGCAGAAAGGATTGTGACTCCAGCGCACTGACCAGGCGAAGCTGGGTTTCATCATCCAGATCGCCCACCTCACCGAGGTACAACGTTCCTGCGTGGGCCTGTTCCAGAAGCCCGTAATGGATCTTCCCGGCCTCCTCCTTGCCGAAGAATTCCACCGCGGAATATTCCGGGGCAATGGTACCGACCGCGACATCAATGAATGGACCATCCTTGCGTAGACTGTTGGCGTGAAGATAGTGGGCAAAGGTTTCCTTGCCACAGCCTGACTCACCGATCAGGAGTACACGGGTATCATGCTGCGCCAGTTTCTTGACCTGTTCCTTGATGCGTTCGATCGCAGCACTTTTGCCAACTGGCTCTACATACTGGTGATCGTCATATTTCAATCCCAGGTATTCTTGCTGCAGACGGCTGGTTTGCAGTGCCCGCTCGACGGTCAGCAGTAACCGGGACAGGGACAGCGGTTTTTCCAGGAAATCGTAGGCGCCCAGACGGGTCGCCTCAACGGCAGTTTCCACCGTACCGTGCCCGGACATCATGATGACCGGAGAAGGATCACTGTCGGCTTTCAACCATTCCTTGAGCACGCTGATTCCATCACTGTCGGGCATCCAGATATCCAGCAGGATCAGATCCGGCTTCCTGATCTGCCAGGCTTTCCTGGCCGCCTCGGCATTTTCCGCAACCGACACTTCGTAACTCTCGTCCTCGAGAATATCCTGCACCAGTTCCCGGATTTCCGGTTCATCGTCAACCACCAAAATATGGGGTTTAGTCACTTGTATTCTCCTGATCCTGAATGTTCATCGCATCCCCTACCGGCAAAACCGGCAACCTGACTACAAAGGCCGCCCCCTCCCGGTAATCGGGATCAACGGTAATGATTCCCCCCTGCTCTTCTATGATCTTTTTCACAATGGCTAGTCCAAGGCCAGTTCCCTTCGTCTTGTCGGTAACGTAAGGATCAAACACCCGGTCGACCCGGTCCACGGGAATACCCGGTCCATTATCTTCAACCCGCAGTTCAATGCCAACCGAACCCTGCTCTACCCGCTGTCTGGTCGAAACAACGATCTTGGCATCCCGTGTTGAAATCATCGCCTCGGTCGCGTTCTTGAAAAGGTTGTGCAGGACCTGGCGCATCCTTACCGGATCCGCTTCGACCTGTGACAGCTCCGGTTCCAGACGCGATTCTACAAGAACTGACGATTGAAACGAATAAAGAACGAGGACTTCCTCGATCAGCTTATTGAGATCCAACAGCACGGTTTTCTGACGTGATGGACGAGCATAATCGGAAAACGCATTGACCATGCTTTTCATCGCCTCTACCTGCTGCACGATGGTGTTGGTCGCCCGTTCCAGAATCGCCGAATCGCCGGAATCCAGCCTTTCGCTGAGCTTGCGCTGGAGACGTTCCGCGGACAACTGGATGGGGGTGAGCGGATTCTTGATTTCGTGGGCAAGTCGCTGTGCGACTTCGCCCCAGGCCGCGTTTCTCTCCGCCTTGATCAGGTCCGTCATGTCATCGAAAACCATCACCGAACCGTCAACCTTGCCGGTTGGCCCATAAAGCGGCGTGCCCCGGCAAAGCAGTTCCTGGCGCCCCTTTCTCCCGAGAATGGTCACTTCTGCCTGCCAGACCGGCTGTGAATTTTCCAGCTTCTGCTGAATCACCGAAACGAAATCCGTGACCCTCGGGTACGTGGGTATCAGTGTCTTCAGTCTCTTGCCCGTGATCTGCTCCAGTTCCATGTCAAGAATCTTTTCAGCGGCCTGATTCGCAGTCCGCAGGCGAAACCGGGTATCAAAACTCAGCACTCCGGATGTTAGGCTTCCAAGAATGGTCTCGAGATAGGCTCGCTGGGTTTCAACTTCGAAACGGGAACGATCTGCCTCATCGCGGATTTCGGCCAGTCGGTCCGTCATTTTGTTGAACGATTCGGCCAAGAAACCCCATTCGTCATGGCTCAAGACTGGCAGGCGCTTGTCGTAATCGCCTTCTGTTACTGCAAGGGTTCCAAGGGCCAAGTTCTTTACGGGGGCCACAAGGTTCCTGATGCTGACGAAAGCGATCCAGATCGCGCCAAGCAGACTCAGCAAAAGAACCAGTGACAAGGTCAGGGAAAAACTGGTCTTGAGCGAATCCCGAAGGTAGTTCATTTCCTTGTAGCGACCATGGGCGGACTCTACCGTGCGGGTCAGCGTGCGAATCCTGACGGAAAGCGGATAGATAGCCTGCAGGTACCGCGGCTCAAGGCCACGGACGCTTACAACGGTCCGCACCTGCAATTCTTCGTCGCCGATCGATTCAAGACCAACGTAATTTTGTCCGCTGCTCAAGTGCATCAAACTGCCGTCTTCAGGCAAACTGGGAACGATTGTTTCGGCCAGGCGACTGTTATAGGCGATAATCCGCCCGCTTTTCGAAATCAGGACCAGTTCCATCGCCTTGGTTTCTTCCTGTAGACCCCCAAGTCTGACCGCAGCCAACGAATCGGGAGTATCACCGATCTCGTTAGCCATACGAATCGTTTCCTTCAGCAAACTGGCCATCCGCTGGTCAAGTGCAGCCTGGCTGAGTTCAAGCGCATCCTCCATGGCCCTATCGATCTGGACATCGAACCAACTGTCAATGCTCTGTTCGATAAACTGCATCGAATAATAGAAAACGATCGACGCAGGTGCCATCGACAGGAATATGAAAATGATGACCATGCGCAGAGTGACTTGCGCCCCCGCCTTCCTTTTCCTGACCTGGCCAACCAGTGCAGTAATATTTGCAGCCACCAGCGCCAGCAGCAGAACGGAACCCAGAATATTGATGATGAACAGCCAAGAATACATCTCGCCGAGGCCCGTTGCATCCTGAGTTGCTGATGTCATCAGGTGCAGCGACACCAGGATGAGGACGAAGACAACGCCCCCGACTGAAATGCTTATCGGCGGTTTAATACGTCCAGAGACCATTTATACCATCCACTGCTGATATGCCACTGGGGGATCAGGTACGCAATGGAACGTAACGGCAGTGGAAGTGCCTCGATATCCAGGAACACTTTCACTTTCGCGTGATAGACAGCATCGAGGTCGACGTCTTCGATGTCCAGAGCAATGAATCCCCGAATTTTCCCCATGGTATCAAGGGCAGAGCGAAGATCCGTGAAATACTGGTGGAGCCCTAGGTCGTGATCGTAGATCCGATAACGCTTGCTCAGGGACTGGTAAGTCACCCTGTAGACGATTTTCTTGGTGAAGACTTTCTGATTCCACATCAACTTTCGGTAACGATCGATCTCGACCTTGACCACGATGGTCAGAGGAACCCCGTTCAACAAGGCATTATTGGCTCTGGGACTGAGTCTGTAGTCGACGTCCGCACTGAACAGGTACCCTTTATCGGAACCCAGAAGTTCGGCACTTGTAATGGAGAAACCGTAACCCGATGCGTACCCGGAATGAACGAAGCAGGAAAGGCCAAAGAACAGCGGAAACAGCCACTTTCTTTTCATCCGGTTCTCAAGAGACAGGCGTAATAGAAACCATCCATTAGCGATTCACCGGGCAAAATCTGCCTGCCATGGGAACACTTGATTCCCCAGCCATGTTCGATAGACTTTTCCCGTACATCCGGATGAGATCCAATGAATGTCTCAATCTGTTCATGATTTTCCTTCGGCAAAACCGAACAGGTAGAATAAACCAACATCCCACCGGGGGCCAGCATGGACCACCCCATCTCCAACAACTCCCGCTGGGTGCAGGACAAGGTTTCAACATCGCTCGGCCTGCGCAAAATCTTTATATCCGGATGCCTCCTGATTACACCGGTGGCCGAACACGGGACATCCAACAGTATACGGTCGAACAACCGACCATCCCACCATTCACCGGGGTTCATCACATCACCTGTGACGACCGTTGCCTGCAGTCCAAGTCTTGCAAGGTTTTGCGAAATGCGTGCCACGCGCGCTGGATCGATATCGACTGCAACCATTTCCTCGAGCGACGAATTCGATTCCAGGATATGTGAGGTCTTGCCGCCCGGTGCCGCGCAGGCATCAAGCACCCGATGGCCCGGTCGTACGTCAACCAGTCGAGCTGCAAACTGGGCGGCGACATCCTGAACCGAAACGAACCCAGCCTGGAATTCAGGCAGTTGCTCGACATCGACTGGGTGTTCGAGACCAATGGCCTCCGGACTCCATTTCAGCGGAGCACCAAAGACCCCTGCCAAAACCAGTTTCTGGAGGTATTCATCACGGCTACATTTAGTCCGGTTCACCCTGAGAGTCATAGGAGGCAGTTGATTGTTCGCCTCGAGAACCTGTTCCGCTGCATCGGGCCAGTTGTGGTGCAATTCTTTCACCAGCCATTCCGGGTGCGCGGTTCTGCCCACGACCAGAGCATCCGCGACGCCATCCATCTCTTCCCGGTTTCTCTGGTAAGTCCGCAACAGCCCGTTTAGGACTGATTTTGCCCAGGCCTTCCCTCTTACTGCAGCAACGGTTTCGGAAACTGCGGCATAGGGCTTCACCCGGGTGAAAGCGATCTGGTACAAGCCCAGCAGGGCCAGAACCCGAATATCCGTATCCTTTTCTTTGAAGGGCTTTCGAAGCAGCTGATCGAGGATGATATCCAGTCGAAAATACCAGCGCAGTGTGCCGTAACAAAGGGATTGTACAAACGCCCTGTCCTTGCCCGGCGCTAACCTAGATCTCCCACGATCAAGCGCTGCCGTCAATGAACGCCCATCAGCGAGCACCTCGCAGAGAACCGCCGCTGCAACAGATCTGGTATTCACAGTACTATTCAAGACACTCCTCCAGACCCCGCGTAATGCCTAGGAAACTTCATTTTTACCAAATAAAAACAAATAGTTATATTGCTCTCTGGTCACTGCTCACGATACCCGCTGATCTATGATAATATCCCCTAAAACGTGCACCGGTCGCGCACCGGTCGCGC
>DBZZ01000046.1:22366-23204 GCA_002311315.1 Methylococcaceae bacterium UBA1147 | reverse complement strand
CTCCCAAAGCAGGCGCGCTACCAAACTGCGCTATACCCCGAACGACCTTCTTGGAACCACCTACGAATCGAGGTGTTTAGTTCGGCCCAATAAAGCTGGTCGATGATACCTGCGACCATAGCTGCCGTCAATAAGCCGGAAAGCCGACTCCCATCATTTTCGTGGATTCCGGAGCATGTCGCAAGGAATTGCCAAGCCCGTTTCGGTTTATGCTCTACAGCTTACCCTCGACAATCTTGTAGATTTCATCAGTATCGCATCCGCAACCGCCAAGGACTTCTAACAGTTGCTGACGCCGACTGTCTACGAATTCTGGGTCTCGAATACCGCCAATATTGATAGTGACGTTCAGTGCAGCGCTCTTGAGGGCAGCATATCCGGCCATGACTGCAACGCCTGCATCGCTGATCACGTTCAGGTTGCCTTTTTCGGCTGCTGTCCGGCTCAATGCAATCACCTCCGCACATGCCTTGGCACATTCGAGAGGAACATCCGTCGCCGCCTTGAGCGCTTTCTGGATTTCAGCACTGCGAGCAGCCTTTTCTTCGTCGGTTCCCTTGGAAAGCCTGTAGGAGGCCATAACCCGGTTAAACACCTCGACGTCCGCCTGGATCATATTGGTCAAACGGGCCCGTAGGCTTTCAGCCTGTTCGAGGACCTCCTTCAATTCATCTTCGACATCAGCATATTTTTCCTTGCCAACGGTCAGGTTGCATACCATGCTGACCAGGGCTGCGCCCATCGCCCCCATGATTGCCGCAGCACCGCCACCCCCAGGCGTTGATTTACTACTGGCCAATTCGTCGAGAAACACCTCAATTTGTTGTTCTTTTGTCAT
>DBZZ01000046.1:19113-22230 GCA_002311315.1 Methylococcaceae bacterium UBA1147 | reverse complement strand
GAAATAGGGTAAATCCCTTATGCTTTACCGTTATCTTAAAATTCTCATCTCTGATCCGTCCCCGGAATCTTGTCGCACAATTGGCACCGTGTATTTGTCGGCCCTTGGGGAACAGATAATTGCTCTGGTCAAACAGAAACAATAAGGAAGGTAGAACAATGAAGAAACTGTTATTCCAACTAGACACTGATGCCCATCCAGCTGTTTTCGATACCGTCGTCGCCTACGATGGTGGCGCCGATCACGTAATCGGCCACGGCGGGCTGAACCCTGGGAACGTCGGCCCTCTCGTTGAAGGCTGTATCTTTACCCGGGCGCCGAAGGAAAAAAAGAACACCGCTATTTTCGTTGGTGGAAGCGATCTGGTTGCCGGGCAGGAACTGTTCAAGGGTGTACAGAAGATGTTTTTTGCCGACTTCCGTGTATCCGTCATGCTGGACAGCAACGGCAGTAACACCACTGCCGCCGCGGGCGTAGCCAAGCTCGGCAGTAGCCGCACGCTTTCCGGTAAGAAGGCCGTCGTTCTTGCAGGGACCGGACCGGTCGGCCAAAGAGCCTGTGTCATGCTGGCAAATGAAGGCGCGTCGGTCGCTCTGACCTCAAGAAGCCTTGCCCGCGCAGAAAAGGCTTGCAACGACATGAATGACCGCTTCGGCGTTGAGCTTACCCCTATCGAAGCTTTTAGCAACGACGATCGCGGCCAGTCCATTTCGGACGCCGAGATTATTTTCACAACCGGTGCTGCCGGCATTCAGCTGCTCAATACCCATCACTGGGCGGACAACCCAAACATCGAACTCATGGCCGATGCCAACGCGACCCCTCCGCTGGGCATCGAGGGAACCGATATGCTGGATCGCGGCAAGGAGCGGGATGGTAAAATCGTCTGGGGCGCTATCGGCTTCGGTACGCTCAAACTTGCATTGCACCGTGCCTGCATTGCCCGCCTGTTCGAAACCAACAATCTAGTGCTGGACGCCGAAGAGATCTTCGAAACAGCCAAAGCGATGGCCTGAAAGCACGTTTGACCCTCGAAATAAGGCAGGGCCTCGAAAACCGAGGTCTTGCCTGTCCGGGGAATCGACCCAAAAAAATTAAAAACCGCACCACGATCTCTGCACAATCACGACATCGGCCTTGATCTTGGAATCCTCTGGCAGCGATCACACAGATTAACCCCTTTAGAGGCCGTACCGGCCCCGCACGTGGCTTCCTGTTTTGAATCATTACCAGTGATCTGTCGGTCCGCGTCGATTCCTTGATCTAAGTATCCGTTCCATCGGAAGAAAAACACGGCCGGTTCACAGTTAAATGGTCGAGAATATCCCTTTCCGTCAAGTCACCGGATAACCCGCATTAAGATCCCTGAAACAGTTTCTGGGCCACTCTGGCGCTTTCGACACAAACGGGTTGAGGTGAGTAAAGCCGGTCAGGATGCTACTTCTTCACCGTGGCTATCCCGTTGGCAAAGGATCGGCCCGTTCCGCGCCCGTGATCAGTATGAGAAAAGTTATTGCCCAAGCCAGGCATGCGAAATCCACACACTGGACACTCGGATTGAAGGGGTAGCGGACAACCGTAGATTAGCCCCCTTACGGCCGATAGGAAACGATGTGACCCGAAGTCCTTCTTTAAAGTGCCTGTACTGACACTCGCTGGGAAACGGGCAACAGGATTTTAGACAAAGACCCGCGCCAAATCGGCAATCAGATCGCTCAACGGAGACGGGTAAACACCGAGCACGACCAGAAGAATCGCCAGCCCGGTCAATGCCAGCCATGCTCCGGCGGACTCTTCCTGGTATTCGATCGGCTGAGATTTATCGAGCATCGCCACGACCACCCGCAGATAGTAAAACAGGCCGATTCCGCTGCCGATGACAACGATGATCACCAGGGGCCAGAGCGATGCTTCCACACCAGCGGCAAACACGTAGAACTTGCCGATGAATCCCGCGGTTAGCGGTATCCCCGCCAACGAGAGCAACATTGCGGTAAGCAGGGTTGCCGATAGCGGCTTCTTCCAGAACAAACCCCTGTAATCGTCGATACTGCTCATCTCCTTGCCCGTTCCGGTCATCAGCGACACCATCCCGAAGGCTCCCAGGGTAGTGATGAAGTAAGCAACCATGTAGAAGGTCACTGATTCAATCACGACCTCCTTACCCAACGAGACCGAGGCCAGAAATGGAATCAGCAGGTACCCCATGTGTGCGATCGACGAATACGCCAGCAACCGTTTGAAATCGGTCTGCTTCAGGGCCAACAGGTTTCCAGCAATAATCGATGCCCCGGCAAGCAGTGACAGAATGACCTGAACCGGATAATTGTGGAAGACGTCAGCGTTCACGAAATAGCGCACCAGCAACGCCAGTACGGCACCCTTTGAGACGGTTGCAACAAATGCGGTCACCGGAGCCGGGGCACCCTGATACACATCGCTGGTCCACATGTGAAACGGAACCAGTGACAGCTTGAACGAGAAGCCAATCATCAGCATCGAGAAACCGATGGTAACCAGCAGGGACCATCCCGTTGCGTCGGCAACCTGCAGCATGTCGGAAAAAACAAGGCTGCCCACGTCGGCATAGACCAACGCCGAACCGAACAGGATAAAGGCAGAAGCGACCGCCGATAGTATCAGGTACTTGATTCCGGCTTCCAGGGACCACCCATCCCTGGTGGAATAGGCGATCATCGCGAAAAGCGAAACGCTAAGGGTTTCGAGACCGAGGAACAGTGCGGCAAAATGCCGGCTGGAAACCAGTACAACGGCCCCGAGCAGGGCGGTGGTCAACAGCAGATACAATTCTTCGTTCTGCCCTCCCCGTCCGTAGAAATAGCCCTTGAACAGGAAGGTCACGACAACTCCGCTGCCAAGGATTAGACCGATGAAGAAAAGAGAGAAATCATCCATGATGAGCAGCGGAGTTACCTGCTGCGGAAGTACGTCGGAAATAAACGGCAGACTTGCGAGCGCCGCGAGCAAACCAAATAGTGTCAGGTTGATCGTTTGTATCTCGGACCGGCGCACGGCAATCCCCAACATCACCAGGATCGACGTGGTGGCGGTAAGGATGATTGGCAGCAGGGCCAGCAATTCTTCTATGGTCATCGT
>DBZZ01000046.1:13708-19045 GCA_002311315.1 Methylococcaceae bacterium UBA1147 | reverse complement strand
AGGTCAAGAAAGGTCTGCGGATAGACCCCCATCCAAACCATGGCGACAATCATGAATCCCATCGTTGTCATCTCGCGTCGGCCAAAATCCCACACTGTATGCTGCTCTCTCGGTTCTTCATGAAATGTTTTCTGAATCAGAATGAGGGAATAGATTGGCGCGGCAATCAGGCCAAGCGCAGCCAACGCGGTCATCGGCACACTGGCCTGATAGGCTCCTAGAAGTACCAGAAATTCGCCAATAAAATTACCCAACCCCGGCATACCCAGGGCTGCTATCGAAAAGAACAGTGCAACCACCGAGAGTCGAGGTACCTCAGCCCAGAGTCCGCCCATGCGGCGCATGTCCCGGGTATGAAGCCGTTCCTGCAACGCTCCTGCAATCATGAACAGCGCCGCCGAGCTGATCCCGTGGGCCAGCATGGTCATTACCGCTCCCTGCAGTGCCAGTTCGTTCCAGGCAAAAATGCCGAGCAGAATGAAGCCCATGTGACTGATACTGGTGTACGCGATCAGCCGTTTGATGTCCGTCTGCCCACACGCCAGATGAGCCCCGTAGATGATACTTACCACCCCGAGCCCCATGGCAACAGGTGCAAAGGAAAGCGCCGCATCCGGGAACAAAGGCACCACGAAGCGCATCAGTCCATAGGCGCCGGTCTTTAACAGAATACCGGCCAGGATGACGCTTCCCGCCGTCGGCGCCTGAGTATGGGCATCGGGTAGCCAGGTATGAAAGGGCACACCCGGAAGCTTGGTGACAAAAGCGACGAAGAAACCAAGCATGAGCCAGAACGCCAAATCCGGATCCAGTGTGGTACCGAGCAGATCGCCGTAATCGAACGTGAGCTGGCCAGTCACCTGGTAGGCGCCATAAACTAGTCCCAGTATCGAGGCTAGCATCAGCAGACTGGTCACCTGCGTGAAAAGGAAAAACTTGATCGATGCATAGACCTTGTTTTCGTGCCCCCAGATGGCTATCAGCAGGAACATCGGGATGATCATCATTTCCCAGAAGAAGAAGAACAGGAAAAGATCCAGCGCAAGGAAGACACCGACCACCCCGGCGAGTGTCCACAGCAGATTGAAATGAAAGAATCCAATTTTCTCCCTGATTTCTGTCCATGAACACGAGACCCCCATGATTCCAAGAAACAGGGTTAGGGCCACCAGAAGCAGGCTCAATCCGTCAAGTGCGAGATGAAACCGAATGCCAAAGCGATTGATCCAGGGAACGCTGTAATCAATGATCCACGATGTATCCTGGGCTCCAGTGAGGGACAAGGAGGGTTCCGAATCGAGCCAGATACCAAGCACCAGGACCAGATCCAGAACAATGGCCGCCAGCGATATCCAGCCGGGCAGCTTAGGGTGCCAGCGGTCCGATATGCCCGCCAAGCATCCGCCGAGAAACAAGATCAGAACCAGCCAGTACAGTATCATCTTGCTACTCCCAGCCCGATCAAGGCAACACTTCCCAATATCATGCCGGCCGCGTACCATCGAATCCGGCCAGTCTGAGTCCAGACCATGCCTTGATGCCCAATTCGGCAAAGCCCGGCTATCCCATTGTAGACCCCGTCAACAATGTCTCCCTTGTTGATTTCGGCCAGCCAGTTGATCGGTTTGACGAACAGAAAGCTATACAGCGCGTCCATACCCCAGCCGCTGAACCAGAAGCGCTGAAGAAAGCGCCCGGGTGCAGTAGCCGTAATGGTTTCTGCGTTGAAGGTTCCTCGCAGAAAAAACAGGTACGCCACCAGCAGGCCGATCAGAGGAACCGCGGTTGTGACTGCCGTCACCCATTCGAATCCGGTCATGTCAGGATGGCCATGAACCCCGTCGAATACGGGGCCCAGTGGCACCTGCAGCATGCCGCCAAACAGTGCCAAAACACAAAGGATCAACAGGGGAACCCGCATCCGGTTGTCAAAGTTTTCCGTTGCCTCATGAATGCTCGGTCCGCAGAAAGCGATGAAGATTAGGCGGAAGGTATAGACCACCGTTACGAAGGCACCGAGCAATCCCGCAACCCAGAACCAGGGCCCATACTCGCCATGAAAAAAAGCTGCCAGAAGGATTTCGTCCTTGCTGTAATGTCCGGACGTAAACGGCAGCGCCGCCAGGGCCGCCCCGCCGATCACGAAACTGGCAAAGGTGACCGGCAGGTTCTTGCGAAGCCCGCCCATCTTGAAGATGTCGTGTTCGTGATGAAAACAGTAAATGACCCCGCCGGCACCAAGAAATAGTAATGCCTTGAAAAAGGCATGCGTCATCAGGTGGAAAACCGCCGAGCTCCAGGCTCCCACCCCCAGACCGAGGAACATGTATCCGATCTGGCTGATCGTTGAATAGGCCAGGATTCGCTTAATATCGGTTTGCGTCAGGGCCGTGAATCCGGAAATCAGCAGGGTAAGAGCCCCGATGACCGCAACCGCGAAATGGACGGTGGGTGCAAGTTCGAATAGGACATGTGTTCGGGCAATCAGGTAAACCCCTGCAGTCACCATGGTGGCAGCATGGATCAAAGCACTGATCGGCGTTGGCCCTGCCATGGCGTCTGGTAACCAGACCTGCAGAGGCAACTGGGCAGATTTGCCAACCGCACCACCCAGTAGCAACGCCGCAGCGATCGCCGGCATCGTTGATCCAACCGCCCACTGGGCTTCCGCCTGCTGCATCAACGGCTGGATTTCAAGCGTACCGAGGTGCGTGAACAGCAGAAAAAGGCCCAGCGCCATCGCGGTATCCCCGACGCGTGTCACCACGAACGCTTTTCGCGCTGCATAACCGTAATCGGCATTTCGGTACCAGAAGCCGATCAGTAGGTAACTGCACAGACCCACTCCTTCCCAGCCGAGAAACAGCAGGACCAGGTTGTCCCCGAGGACCAAAATCAGCATCGCGGAGACAAAAAGGTTCATGTAGGAAAAGAAACGGCTGTAACCGGGATCCTCTTCCATAAATCCGGCCGAATAAAGGTGAATCAGGAAGCCAACACCAGTAATGACAAACAACATCGTCAGTGACAAGTGATCCAGGTAGAGCGAAAACCCTGACTTGAAGGAACCGACTTCTATCCAAGTCCACAGAGTCTGTCTGTAGGCTCCCATTGCCATCGCCGAATCCGATGACCCAAGGAACTCGAAACCAATCAACGCGGTTACCACCGCCGACAGAAATACCGAACCGACACCAATCGTTTCAACCGCCTTTTTCGGTAACTGGCCGCTGGTCAATACCAACAGCAAGAACCCTAGAAACGGAAATGTCGGAACAAGCCATAAAAATTCGTGCGGGGTCATCATTCAGCCTCTCATCTTGCTGAGTTCGTCGACATCCAGGGTTTGATGGCGCCGGTAAAGTTGCAGTACCAGCCCGAGTCCGACACCCACCTCTGCCGCCGCCAGGGTAAGGATCAGCAGGAAAATCACCTGCCCGTCTGCCTCGTGCCAGCGCGCTCCCGCGACTATGAACGCCAGAGCCGATGCGTTGAGCATGATTTCCAGTGACATCAGAATGAAGATCATGTTCCGACGGACCAGGACACCCACCAACCCAAGGCAGAAAAGAATCCCGGCAAGAATCAGTCCATGTTCAAGAGGAATGTTAATCATTTAGCGATTCTCCATGGTCAGGGCGGCCCAGATGATAGGCCCCTACTAGTCCCGCCAGCAAGAGCATGGAAGCCAGTTCCACGGCCAGCAGGTACGGTCCATAAAGAAGGATTCCCACCGCCTTGGCACCGACTACCTGAGCCTGAGCGTCGAAGCCTGCACCATTCATGACCAGCAGCAATTCAGCCAGCAAGATCCCGGACAGGAGACCCGGCCCAACCCACATTTCCAGGTTGAGCCACGATCGTTCCCGCGCAACCGCTATATGCCCAAGATTCAGCATCATGATCACAAACACAAACAGCACCATGATGGCGCCGGCGTAGACGATCACTTCGAGGACTGCCGCAAAGTAGGCCCCCATCAGGTAAAAGACAACCGCGACGGACAGCAGTGACACAATAAGAAACAACAGAGCATGTACCGCGTTCAGCCGGGTAATTACCATCGCAGTGGAAAACACGGCGATGAAGGCGGCAAGGTAAAAGAAGAATAAATCCATCGGTTATCCCCTAGGGCATCAGGCTCTTCACGTCGATCGGCGCGGCTTCGTTTTCCGCCTCACCCTTGTCCTTCCCGCCAATACTCTTGCCGGCAACGCGGTAGAAATTGTAGTCGTGGTACTTGCCAGTACCATCGATCAGGAGATCCTCTTTTTCATACACCATGCTCTGACGGTTGTATTCGCACATTTCAAAATCGGGGGTCAACTGGATCGAGTAGGTTGGACAGGCCTCTTCACAAAAGCCGCACATGATGCACCGGGAAAAGTTGATCCGGAAGAATTCTGGGTACCAGCGGCCGTCTTCGTCCTCGGTCTTTTGCAAAGCGATGCAGTCGACAGGGCAGGCGACGGCGCACAGGTTGCAAGCTACGCAACGCTCTTGCCCATCTGGGTCACGAGTCAGTACGATCCGGCCTCGGTAACGGGGAAACAGCGCCGGCTTCTGTTCCGGGTACTGGACCGTATCGGCCTTGCTGAACGTATGCGTCAGGACCAGCCACATTCCGGTGAACTGACTGAGCAAGAGGGAAAGAATTTTCACTCGACTAATCCTCCAACAGCGAACTGTTCAGCAACAAGGGTTTCGGGCCCAATTTCAGCTGCACGGTTTAAGCACCCAGCCATAATGCCACCCCGCCGGTAACCATCAGATTGACCAGTGACACCGGAAGCATGACTTTCCAACCGAAAGACATCATCTGGTCATACCTTGGCCTCGGTAGCGCCGCACGCAGAAGAATGAACAGGCAGACAAAGGCAAAGGTCTTCAGGGCCAGCCAGGCCAGCGGCGGCAGAAAATCTGGTCCCAGCCATCCGCCGAAGAACAGAACAACGACAAAAACCGAACTGAAGAGGACACTAAGGTATTCGCCGACAAAGAACATGCCGAATTTCATGCCCGAATATTCTGTGTGGAAACCGGCAACGATTTCATGCTCGGCTTCCGGAAGGTCAAACGGTGTCCGGTGGGTCTCGGCCACTGCCGCAACCATGAAAACCAGGAAGGCGAAAAACTGGCTGATACAGTACCAGCCGTCCTGTTGCGCCTCCACAATTTCACGAAGGTTGAACGAGCCAGAAAGCATGACCACGCCCATCAGAGACAAGCCCATGAAAACCTCGTAACTGACGGTCTGTGCCGCGGCCCGCAGGCTGCCCATCAGTGCGTACTTGTTTTGTGATGCGTAGCCGCCAAGGACCGCGGCATACACAGAAA
>DBZZ01000046.1:0-13630 GCA_002311315.1 Methylococcaceae bacterium UBA1147 | reverse complement strand
CCGGTGCGTAGGGAATAAACGCGAAGCTCAGCATCGCGGTCGTCATGATGATCGCCGGAGCCAGAATGAAGACCGGCTTGTCGGCAAAAGGCGGAATCCAATCCTCTTTAAAAAAAATCTTGACCATATCCGCAACCACCTGCAACAAACCCAACGGCCCAACGCGGTTCGGTCCCAAACGATCTTGCCAGATGCCAATCAGACGGCGTTCCAGCCAGGTCAGGTAGGCCGCAATGCCAACTGCCACGAATAAAATGGCAAAAACATTGATGATGGATCCGACACCGTTCACAGGATAGACCTTTTGATCAACATGGTTTTTTAACCCCTCTTCCTGATTTCAGCTTGTTTCAGCCAGGCGATCCCTTCACTGCCCGGTACGCCGCAACCGACCGCGGCAATACCTGAAGGAACTCCATCATCTTGCCGCGCTTCTGCAATCGTTGTGTTGCCCTCGATGGACAATTCGAGCATGTCACCTGATTCAATCTGCAGCCTAGCCAAGTCGTCCCCGTTTAATGTCACCGAAAACGCGTCGATCCTTTCAGCGACCGCGGGAGAGCCGCAGCTTAGCGGCTCGCTGCCGAAGATCTGATGGTTGGGAACAACCAACCACCGGCGATCAACCGGTTCTGATGAAGCCGGAATGCCGTCGTACCAATTGGCCTCACTCGAAGGTTGGAAAAGCCTTTTACCCGGATCGCCACCTTGGAGTGACCCCCCAACTTCCTGCTGGAACTTGATGATTGCATGGTTTGAATTCCATGCCGGCGCCCAAGAAGTGGACATAAGTGATGGCGGCGCCTCACGAGCCGCGCCTTCCATTGAGAACGACAATGGAGAATCTCTGTCTATGGGCTGCTGTGGCTCGCTTACTGCGAGATTGGCCCGCATTGCCGTCCGCCCGCTATAGCGGTGCGACTGGCGCGGAACTTTCATCCCCGAGATTCTGAATTCTGCAGTGGGTGCGGCTTCCTCTACGCCCTTGAATCCCAATAAACCATTACCGCATGAAGCAATGATGTCATCGCTGCCGGACCAGTCGCCGGCACCGGCATCAGCCAGCCATTGCCATGTGTTGCGCATCTCTTCCGACGGCTGCATGACTGAGAAGAACCGCTGAGCCCGGCCCTCGTTATTGATGTAGGTCCCTTCTGATTCAGCGAAACTCGTCGCCGGTAGAACAAGACCCGCCTTTTCAGTCGTCGCGTGTGAACTGTGATCGATCACCACCACGTTCTTTGCCTTGCCAAGCAGGTCATCAACCAGTTCACGGGGAGCATTTCGGTATAGGTCGTTTTCAATCACGACCACCGTGTTAGCGACACCGAATTCGACCACCTTTTTGGCGTCTTCGAGACCGTGGCCACCCATCATTGCCAGACCCATCGAATTGCAGTCCGGAACAACCACCGACAAAGCCTTGCCGGCCGATGCCAATGCCCGGGCAATATTGGAAGCCGCTTCCAGTACCGCAGCAGTCATGCATCCGGTTCCCGAGATCACCAGTGGCCGTTTCGCATTCGCCAGAGCTTCGGCGATTTCCTTCACTGTATCGCTTGCAGCGGCCGCCAGATCGCCGACTCCAGGCGCTGAGGAATCCAGCCTGTGGGCAACGGCAAAGCCGAGGCGGGCAATTTCGTCGGGCGATGCCCGGTAGACCCCTGTGGCCACGTCATCAAGCCGGGTTGACCCGGTACTCACGATAAACAGTGGGCTGAGCAGGTCCTGGGCCAGTTCCCGGACTGCAGCGTCCTGCCATTGATAAATTCCAACACTTTCGGCGGCATCGAAACTGGCATTGCGAACCGCCTGTCGAACCGCCAGGGCCATTATGGGGGCAGTATTGGTGAGATCCTCGCCAAGAATCAACACCGCATCGGCGCGTTCAATCTCGGCCAAGGTCGGGTTTGCCGCATCCGTTTCCCGAACAACCCTGAGGGCTGTTTCCATCAGGGTATTTTCGGCCTCGGTCCAGCCGCTGTAGAACTGGTCTTCCCCAACCAGTTCCCGCAACGCGTAATTTGATTCCACCGAGGCCCTGGGCGAGCCGATGCCAATGACCGTTTCCTGGATCTGAACCAGGCCTCTGAAATGCTCAACCGCGTTGCCCTCGCCAACCACCTCCTGGTGGTCGATGCTCGCTGTTTTGATTCTCGACTCAGCATTGACAAAGCCGTAGCCAAAACGTCCCCGGTCGCAAAGGAAATAGCGATTGATTTCACCGTGGTAACGGTTGACCACACTTCGCAGTTCACCGTATCGCTCACCCGGCGTGGTATTGCAACCCAGTGAGCAATGAGCACAGATCGACGGAGCAGTTTGCAGGTCCCATTTACGGCTGTAGTTCTTGCCGTTGGGTTTGTCGGTAAAAACGCCGGTCGGACAGACTTCGACCAGATTTCCGCTGAATTCGTTTTCCAGAACGCCATCTTCACTGCGTCCGAAATAGACATGGTTGTGAGCACCGAATACGCCCAGGTCTTGCCCCCCGGCATAGTCCTGGTAATAACGGACGCAACGGTAACAGGCGATGCACCGGTTCATTTCGTGGCCGATGAACGGACCCAGGTACTGGTTCCGATGGGTCCGCTTCTTGCCCCGGTACTTGCGCGATGTATGCCCGCTCATCACGGTCATGTCCTGTAGGTGGCATTGCCCACCCTCCTCGCAAACAGGGCAGTCGTGCGGATGGTTGGTCATCAGCAATTCGATGATGTCCGCGCGAAATTCCACGGCTTCGCTGTCATTGAGTGAAATCCTGAGTCCTTCGCTAACCGGTGTCATGCAGCCGACAACCAGGCGTCCCTTGGTGTCTTCGGGGCTAGAGTACTGGGTCACCATGCATTGCCTACAGGCGCCGACTGAACCCATGGCCGGGTGCCAACAGAAATAAGGTAGATCAAGACCGGTCGAAAGGCAGGCCTGAAGAACGTTCTGACCGTCTTCTACCTCGTGGATCGTGCCATCAATTTCAATTTTTGGCATTACTCGGCCTCCTTGACTACAGGACGTTCCAGGTATTTTTCGAAATCGCCCCGAAAATATTTTAATGCACTCTGCAATGGTTCCATCGCGCCTGGTGCCAGTGCACAAAAGGTGTTGCCGGGCCCCATCATCTTGGTCTGGTGTTCCAGTAGTTCGAGATCACTCGCCTGGCCCTTTCCTGCGATCAGGTCTTCCAGAATGGTCACTACCCATGGCAGGCCGTCCCGGCACGGGGTGCACCAACCGCACGACTCACGGGAAAAGAATTGCTCGAGGTTGAGAACCATTTTCACCGGACAGGTCTTGTCGTCCAGAATGATCATGGTCCCGGTGCCCATACGACTGCCGTGCTCGGCAATTGCGTCAAAATCCATGAGTACATCGAGGTGCTCCGGAAGCATGAAATCGGTCGAGGCGCCACCCGGCAAGAATCCCTTGAGCTGGTAACCGTCCTGCATTCCGCCTGCGTGTTCTTCGAGAATTTCCCGGATCGGTGTTCCCATGGGCAATTCCCAAACATTGGGGTTCTTGACTCGCCCGCTGGCTCCGAATAGCTTGGTTCCCTGATCCTTGCCACGGCCAAGCCCCGCATACCATTCGACCCCGTAGAAAAAGATATGCGGCAGATTACAAACCGTTTCGACGTTGTTGACGATTGTCGGTTTGCCCCACAGTCCGCTAATTTGTGGGAACGGTGGTTTTGCCCGTGGGATCGCGCGTTTGCCTTCTAGCGCATTCAACAGGGCTGTTTCTTCGCCGCAGATGTACCGTCCTGCACTGCTATGAAGATAGAGATCCAGACTGAAATCAGATCCGAGAATATTCTTTCCAAGGAAGCCTTGCTGGTAAGCTTCTGCGATGGCCTGTGAAAGCCGCTCGGCCGATAGATGGTATTCACCACGCAGGAAGATGTAAGCCGCCGTTGCCCGGATTGCGTAGGATCCGATGACCATTCCTTCGATCAACTGGTGAGGGTCCTTTTCCATCAGCACCCGGTCCTTGAAGGTCCCAGGCTCCATCTCGTCTGCATTGACGACGAAATACTTGGTTTCGGGAGCTTTCTCTCCCATTGGCACGAAGCTCCATTTCAACCCCGTCGGGAACCCCGCACCGCCCCGGCCCCTGAGCTCGGAATCCTTAACCACCTGCTGAACCCCAAGCGAATCCATCGTCGTAATTGCCGTGCGCAATCCTTCGTATCCGCCTGTCGACTGGTAGTCCGACAGGGTGGCATAAGCCCTTCCGTCGACGATATTCCTAGTTAGGGGTTTATCCGGGTTGCGATTCTTGCTCTTTTTTAGAAATTTTCCGAACATCTCAATTCTCTTTTCTTCTGACCCCAATTTTTTCGCTTTACCTAGGAAGCCCGGGTATTCAGGATCTGGTCCAGCTGAGCCTCGTCTACATTGTGGTGAAGCTCGTCACCGACCATCAGAACCGGGGCGTGATCGCATGCTCCCAGGCAGACGATGGGCAACAGGGTATATTCCCCGTCGCTGGTGGTCCCGCCGTATTCGATGCCCAGGCGATCACTGATCTTTTGCTTGATATTATCCGATCCAAGCATCCAGCAGCTGACGCTGTCGCAGCAGAGGATGACCTTGCGCCCGACCGGTTGGCGGTAAATCAGGTTGTAGAATGTCGCCACTCCATCCAGTTCTTCAACCGACATGTCCAGCAGATCGGCCACCTGTTTCAGAGATTCGTTAGAAACCCAACCTCGGTACTTCTGAACCACTTTCAAGCCTTCGATCGAGGCTCCAGATTTCTCGGGGTAATGGCTGGCCTCCTCGAGCACCTCGGCGATTTCGGCTTCGCTTAGTTGGCTATCGACTCTCATATCTTGGTCTCTCATCGATCCACGTCCGCCATAACAAAATCGATACTCGCAAGGATCGCTATCAGATCCGCAACCATCAGGCCGTTCGACATCACTGGAATCATCTGAAGGTGCGGAAAGGACGGGGTTCTAATCCGGGTCCGGTAGGACATCGTGCCGCCATCGCTCACGAGGTAATAACTATTCAGCCCCTTGGTGGCTTCGATACAAACGCTGGCCTCACCGGGCGGCACCACAGGACCCCAGCTGACGCTGAGGAAATGCTGAATCAGCGTTTCGATGTCGTGCATCGTCCGTTCCTTCGCCGGAGGCGTTGTTGCCGGGTGGTCAGACTTGTACGGGCCATCGGGCATTCGTTCCATGCACTGCCTGATGATCCTCACGCTTTGCCGCATCTCTTCCACGCGAACCGCGCAACGGTCGTAGCAATCGCCGTTGTTCAGTGTCGGTATGTCGAAATCATATTCCTCGTAACCGGAATAGGGGCGAGCCTTGCGGTAATCCCACTCGAATCCTGTGGCTCTCAGTCCGGCACCGGTCACCCCCCACTCGATCGCTTCCTCGGTGGTGTAGACTCCGACTCCCTGGGTACGTATTTTCAGGATGCCATTCTGCATGGCCATCTTGTCGTAGTGATCAAGCCTCGGAGGAAAATAATCGAGGAACTCACTCAGCATCGGACGCCAACCGTTGGGCAGATCCATGGCCACACCGCCAATGCGGAAATAGCTGGAATGCATGCGGGCCCCGCAAATCGATTCGATGATGCTGAACAGTTTTTCGCGGTCGGCAAACATGTAGAACAGTGGCGACATTTGCCCAACGTCCTGGGCAAATGTTCCGTAAAACAGGAGATGGCTGCAGATCCGGTAAAATTCCGAGAACATCACTCGAATCACTTTGGCACGTTCCGGGACTTCGATGCCGAGCAGTTTTTCCACCGCAAGGACGTAGGGCAGGTTGTTCATCGACCCGCCGAGGTAGTCGATCCGGTCGGTATAGGGGATGTAAGTATGCCATGACTGGCGCTCCCCCATCTTTTCCGCGCCGCGGTGGTGGTATCCGATGTCCGGAACCGCGTCGACGATTTCCTCCCCGTCAAGCTGCAGGGCAATCCGGAAAACCCCGTGCACACTGGGATGATTAGGCCCCAGGTTGAGGAACAGGAACTCGGAATCCTCTCCCTCTCGCTTCATTCCCCAGTCCTCGGGGACAAAGCGCAGTGCCTCCTGTTCGTACTCCAGCTTTTCCTGGGACATGCTGTACGGTTCCATCTCGGTCGCCCGTGCCGGATGTTCCTTACGCAGCGGATGACCTTCCCAGGTCGGCGGAAGCATGATCCGGCGGAGGTTTGGGTGCCCTTCAAAGACGATTCCGAACATGTCCCAGACTTCACGCTCGTACCAGTTGGCCATCGGCCAGAATCCGGAAATAGTCTTCAGGTTGGTGTCGTTTTCCTGAAGCGGTACCTTGATACGGATGTCCTCGTTCCGTTCGAAAGACAGCAGGTGATAAACAACGGTAAAGGCGGAGACCGGAAGTCCCTGGCGATAGGTCCTGAGGCGTTCGTCCATTGCCGTCAGGTCAAACAGCAACGGATAGGGTTTCTCGATTTCCTTTTTCAGGAAAGAGATGACTTCGAGGTGGTCGTCCCTGGAAACCCACAGGGTTGGAATACCGTCAGCGGTTTTCTGTTCAACGAATTTCTCTGGCCCGAATCGCCGGTAGAGAGTTTCAATACTGGTTTTCCTGTCGCCGCTCTGGAAAACAGTCGCGTTGGTCGTAACCATCTTTGACGTGAACTATGGGTTCGTTTGTGAAAGTATTCGGAAGACTACATTTACATCGAGTATTTGCTACTTGATGTCAAATGGATTTCTAAGCTTGTCCGCCCTCATGCGGTCGCCCGTCAGCAAATCCCGTTGGCTTGGTTGGTCTGCCTGGACCACCCCTTGATCGCCAACCACCCAACTCAAGGGACGCCGTTCTTTTCCGATCGAGTCCTGCAGCAGCATTAGGCCCTGCAACAATGCCTCCGGACGCGGCGGACAGCCAGGAACGTAAACATCGACTGGCAGGAACTTGTCGACACCCTGAACCACGCTGTAGATATCGTACATCCCGCCTGAATTCGCGCACGAACCCATGGAAATCACCCATCGAGGCTCCATGAGCTGGTCGTATAGATACTGGACGACCGGTGCCATTTTACGGAATACGGTGCCAGAGATCACGATAAGATCAGCCTGCCGCGGGGTTGCCCTGATCACTTCGGACCCGAAACGGGCAATGTCGTGACGGCTGGTAAAGGCCGTGGCCATTTCAACGTAGCAGCACGAAAGACCGAAATTAAAAGGCCAGACGGAATTCGATCGACTCCAGGCAACCAAGTCCTTCAGACGGGCCATGAAAAAGTTTTCCTTTATCGCTTCTTCATAGGATCGCCCTCCTGGCATTGGGCTCGCATCCTCATTCGCCTTGGTAAGATTCCAACTCATCGTCTACGTAACCCTTCTTGTCGTATCTGGCGGGCCGTCCGCCATTCAAGTGCGCCGATGCGCCACAAGTAAATCAGGGCCACCACAAGCACGCCGACGAAAACCGAGATTTCAATGAAACCCGCCCAACCAGCCTCGCGAAATGCAATCGCCCAGGCAAAAAGAAAAACTGCTTCGAGATCGAAGATCACGAAGAAGATCGCAATCAAATAGAAGGGCACCGCATATCGTATCTGGGACGTGCCAACGGGGACAATGCCCGACTCGAACGGCTCGCCCACACTCCGACCTTTTTGTCCGAGCAGATACGATCCTCCCAGCATCACTGCAACGATACCGACAACCGCGGCGCCGTAATAGATCAGTGGCAACAACGTTTCGATCTGACTTACTGTTTGGACCAAGGATATCCCCTATTAAAACCGCGAATCAAGTTACCGTGTTAGAGAGGACAATGCAACAAGGAGAACCTCAAAACCAGCGGTTCTCATTCGTCCGGAAAGATCGAGGTTAGTTACACCTATGATAATCAAATAAAATTTCAATAATCGAGTGGATATCAGTCATCATACCAATCAAAGAACAAAGTTTAAGTGCCCCTGCAAAACGATTGCCCTTGAGATGAAGAACAGAAGACGAAGAGAAAACTATGAGCAGATGACCACGGAGAAATCACTCTCCTGCCTTCTAGGCCAAGGTGACACTGGAAGGGCCGGGAAGAATAGACCATTGCAGAGCTTTCACAGCGATTTGATATACACCCCAGGCGGATCACCCAGTGTAAGAATCAGTTGTTGGAGCGAGCCACAGAGGTCTTTGAGGGTTCCAACAAGCCCAGTGATCATCCGGTGGATTTGAAACCCCTCCATGCCAAGATCGGGCAACTAACCCTGGAGAAAAAAATTTCAGAAGGAGCGCTCACCAAACCGGGCGTGCTAAGCGCAGAAAAATGATTAATCGCAAACACCCCTTGTCGGTGACTCAGTAGGCCAAAGCACAGGGCCTCAGTCGAGGCGGCCTCTACGATTCACCTCGTCCCACCTCAAAACGGGATCTGCGCCGGGTAAAAAAGATCGGTCGGCTACAGACCCGGCGCCATGCTGAAAACGCCATTGGCGGCTATATCGATACCTTCTATAATCCGAGACGATGCCATTCGGCACTCGGCTAAAAATCGCCGAAAGCATTCGAGGCCATGATGGCCGAAACAGAGTGAACGTCTCTCCATTAAAAGCGGGGAAATCCAGATCAGCATGGATGGAAAGGGAAGCTGGAGAAACCATGTCTTTGTGGAGCGGGTGTCGCGAGCCATCAAGTATGAGAAAGTCTATCTCAGAGCCTATGAATCAATAATGAAAGCAAAACAATCAATCGACACCTACATTGACTACTACAACCAGAGAAGGCCCCATTGAAGTCTTGACGGCGGACCGCCTGAGACCTTCTACTACAACGCACTGCCACGACCTGGGGCAGCATGACAACCATGCAGGATTCCACTTATAAATTAGGTTCGGCTGTTCAGACAAACGGGGCCACTTCTTTCTGATGCCGTTTTCATTAGATGCCGAATAGGTGTTGTCGATTGACTTGATGACCCGCCTGGGTAGCTAGAATATGAAGTAGTCCATAAAATGTAGTAGGTCAGCGAACTGATGCCTTATCTACGGCAGATATCTTGAACCTTGAAATCACCCACATCCACCTATTTGAGTATGGCGATGATCAGGGGCTCTGCGAATCAAGATTTCTTCATGGGAAGCTTACAAGATCACTATATTAATATATAGATCTTTAGAATAATGGTTACGATGAAAACTAAAAATATATTAGTTACAGGGGGCGCTGGGTTTATTGGCTCAGCCGTTGTACGGCACCTTATCAATGACACCGAATACTCAGTCGTTAATGTCGACAAACTCACCTATGCTAGGCAACCTAGAGTCCCTAACCTACGTCAGTGATCATCCAAGGAATGTATTTGAAAGAGTCGACATCTGTGATAGCTCAGAACTAAACCGTATCTTCCATCAATACCAGCCCGATCTAGTGATGCATCTGGCGGCCGAGTCCCATGTAGACCGTTCCATTGACGGGCCAGGTAAGTTCATACACACCAATATTGTCGAGACCTACACGCTGTTAGATCAGGCGCGTTCTTACTGATGTGAATTAGAGGGTGATAAAAAGAAAGGTTTTTGAGCTTTTGTTTGTCTGATTCAAGGAATTTCATCATCGCCTCCGTGACAGCATCAATGGTTCCGGGTTCGACAAAATAGACGTTGAATCCCTCTTGCACGCTTTTTTTTAACCCTGAGAAGGAACTAGAAATTAGTGATTTTCCCATGGCCAACATTTCTCTTGCGGCAAATGAGATTGTTTCAATACGATCACTAAGAATAAAGCCTACATCGAAGAGAGAGATAATAGGCCTTACGTCTTCATAGTAACCTGCATAGTAAAAGTTATTGACACCGAGATCTTTGGCTAATTGTTCTAGCTTTTTACCATGACCCTCCCGATCACGATTATACTGAACTCATATTGGTCCATTATCTTGCTTGCGGCATGTAATAAGAGATCAACTCTTTTATAAGGCCCTAGCCCCCGCACGATCCAAAACGGATAGACTTTCCTAGATTATACTGCTATAACAATAATGAATCTGCCTCGGTTGACTTATAGTATTGCAAATCCACTCCATTCTGAATAACTTGAGATTTATTTGGTATTACACCGCCAACGGTTGAGACAATAAAGCTACTCTTTGATACCAAGATATTCTGATCTACTATCTTGATATAAATCTAACGGTGATAAAAATCATTGCTTATTGTCTTGGTGGCATGGTGTGTTCTTATGATTTTATACGGCTTACTAAACGGAAAGCTAAGTTTGACTATAGATAGATCAGCGCCGCCATAACAGTGAACGATAGATGGTTTAAATGCATTTATCGTTTCACGAAACTTATAAATTACCTTAAAAACATCAATTGGTTCTTTTTGTATTTTAGCGGGAAAGGCATTGGCATATAAAAAAGGATATCTTTTCCTTTTTAAGGCCTTAAAAATAAATGATGTTTCAGGTACTGCAACACCGATGTCAAGGTCTTTTTTTTCATTAATACTGATAAGCGCTAAGATCTAAGTGTTATGCTCTCCGCCTCCAATAAAATTAAACGGCCAAAGACCCCATTTTACCGGATTCGTGGGCCCAAATAGAGCAACCACCGAGACCCCTGTTGCCGAAGCTAAATGAGTGACACCGGTATCGAGACCAATGAACAGACAGGCCTGCTTTGTGATTTCAGCCAATTCCGCGAGGGACACTTTTCCAGCCAGAGTGATCGTGTCTGCTGGTAATTGAACCTGTATTCTGCGGATATATTCAGTCTCTTCTTTAGCGGCGCTGCCTGAAAGCACAATCCGAATTTTGTTTTCTCGTAGGAAATTACCGATGGCAACCCAGCCATCAATCGTCCAGCGTTTATATACCCGTTGCGGATACATATGAAGGACCGCGTATCTAGATTCGTCCAAGGTGCTTTCCAGGATCGACGGTCCGGCTGGCCGACTCGGCGGTACCAACTTGGTCCGGGGAGCAATACCAACCAACTTGGCGAGAACCAGGTTCTGTAGAATTGTGTGGGTATCTAGATCGTCAAATTCGGTCCAGTATTGAGCGAAGCGACGTTTCCACCAGGCCCATTTTTTGTTGGGCGCCACAACTGCAAGACGTATCGGGGCGGCTAGGAGAGCATAAAAAAACGGTCGGTCACCAGTCTGAGTTACAAAGACCACATCGTATTTCCTAAAAAGGCGCAGTAAAAGTTTAATTTCTTCTGATACGCTTTTTCTTTCCGGAGTTTGAATGATCGTATCAACATCTGGATTGCCTTCAAGGATTTCTGCGCCACCTTGAAAGACCAACACATCCAGCTGACAGTCTGGGTAGGCCTTGCGGATTGAATGAAAAAGGGGAGTTGTCAACAGGAGATCCCCAAGGTAACGCAAAGCGATTACCAGGATAGTCTTTGGAACCTCCCTCAATTGACTGGGGCTCTCCATCTATGAAATCTCCAGGCACATGAAAATAAACAAGATAGTTCGTCCTTGAAAGGCAAGTCAGACAAATCTCTATTTTAGAGTACGATAGAATAACGAACAATTTTGCCGGGATTTCTTCTACAGGTTATTATTCCCCCGCTATAAATTTCGAAGTGTCCCTCGGATATTCCGCTGATTCCTGATCGTCGAAATAGAAAATACCATCGATGTCAGCCGATCAAGCCCGAAACGGGCTTCAACTCCTTTTCCTAACCACCCCCTATGTCCAATCTATTAATCGCCAAAATCACATCCTCAGAAGGTGTAAAGATTTATACACGACTGATGATGTATGCGAAACCGCATTGGGCACTTTTTGTGATCAGCTTCATTGGTTACCTTATTTATGCTGGAACACAGCCTGTGTTCGCAGCGGTGATAAAACATGTGATTGATACCCTCCAAAAGGAAACAAGAGAGGGAATTGAACTACTGCCACTACTTTTTATCGGGCTGATCTTCCTTCGAGGAATCGGAGCATTTCTTGGCAACTATTTTCTTGCACGAATCTCTCATAGCGTCGTTCACACACTGCGCTGTGAAATATTCAATCAGTACACTGTCTTGCCGACCGCTTATTTTGATAACAACAGCAGCGGTTACATGATGTCAAGGATTACTCACAACGTAGGAGAGGTGACCGGCGCAACAACAGATTCCGTACAAACCATCGTTCGCGAGGGTTTGACTGCGATTGGATTGTTCGGATACCTACTCTATACCAACTGGTTGTTATCCTTGATTTTCCTTTTGGTAGCCCCCCCGGTCATAGTAATTGTGTCCTATGTCAGTAAACGCATGCGGATCCTGAGTCAACGTCTTCAGGAATCGGTCGGGGATATGACCCATATTACTTCGGAACTGGTTACAGGACAGCGGATAGTCCGTAGTTTCAATGGCGAACCTTATGAAAAGAAGCGCTTTTTTGACCGTAGTCTGTACATCAGAGCCCAATCCTTCAAAATGGCTGCGACCAATTCAATTCAAGGACCGGTATTGCAATTGGTTGTCGCAATTGCCCTGGCGGGATTAATGTATCTTGCATTGATCGTTATGAAACAGGCCACTGCAGGAGAGTTTGTCGCCTATCTGACTGCTGCATTCATACTTCCCCGCCCTATCAAGCTTTTAAGCAACGCTAACGCAGGAATCCAACGGGGAATTGCAGCAGCTGAATCCCTGTTTGAAGTCCTGGATGAGGCTCCGGAAAAAGATTTGGGTCGAATCAAAAAGAAACGATGCCGGGGAGACCTTGCATTTCAGAACTTGTGGTTTAGTTATTCCGAAACCGATTCTCCTGCCTTACGGAATATCAACATCAGGATCCCTGCCGGGCAGAGTGTTGCACTGGTCGGTGCTTCCGGCGGTGGCAAAAGTACTTTAGTCAATCTTTTGCCTCGATTCTATGACTATGACCAAGGCGAAATCCTTCTAGATGGTATTGCACTCAAGGAGTTTACCCTGGAAAACCTTCGCCGGCACATTGCGTTGGTTAGCCAGCACATTACACTCTTTAATGACTCCATAGCGAATAACATCGCATACGGCGGCCTAGCTGGAGCCTCCAGAGAAGACATCCTCAAGGCTGCCGAGGACGCCTACGCAATGGAGTTTATCAATAAACTTCCCGATGGCCTGGATACCCAGATTGGCGAGCAAGGAATCAAATTATCAGGTGGACAGCGTCAACGACTGGCAATTGCCCGAGCCCTTCTAAAGAACGCCCCTATACTAATTCTTGATGAAGCCACCTCATCACTGGATACGGCATCTGAACGGTATATTCAAAAAGCGTTGGAAAAGGTGATGAAGAACCGAACCACCCTGGTGATCGCTCACCGGTTATCAACCATTGAAAACGCCGACGTAATTCTAGTCATGCAGGAAGGACAAATCGTCGAAAAGGGGACCCATACCGAATTGCTCGCAAAAAAAGGGGTTTATACAACATTGCATCAAACCCAAGACATCAAGCCTACTGGAAACAACGAAGAACAACCCGCCTGAAATTTGACCTGTCCAGCACTGGACAGATTGAACATCTGTCACTGATATTTCAAGCTTTAAGATCCGAAAATTCGCTCCTCATGGTCTGACCAATCACTTCTAGCGTTTCTTCAAGATTGCAGTCCATGGAAAAGCAGCACGACCGCTGCCGGTTTTGCAGCTTGACCTTGTTAAGTTCTTCTGGATCC
>DBZZ01000067.1:3969-4322 GCA_002311315.1 Methylococcaceae bacterium UBA1147 | reverse complement strand
ACGTAACCGCGTTCGTCCCGATACCCGATGTCTCCCGTGCGAAACCAGTCGGCTTCAAACGCTTCCACACTTGCGCTACGGTCTCTCCAGTATTTCTGAAAAAGATTCGACCCCCGCAACAGCAACTCCCCAGATATTCCCGACTTCACGTCCCCACCGGCATCGTTAACAATACGGAGTTCCGTGTGCAATGCCCCCCGCCCTGTCGAACCAACCGAGGTCATTGCATCTTCCCTTCGCTGGTAAAGGGCGACTGGCCCCGTTTCCGTCGAACCATAGACCTGAATGACCGGAATACCCCGATCATGCCAAGCCTCGATCAGAGAATGGGGCACGATAGATGACCCGGTAGT
>DBZZ01000067.1:3567-3743 GCA_002311315.1 Methylococcaceae bacterium UBA1147 | reverse complement strand
CCAGGTGTCGTATGTATATTCAGACCGCCGACATGAAACATCGGCAACACTGTCAAGATATGATCCGACGGCGTCAACTCATGCATGTGAACGCTGTTCAGCGCATTGAACAGCAACGCGTTTTGAGTTAGCACAGCGCCTTTGGGTTGCCCAGTGGTCCCTGAGGTGTATACCAG
>DBZZ01000067.1:2536-3433 GCA_002311315.1 Methylococcaceae bacterium UBA1147 | reverse complement strand
CCGATGCCGAAACAACGTTTGCACAATCAATCAACGTGCACTCAGATCGTCCAGTAACCAATCCAACCGCCGCTTCCCGGTGTGGAGAATCCGCAATTAAGACTTTGGGCTCCGCATGCCCGAGTACATGGTCGAGTTCAGGTAGGGCGAGCCGCCAGTTCAACGGCAGATACACGGCTCCCAACTTGGCACAAGCAAACAGCGCGATTACGCACTCTGGAGTATTGAACCCCAGATACGCGACCCGATCCCCTCGGCCAATGCCGTGCGTATTGTGGAAAAACCCAGCAGCGCTTTGTATCCGAGCGTAAAGCGCTCGGTAACTGATTTCCGTGCCCTCGAAGCGAATCGCTACCCGATCAGGAGAACTTGCCGCATGCTGCTCGATCCAGGCAGAAAGATCACGGATCATGCGTCGTCATTTTCACCGGGCTCATACAGCGCTTCGCGGCCAATCCGGTCAAGGCAAATTTCCGCAGTCCAAGGCAACATCAACGACCCGCAGCGCGAGTCGCGATAAATTCGTTCCAGCGCTAACGACTTTAACATCGACAGCCCGCCGCAGGTTCGGATGGCAAGCTGTGCAAGTTCATTCGCATTCTCCATTACTGAATGCTGAGCAGCGTAGGCTCGCAAAACCTGCTCCTTGGTTGGATTCGGACCCGCTTCGCTCAAGGCCTGGAACCAGATTGATTTGGTTTGCTCCAGCATGAGATGCATATTCGCAACAGCCAGCTGCTTGGTCGGATACATCCGTCGCTTTACCGGAGGTGCGCCGGGCAGTTCACCGCGTAGATATTTAACCGTGAAATCATAGGCCGCCTGTGCGAGCCCCATGTACGCCGGAGTCAAAGTCATAAACATATGGGGCCAGCGGCTGGCTGCCTGAAAGTACAT
>DBZZ01000067.1:1392-2398 GCA_002311315.1 Methylococcaceae bacterium UBA1147 | reverse complement strand
ACGGACACCTTCGGCCTTCGCTGGAATCGCAAGGTACAGCGTATTGCTGCGACTCGGCTTGTCGTCGGCATGCTGAAGTTCGGTACAAAGTGCCCCATAGTAGTCGGCACTGCCAGCGAGGGACGCGAAAATTTTCTTGCCACAAACCACCCAACCACCGTCGCTTCGAACTGCAGTCGTACTGAATGCGACCGTACCAGCGGCGGCCGAGCCACCTTCTGAGAACGGTTGAGCATAAATTGCGCCATCGTCAAGAATTCTTCGATAGTGAACGGCGCGCGTTTCGTGATGTCGCTTGCGCGCAGCTCGACCCATCTCCAAGTCATCAGCGAGCGCCCCTGACCAAAGGCAAGAACAGACGTGCATATTCCAAGTCAGGGCAGTGGCGCCACAATATCGACCAACCTCAGCCGCCGTCAGCGCATAGGCCCTAAGGTTTGCGCCGTGACCACCGTATTCACTGGGAATACAGATCCCGAGCAACCCGGCATCGTGCAAATCACGGTAGTTCTCTACCGGAAACTCCGCGTCACGATCATAACGAAACGCCCGATCAGCGAATCGTGTTTCGCCGAGCTCTCGCGCCTGTGCAGTGAGTTTCCGCTCCTGGTCCGTGAGATGCCACGCATCGCTTTCAAAAATAGGGGAATCGGTCATGGGATCAGTTTATTGTCACAGCCTGATTGGTGTCGTTCTTGTTCGCCTGTCTCGCAAGAAAATCGAGAACTGCGTGATTGAATGCATCTGGATTTCCCATCGGGGCCAGATGTCCAGCACCGGATATTACGGCGAATTCTGCTCCCGGAATTTTCTGCGCCATTTTTTCCATCATCGATACGGGCGCGTTGCTGTCGTTTTCTCCAGCCAGCACCAAGGTAGGCACGGTGATGAAGGGCAGATGATCTCTGCCCTCAAACTCTACCAGGCACTGTACCGCCGCTACATACGCACCGCTCGGCACCCTGGACATGCATTTTCGAGCCAACTGTAGGCCCCTCTCATCTGG
>DBZZ01000067.1:945-1238 GCA_002311315.1 Methylococcaceae bacterium UBA1147 | reverse complement strand
CCCTGGTTTCCAAACGCTGGGGAAGTCTGGGCAAGAACCATTGTTAGCAGTTTGTGCTGCGCTGTTCGTGCCAGTTGCTGCACAATCATGCCACCAATCGAATGACCAACCACATGCACAGCGGGCACGTTTAATTCATCCAGAAACTGCTGCAGTCGCCCAGCTAAACCGGGGAAGGTCATCGGCGTCAATGGTACCGATCTGCCATAACCCGGCATATCCCAGGACACTGCGTGATACCCTGCCCGTGCAAACGCTTCAAGCTGGAACGCGAAACTCTCGGAATCCACGCC
>DBZZ01000067.1:0-922 GCA_002311315.1 Methylococcaceae bacterium UBA1147 | reverse complement strand
ATTCCATGCAGAAAAACGACAGTTGGACCGTCGCCTTTCTCGAGGTAATGTACATCGGCCACTTTCTTCAGCCGAGCAACTTGCCTTTTTCCACAACCACCTCGTCATCGAGTTTGATGGTGCACCCGAGTACTGGCAAGTCAAAATGGCCAAGCGTAAATCGTCCCGCATGTTCATTGGCGCCTGTCGAAAATAGAAAATTACCGGCCAACGCTCTTAACTCAGTGCCATTGGTATCGCGCCTGTCGTAGACCGTCAAGGCTTCGTAACGCGCTTTTAGATTGAGCCCCCAGCCCACATGGGAGACGCCGTAAGCTTCGGGATCGTCCCAGGCATCATAGTAGTTGCGCATCAGAACGGCATCAACACCAGATCCTTCGACTGCGGTGACATAATCGTCTTCAATCATCAAGGTAACCGGTGACTCCAGGTATCGCTTGAAGGTCAGGTTGATGTCGCCAACATCTAAAACCAAACGGCCGTTAACAGCATGCCGAAGCGGAAACGCAACCACCACCCCACCTGGCCAATGAGCCACGGTGCCCGGACGATCTGTCCAACCCCAGACCCCTGCAACCGGGCAACCCGTCAGGCTGACATTTAGTTCTGTTCCTGCATCCGAGGTCACAATCAATTTCTTGGCCGCTTTGGCTTTGCGGACAGCATCCTGCACCCGGGAGCGCAGACTCTCGTCAGGTCGCAACCGCTCCAATGCCTCCGGGTGTTCGTTAGAAATCATAAGTACCTTCGTCCCTTCTTCCAGAATTTTTGGGAGTTCGGGTGCGTGCAGCAGGCCTTCTACTGTCAGATCGACAACCAAGGTAGTGCGTGCCAGCGCTGCAACGATCGGGGCCCGATCCCGCAGCACATCGGATGACCCTGTGGAACGTACCGGCACGTTACTGATCAATTCCGGAGAAGG
>DBZZ01000063.1:21509-22305 GCA_002311315.1 Methylococcaceae bacterium UBA1147 | reverse complement strand
TGACGTAGCCATTTGTTACCTTGATGTTGTATCTTTATTGGTTATTCTTCTAATAAAGAAATCAAGAATATTGTAATAGGAAGAATAATCTCAACCTCCAGAAAAACAAAGAAAAGTGTTTATTATTTCTGTATCTCCACAATGGTCTTTAAATGTTACCTTCACTTATATCTAATTTACCTGAAATATAAGTTCATGTATCATAAATTCTGCCAATATTTCCGGAATCTTAATGGATATCAATTCGGTGTTCATATTATCATCATTGACTTTATGCTGACCATTTTATATACAGTCTTTATTGTTTTTACCCGCACCGTGAAATGAGGTTGTATATTTAAAAAAGGAATCTTCTCATATTGGAGTCCAGTCTATTTGATTGCCTGGTTACAGCAATCAAATAATCAATCAGACTCATTTTCTTGAAAGGTTTCTTCGGATTTTATATCTCTATTTTCGAACCATTCAATCCATTTTCTATTTTTCCTATTATCTTTGAAACCCCCCTCTTCTCTTTTATTACCATTCTCGAAATATCTTGTATAAAGACCATTTAACGCTCCATCAATATAGTGTAATTCTAACTCTTTATTACCATTCCTGAACCATTCGATCTTGATTCCATTAGGATTACCATTTATAAAACTCACTTCTGATCGTTTTCCGGTTCGTTTAGTCCCTTTATACCAATAAATAGTCTGTTTCATTTAACTATTAACTTATTAATAGGATGATAGGACAGATCTTTATATTTAATTAACTATTAAAAATAGTGTCATGGGAATAAGTTATAATA
>DBZZ01000063.1:8218-21426 GCA_002311315.1 Methylococcaceae bacterium UBA1147 | reverse complement strand
ATATCTGAAACTGCCATATGTTAGCGCTACGGGGTGTCCTGTATAATCTTGTGTCACCTTATCAATCGAGACTGTCGCCGTTCTGACCTTGTCTGATTTGGGTAGTGTGGTCATCATATCCACCAACGTAACGATTTGTTGCCGTAATGTTGTAACCTTATGCTATAAGTTATTCGATAAATAAAGAAGTCAAAAACTGGAGCAACAACGTTGTAAGAGTGAAAAGACTTGGGGCCTTTTTAAAAATAAAAGAAAAAATTATTATAACCGTATCTGAACTATGCTAAAAAAACAGTCCGATCATACTCCAACCGGAAAAATTGGCGACCGAATCCAAAAGGTTCTGTCCCAATTGGGTCTGGGTTCTCGCCGCCAGGTCGAAACATGGATCTCCGAGGGGCGGGTCAGGGTCAACGGAAAGCTGGCCAATCTAGGCGATCGTCTAAAGGGTACCGATCAACTAGTTCTAAACGGTCGTCCAGTGGACCTGTTGAAGCGGATCGGGCAGCCGCTCCGAGTTTTGGTTTATTACAAGCCAGAGGGTGAACTAGTGACGCGGCGCGATCCGAAGGCGCGCCCGATCATCTTTACCCAGTTGCCTAGGTTGAAACAGGCGCGATGGATCGCAGTTGGGCGTCTGGATATCAATACCCAGGGACTGCTGATAGTGACCAATAACGGTGAACTGGCCAATCGGCTGATGCATCCATCGCGGCAAATCGAACGCGAGTATGCGGTGAGAATTCTGGGACAGGTGTCGGAGGAAGTGATCAGCAATCTGCGCAGCGGAGTGTTGCTGGATGATGGCGAAGCCCGGTTCGAGGACATTCAGACAGCTGGCGGAGAAGGAGCGAATCGGTGGTATAAAGTGGTTCTGAGGGAGGGTCGAAACAGGATCGTGAGAAGGCTCTGGGAGTCACAGGGACTGATGGTGAGCCGCTTGATCCGGGTTCGTTACGGTCCTGCGCTGTTGCCGGTCAACCTGAAGCCGCGAACTTTCTATGAATTAAAGGATCAGGAGAAATCCATACTGATGGAATGTGTCGGGATGCAGCACGACAGAACAGAAGGACATGACATAACAGAACGATGGCAGCGGCCGGGCTCGAAACGGCGGACTACGGCGTCCAGACGAAAAGAAAAATGATGGAGTCCTACAACATGCCGAGTTCCAGCTTGGCAACCTCGGATATCATGTCTTGGGACCAGGGTGGATCGAACACGACTTCGACATGGACCTCCTCTACGTGGGGAAGTTCGGAGACGACGCGTTCCACATCGTGCTGCAGTACCGGGCCCATGCCGCAGCCGGCCGCGGTCAGAGTCATGGTTATGTCCACCCGGTTTTGATCTGCACTGGTTGGCGTAACCCTGCAATAGTAGATAAGACCCAGTTCGACGATATTGACCGGTATTTCCGGATCGAACACGGTTCGCATGACATCCCAGGCATCGTTCTCGACGGACTGGGGGTCGGTACCCGACGACACGCCCGCTCTACCCAGCGGTTCTTTGCCCAGCGCGTCCGCGTCGGCACCCGAAATGCGGACCATCATCCCCGTGTCGGAGAATATCGTGTAGTTGTTGCCCAGTGACTGATGGATGGTCACGATCTGGTCCTTGTTCAGAGTGACATGCGATCCATCAGGGATGGTAATGGCATTGACGTCGCGTTTTAGTACGATGCTTTCTTCTTCGTGCATATGTTTTATCCGCTGTAATTGCTGGCGTGAAAGGTTTGCCCATGCTGTTCACGGCTGGCGGGACCGAAAAGGTAAATATACAACCTTTCAAGCGATTCCGCACTAAGTTGCCTGCCGGGGTCTTCTGCCGGAAATGTCTTGTTCCTGAGTGGAGAGGCGACCGGTCCGGGGATCAGTGTATTGACCCTCACTTTGCCGGCGGCTTCCATCTCGTCCGCGAGAATACCGGCAAAACCCTCCATGGCGATTTTCGACACCCCGTAACAGCCCCAATAAGCTGAGCCGGTGCGTGCTGATGAATCGGAAGTGAACACGATGGAGCCGTCAGTTGATTTGTCGAGCAGGCCGATCAGGGCTCTGGTGAGCAGGAAGCAGGCGTTAAGGTTGACGTTGATGACCCGTGCCCAGTCATCTGGATCGATGTTTGATACCGGTCCCAACACGGCGAAGGAAGCGGCATTGTGCAACAGGCCGTCTAGTACTCCGAACTCCCGTCCAATGACCCGGGCCATTTCTTCGTAGTCTTGTACTGTCGCCCGTGCAAGATCCATGAGGTAGATGGCGGGTTGGGGGCCGTTTCCTTCGACAATCCGGTCGTATACGGCTTCCAGTGGCGCCAGATCCTTGTCCGACAGAACGATCGTGGCTCCATATCGGGCAAGCGCAGTGGCCGCTACCCGGCCAAGACCGCCAGCCGCGCCAGTCAGAAAAATGACTTTGTCTTTCAGGCTTCCGGTGGTTGGGGTCGGGATCTGGCTCGGGGGACTCGGTTTTTCAGTCAAGTTGAGGGATCCATTGAAGCAGATCGAGGGGCTTGGTGAGAATTCCGTCGGCGAGCCAATCGGCCACATTGTCGGATTTTGAGCGGTAACCATAAGCCGCGGCAAGGGTTCGCATTCCCGCATGCCTGCCTGCCCGGATATCCTTGTCCGCGTCTCCGACGTAGAAGCATTCCCGAGGTTTTATTGCGGTCTGGCGGCAGGCCTCGAGCAGTGGTTCCGGATGCGGTTTCTTGTGTTTTGTTGTATCCCCGCTGATGACACAGGACGCACGTTCGAGGAGGTTCAGTGCTTTCAGCAACGGTTCGGTGAAACGGCTTCGTTTGTTGGTGACAATGCCCCAGCTTAGGCCACGATGTTCGATTTTTTCCAACGTCTGTTCCATGCCCTTGAACAGTGATGTCCGGACCGCAAGGTTACGCCCGTAGTCCTCGATCATTCGGTCAAGGACGCAATCATAAGCGGGGTGTTCTTCGGCCCCTCCCAGTGCATTCCTGACCATCCCCGGCGCGCCATGGGAAATCCACGGCCTCGCGTTCTCCAGGGGAACACTCTCGAAGCCTTCCCGCCCCAAGGCCTGGTTCAGGGCAGCGTGCAAGTCGGGAGCTGTATCCAGCAGGGTTCCGTCTAGGTCGAACAGAATACAGGGAGGCAAAATGTCGTCCGTCACTTTTGCGTTACCGGTGTTCAGGCTCTGGAGAAGACAGCGATGTAATTCACATCGATGTCTTCTCCGAGGGAAAATTTCCTCGAAACCGGATTGTAAGCAACGCCGGTGATTGCCTCGATCTCTAGACCCGTGTTGCGGGACCAGGTGGTTAACTCGGACGGTTTAATGAAAGTCTTGTAATCGTGGGTACCCCTGGGAATCATGTTCAGCAGGTATTCAGCTCCGACCACGGCCAGAAGGTATGACTTGATTTTCCGGTTCAGAGTCGAGAAGAATACTTTTCCACCGGGTTTGACCAGTCTCGAGCAGGCCTGAACGATTGAATCAGGTTTAGGGACATGTTCCAGCATCTCCATGCAGGTGATGCAGTCATACGATTCGGGCTGTTCGTTGGCCAACGCTTCGGCGCTGATTTTCCGGTACTCAACCTTGAGCCCCGATTCCAATCCGTGCAGGTCGGCTATTTCGATCAGGTCGTTACTCAGGTCGATTCCGGTGACTTTGCCACCTAGTCTGGCCAGTCCCTCGCTCAGGATGCCTCCGCCGCAGCCGATGTCAAGGATCCGCTGATCCTCGATCCGGGTGTGCTGACTGATGAACCGAGTTCTCAGCGGGTTGACCGAATGCAGCGTATTGAATTCACCGTCCGGGTCCCACCAGCGTTCAGCAAGTGAACCGAACTTTTTGATTTCATCAGGGTAAACGTTTTCAGATTGAACCATATGGATTGATTGCCTTTGTGTTTTGACCGGGTTTTTAGAATATTGAATGATAACGGGGCCTGGTTGGTCATAATACGCGGCGCTCTAGGCCAGTAAAAACGCTGCTTCTGTGCATTGTAGAGACCTGACGCTCACCAGTTGCTTATTTGAGATGCGTTTTTTCTCGGACCAGAAGACGAGGTTTTGTTACTTGATGGGTACGATTATACTTGAATTCAAGCGCTAATTAGATCTCAGCTTGCAAGGCGCTATACAAATACTGGCTAAAGAGAGACGAAGGTATCCTTGACCCGGTTTGGCCTAAGCCGAGCGGGGTTTTTTTATGCCCGGAACAAACCGCCAAGTTAATAGACAATTTGCAGAGGGCGGTCTGCAAATTGTGCTAAAGTGTTGAACGGCTTCTGCTTCGTCTCCCCGTTTCCGGTTCCGATTTTTCTGAAACCGGGGGAACGGAAAAAGGAGATGCCGTCATGTCGGTAACACAACATTCAGTTCAAGCGCCCACTGAGACGCCGAAAGCATCCGCCTTAACCGCCGAACTTTCACGACGGGCCCTGATGATCGACAGCTTCGATGAACTGTCGGTGGTGTTGGCTCCTGGCCAGCGCCGACCCTGGCACCGACAGATATCCGATGACGACGGGCAACTTGTGATAGAGAATAACCGGCGGGATACGATATATTGCCCTCGTGGTTGATGAAACAGGTGATCTTGCCACTGCTGATCAGGATATTTACTGAATTATCCCGGGAGTAAGAGGTCTGTTTAATTGGGGATTTTATAAAAAAGGCATATGTGCTCGAACAGACTTATACTAACCCACATCAGATTTTTTTCGTTTTTCTCTCGGGAATTACACGGCGTTGATCGTATTTCCGGTAGCGGGTGGTTTTAAACTCAAACTGAATTGGAGGGATAAAATGTCAATACGAATAAATGATGAAGCGCCGGACTTTACCGCTAACACGACAATGGGCACGATACGCTTTCATGAATGGATCGGCGACGGTTGGGCGATTTTATTTTCCCACCCTAAGGACTTTACACCGGTATGTACCACTGAACTGGGATATATGGCTGGTCTGGAACCCGAATTTGCCAAACGTAACTGTAAAATTATCGGTCTGAGCGTGGACCCGGTGGATAATCACTCGGAATGGCTTAAAGATATTGAGGAAACTCAAGGTCATGCCGTCAAATACCCTTTGATCGGCGACACTGATCTGGCTGTTGCGAAACTTTACAACATGTTGCCAGCGGAAGAAGAAGGAACGTCCGAAGGTCGGACTGCTGCGACGAATGCCACGGTTCGTTCGGTTTTTATCATTGGTCCCGACAAAAAAATAAAACTAATGTTGGTTTATCCGATGACGACTGGCCGAAACTTCAACGAAATACTGCGCGTTCTTGATTCCATGCAATTGACGGCAAAATACAAGGTGGCGACTCCAGTTAATTGGAAAGATGGGGAAGATGTAATTATCGTCCCCGCGGTATCTGATGATGTCGCCAAGGAAATGTTCCCTAACGGCTGGCAAACGATCAAACCTTATTTGCGAAAAGTGAAGCAACCACGTACGTAATTGTTAAGGGGTATCGGGTCCAAAGACGCACTCGGCGTTGAGACATCCGTTGAAGGATGGGTAATGGCTGAAGTGTTAATTAAAGCGACATGGAACATTCGAAATAACCGTAAAGTCCATGCACTTGAGCCAGTGAGTTTAACCCTGAAAACGATATCAACAAAAATACTGGATTTAGTTAAAGGTCTTGTTGATGCATGTTACCTATTCTAACTAACAAATATTTATATTTTAGATTAATCTCATAACTGGTCTGTTTTAGCAGCCATAATGAAATCATTAACGTGCAAGCCTTTTATTTTATGTGACCACCAACAAACGGTGACTTTCCCCCATTCCGTCAAAATAGCAGGATGATGATTTTCATCTTCAGAAAGAACAGCAACTTTTTGTGTAAATGCCACTGCGTCTTTAAAATTATTAACAGTAAAAACCCGCTTTAAGCGTTTTACTTCATTCTCCTCAACAATTGACCAATGCGGTAGTTGCTGCATAAATTCATTGATTTCTTCCTCTGTCGCAAGCGGTGCACCTACTCTACAAGCAACACAAGTTTTATTGGTCAATTGATTCATCTGGTCCTCCCGTTTATTAGGGTCAATTAAAAGTTACCAATTCCATTTCAATTTTGTCTTCGATACAATGACCCAGACCTATAGAAGGATCTTCCCGAATCTTTTTTATATCGAAGGCTTTAGTGCCATTTAAGTTTCCTGATTCGACAGCCTTCATGACAACATGTTCATTTTAACACTGATATTTAACATTCACTTGTTTCAGAAATTTTCTAATACTACATATGAAACTTATAATTTATTAATGCTAACCTATAAGATATATTTTTAATTGAAATTGTCGAGACTAAATCATTAAATGTTAGTTGATCGAATACCTATTATTGTTTGAATTTAAACGGATAGTTTATACGCTACTTTTAGGTTATATTATAAACAGTCAATAAATATAATAAGTTAATGATAATCACCGAATGGAACAAATGCTGAGACGAAAGACAAGCTCTATTAAGCAGCTTTTTTCGCGGATTGACTGACAAATTTGATCAAACAACACTCAGTTTGTCCTCAATGGTCGGGTGTTTGAGGGCGAGTGGACGCCGCTTCCGGTTATTAGACGCACTAACATTCTCAAGAAAACACAAGAGATTCCTGTTTATAAACCAGATCTATGCTACCGATCTGGGTGTGTGTTGGAACCATAGTGAGACAACGAATGGCTTTTTGCCGACATGGTTCTGAGCGCCAAACACAGCCTCAGACCTGCTCGGCAGTCAGTTTGAGGTACTTGTTGTGTAGGGAATTCTGGCTCTCGACCCAGTCGGGATCCAAAATAATGCAGTCCACGGGACAAACCGCCACACATTGCGCGGAATCGAAGTGACCGACGCATTCGGTGCATCGGTTTGGATCAATTTCATAGATCTCCTTACCCTGTGAGATCGCCAAATTCGGGCACGCGGGTTCACAAACGTCGCAGTTGATGCATTCATCGGTAATCAGTAAAGACATAAGGCAACTTTTAACGTAATTAATCGTTCTTTTTGCGGATATTCTTCCCAGTAATTTGGAAGGTCTTGGTTCTTGATCGGCTCCTCCTCTTTCCGACGATTGCGCTGGATCGGCGCTGGCATTGAACATTTAGCCTTTGCGTACCAGAGAGTTCAATGGGTTGAGTTGCCAGGAATATTGTTTGAACAGCGGTGTCGTAAGGCACCGTTCCGTCCGGTTGATCCTGAAGGTTCCTGGTGCGCAGTGCGAATGACTCGAAGTCGATTAGCGAACCGTCACATAGAATCGAGATGTTCATTCCTACTAGAACTCCCAGTGAACTATGCGCACGTTCATGATCGTCGTCATAGGCAGTCAACATCCTGTTTTCTAAGTGCCTAGGAGCTGCATGACAACATCGAGCAGCCGGCACGTCGGCGTGCCCAGTCGGGACGCTTTTTCGCGTAATGCTCCATTGCAGGCTGTTCGTCGTACGGGCGTTTCGATAATTCGAGTAGCTCGTTGACCATCGACGAGTCGCCTTGCTCTGCTTTGTCGATGGCAAGCTGCGCCAAGTAGTTTCGTATCACGTATTTGGGGTTGACGCGATTCATCTGCTTTCGGCGAACGCGGTCGGGCATCCCAGCATTACGGATCCGACGAGCATATCGGCCCAGCCAGACGAGCATTGTGCCGATGTGGTCTTCAAGCCTATCGGGCGTGTAGTAGGCTGTCATAAGCGGTTGCATTACGCTCTCATGCAAAGCATCGCTCTGGGCGATAGAGTCGAGATGCACATCGGCAAGCCTCCGAAAGAAGATCGTCATGTCGGTCTCGGTAGCGGCGAGCAGGTCAAGAAGATCCGATACCAGTTGGCCGTCGTCTTCCTGCTCCGATTCGCTAAGCCCTAGCTTAGCGGCCATCATGGCACGCCATCCCAGATTGAACTGCGTCGAGTAGGCGCTAAGCGCTTCCTGCAGTGGTTCGGCTTCCTTGACCAACGGGTAAAGCGCGTTGCCGAGCTTATGAAGATTCCACAATGCAATGTCGGGTTGGCGGCCAAAGCGATATCTCTTTCCGTGTGCGTCCGTGGTGTTTGGCGTCCAATCGGGATCAAAATTATCGAGCCAACCGTAGGGTCCGTAGTCGATAGTGAGTCCCAGTACCGACATGTTATCGGTATTCATCACTCCATGAACAAATCCAACCCGCATCCATTGCACGATCATATCGGCGGTCCGCCGGCAAATCTCCTCGAACCATGCGACGTAGGTCGATGGTGAAGGCGTGCCGATATGGGGAAAGTCGGTTTCTATGGTGTAGTCTGCGAGCTGTTTCAATAGCGTGTGTTCACCTCGGGCGGCAAAGATCTCAAAGCTGCCAAAGCGAGTGAATGATGGCGCCACGCGGCAGACAATTGCACCGGGCTCGTACTTTGACTTGCCATCATAGAACATGTCCCGCATGACTTGCTCACCGGTGGTAACCAGGCTCAGCGCCCGTGTCGTGGGTACACCGAGGTGATGCATCGCCTCGCTGCACAGAAACTCGCGTACCGAGGAGCGCAACACTGCCAAACCATCCGCCGAACGCGAGTAGGGTGTCAGCCCGGCGCCTTTTAGCTGCAACACCCAGCGCTTACCTTGCTGATTGATGATTTCTCCGAGGTTAATGGCGCGACCATCACCGAGCTGACCGGCCCAGTTACCAAATTGGTGGCCGCCATAACAAGTGGCGTAGGGATCCATCCCCCGCAGTAGTCGATTGCCACTCATGACCTCGAGGAACTCCGCGGATGCGTAAACCCCCGCCGGTAGCCCCAGTAGTTCTGCGACTTCTCGTGAATGGGCAATCAATCGGGGATTGGCCACCCGCGTTGGCTGCACCCGAGAGTAGCAGGCGCCAGTAACCTGGCGACGGTTATTCGATGCCTCAGGGTCGGCCGGTAACTGCTCAGTGAAACGACTTCTAAATTTCGGCATGCCCGGTGCGTCGAACGCAGCACCATCGGGCCGTTCTCGGTTCGGGAAGGGTGCTTGGGTTACCATGGCTTAGTGCTCCATTGAAGTTTTGCTCGCCTCGGGGTCGCAAGAGAGGTGTTGATAGCGCGGATGGGTTTGCAGGCGCGAGTCGTCGATCGTAGCACCCATCGTGAAGTGGTAGAGTACCTAAAAGCTGTCGCCCTCGAGTCCGAAGACGTTATGGCTCAGGTCATCGAAAAAGCAGCCAATGTCCGTGCCGCGAATCTCGGCTGTCTCTGCCTCGAGGTATTGTACCTGACCAGCGACCCCTGTTTCCCAATTGAGCCGGCGGTAAAACCAGGAGTCGAAAGACTCGAGAGGCTCGCGATACTCGGCGAGCATTGCGACGGCAAACGCGCCGTCGGCGGCAATCGCCTGATTGCAACTCGTCTGTTGGGGAAGATCGCGGACGTCTCCCTCCACAAGAAAAAAGAGCGGCAAAGAGTTCGGACACCCATCGGATGTGTACCACAAGAAGCCTCGCTTCATTGAACGACGAAGCACGTCTTTGTAGGCGGGGTGTAGCAAGAGCACGTAGAGTCCGGACGGTAGCTCCTCCACCCAATGGACGAAGAGTAGGAGGTCAACACACGGACGCCATGGTAGAGTCGTGAACGGGGTCTGGTTCTCTCCTGGCATCGCTTTTAGGAGAGAATCTGATAGAAAGCCTCCCTCTTGATGTGGGTCCGTCCGTCAAACGCAACCCCGCGCCGCGCATGTTTCTGGGTGGCTGTCGCGACCTCATCGATGACCGGCCAATCGTGGTGGCCTTGGCTGAGCGTGTTCTTACTGCCCATCCAGCACGATGTCCGCAGAGTAGAGACAAGATCGGTCTCAAGCTTAAAGCTCTGTTGCATCTCAGCCTTGACGTTCTCGAGCAGCCGAGCCCTGCAGCCGCAACTGCGATGCAGGCAATCGCATGCCCCATATTGTGCTGACAATAGCGAAATGCCCGTTCGCCGTATTTCCACGACTCGCACCAGTGAATAGAACTTAGATCGACGAGGAGTGATTGGGGGGGCAACCGTGCCGCGAGGGTACTCCATGCCTCAGAGGGCAGCTCGGCCTGTAGCTTCAGCGAATGGAGGTAGGCGCATAGTGATAGATAGCAGCCTCGTCATGAAGGCCTGTGATAGGGCCGCTTACCAGGTACCCCTCGGTTGGGTGGAGATTCCCGCTTGACGGGTTGACGCGAAGCGACCAGCGGTTGCCCGGGACCTCTTTCCATGCCGAAAGCGCTAGAGCGTCTTGGAGGAGCCGAGCAACGCTCGTTGCGGTAAGCGGAGCTGGATCCAGGCCTCCGAGGACAAAAGCGGGCCCGTAGGGAGGCTCCGGGCCGACGGATACAAGCTTCAAAGGGAAAATGCGAGCCCCTTCAAATTGGCGGAACAGGTCTAGTTGGGTTTTCCAATCCATGTAGCCGAGTGAAGGAGCGAACCGGGAGGGGAAATGCTTGGAGCGCTGGTGATCGCTAGTGTAGTCGCTATCCTCGGCGTGGGCTCCCTGAAGTCATTGACACCGGTCACCACCGGTGTCCCCAGCTTCATCTCGATCATGCATTGGCATCTTTAGCGCCGCCGGCCTTCGCAAAGATGGCGTGCTCAGCGCAACAATCACTACAAACAATGAAACTCATGTTCTCGATCAACCCTAAAACCGGAATTCGAATCCGGTCAGACATAGACTTTGGTTCGTTATACATCCGGCGGTATATTGGATCGGCGTATTTCGGTGATGATGTGCTCAACGCGGGTTTTGTTCGATGGATGTGAACTCAGGAAACCGCCTTTTGAGCCAAGTTTCTGCTGTAGCGTTCGGATTGCCTTGAGCATCGAGTACGGGTCTTTGCCCATGGTGTTTAGTGCGCGTACCGCGTAAGCGTCCGATTCCAATTCATCTTGCTGGGAAAAATGAGCGTTGGCGGCCGTGTAGGCGATCTGTCCGAGTTGCGAAGTGGTTAGGTCACCGATTGTTCCACCTGCGGATGCCAGTATCTGGAAGGCGGTATTGGTCATCAATTGTTCTTTCATTCCTTGGTAGGAATGTTTTAGAAGAACATGTCCAACCTCGTGCTGGATCACAGCCAGTACCTGGTCATCGGGCATGGAATCCATGAGGCCGGAGTAAACTCGAATCGTACCGTCAGCCATGGCGAAGGCATTGACGTCATCGGCGATGTAAACTTTGAAATTCAGCGATGTGTTCTCGATGTGTCTGATACCACGGGTCAGATTCAGCAAACGCTTGTGATAAATCGAACTCGGACCCGCGACCTTGTTCTGTTGGTCGTACTGGCTTGCCGCCTTTCGTGAGGTTTGTTTGATCGTTTCTTCGTCGAGGAATGCAAGCTGCAATGCCCCAATTCCCAGCTGCAGTCCTACGGCCAGTGCCCGATCTGGGTCAAAGTTTCCCTGTGCCGTGCACCCGCAAAACATTATAGGGACAATCAACGCGAGGGCAGTTTTTCTGATGTGCATCAGTTCTTGGCCAGGGGAAGGATTCAGATTGGATCTGCCAATCCAGATTCGGAAATCGATCCGCAGTTGCTGGTTTTCCAAGGGTTGAAACGTCGCCGCGCTCGGCCGTGTAAAGACGGTGACCATCGACGCCAACGGTTACTGTATTACTGTATAGGCCGGCTGGTTCGGGTTCAAGCGGAGATTCAGACGTGGTTCTGTTATACGGCAACAGCAGGTGATTGAAGGCAGAAAAGCTTCAGCAGGAGTTGCATGCAATGGCCGACTCCGGAGGCGTTTTGTGCCGTCGGTCAGGTGGACGAATCGATTGGGCGTGAGATCTGCAATGTTGGAAGTCAGAATGCCTGCAGCTTGGCTGACCATTCGGAAATCGAACGTCTGATCTGGGCGCTGTCTAGGGTCGTCAGTTCGCCTGACTTCAGCATTCTTCGTCCCGCGATCCAGACATCGGTAACCTGGTTCCGGCTGGCGGAATAGGCGATCTGGGAACACGGGTTGTATACCGGCAGGGTTTCCAGGCTATCCAGTGACATCGCTGTGATATCGGCTGATTTCCCGGCCTTCAGCGACCCGCAGCGGTCGTCGATGCCCAGCGCCGTGGCTCCGTTCAGCGTTGCCATTCGTAGAGCCATCGCTGCCGGAACCGCGCTGGCATCGCCTGAAACCCCTTTCGCGAGCAGTGCAGCGATACGCATTTCGTCGACGATGTCGAGACTGTTATTGCTTGATGCGCTGTCGGTACCGAGTGCAACGTTGATTCCGTTCTCCAGCAACTGGCTCACGGGGCAGAATCCGCTGGCCAGTTTAAGGTTGGATTTGGGGCAGTGAACCACGTGGCAGCCGTGTTCGGCGAGTCCTGCGATTTCATTCTCGTCGAGTTGGGTCATGTGGACTGCAATGAAGGAGGGGTCAAGAAGCCCCAGATTTTCCAGACGTTCCAGTGGTCTTGTTCCCGTACTTTCGATCTGTTGGTCGATTTCGTCGCGTGTTTCATGTACATGCATGTGAATCGGTAACTGCAGTTCGTCAGAGTACATTTTTACCTTGCGCAGCGCATCATCGGATACCGAGTAAGGCGCATGCGGGGCGAAGGCTGCGCTCACCAGCGATTCGTTGCGAAGTTCGTCGTGTAGGACCAGTCCCTTGCGGATGTATTCATCGCTGTTACTCGCCCAGGCGCTGGGAAAATCAATCACGATCAGTCCGATACAAGCACGAATACCGCTCGCCAGAGCCGCTCGCGCACTGATCTCTGGAAAAAAATACATATCGTTGAAACAGGTAATGCCGCCGCGCAGCATTTCGGCGATAGCCAGTTCCGTTCCTTCACGGACGAACGATTCGCCGACCCATCTTTGTTCCAGTGGCCATATCGTGCCCTGCAGCCATTCCATCAGCGGCAAGTCGTCCGCGATACCTCTCAGGAAAGACATGGGCGAATGCGTGTGGCAATTGATCAGCCCCGGAATCAGCACGTGGTCGTTCAATGTTTCCATCGATCCAGCCTGGTATTTGCTCAGTGCTTCCTCGGTGGGAAGCAACTCGACGATTTGCCCGTTGAGGATGGCGATGGAATGATGTTCCAGTATCAAGTCGTGAGGTTCGACAGGTATAATCCAGCGGGAATTGATCAGGGTATCGACTAACATGATTCGAAGTTGGAATGGAAGGCGCCTCACTCTATCATGGCACTGGGGACGCTGCATATGAATGAACCGGTGATTGACATGGAGGATTCGGTCCGGGC
>DBZZ01000063.1:7508-8101 GCA_002311315.1 Methylococcaceae bacterium UBA1147 | reverse complement strand
GGTGCTCCGGCGATCGGGATTGCTGCGGCCTTCGGGGTCGTATTGGCGGCGCGCCAGCGATACCGTGAGAACCCGCAGGAGTGGCGCCTGACTGTCATGGATGATATCCGTTGCCTGGCTGAATCGCGGCCGACTGCCGTGAATCTTTTCTGGGCGCTGGGTGAGATGCAACGTTGCTTCGACGGGATCATCGGGGATCCGGAACCCGTGTTACTGGAGCATGCCACTGCCATTCACGAACAAGATATCCAGGCCAATCTCCGCATGGGCGAACTGGGCAGTGCGGTTCTGTCCGATGCAGCAGGAGTGCTGACCCATTGCAACGCCGGTGCCCTTGCCACCGGCGGCTACGGAACTGCCCTGGGCGTGATCCGGAGCGGGTACCGCAAGGGCATTGAACGTGTGTTTGCCACCGAAACCCGTCCCTGGAATCAAGGCGCGCGACTCACCGCCTGGGAATTCCACCAGGATTGCATCCCGGTTACCATGGTTGCAGATTCGGCTGCGGCTTCGCTGATGGCCACCGGGCAAGTTCAGTGGGTTGTTGTTGGAGCCGACAGGATTGCTGCCAATGGTGATGTGGCGAACAAGAT
>DBZZ01000063.1:6465-7417 GCA_002311315.1 Methylococcaceae bacterium UBA1147 | reverse complement strand
GAACTTGAATCCGGCCGGGATATCGTCATCGAAGAGCGGGAGCAGAGCGAACTCTTGCCCCGGTACTACCTGGACAATGACAGCTGTGTTGAAGCTTGGAATCCGGTTTTCGATACCACGCCGGCAAATCTGATTGATGCCATAGTAACCGAGCGGGGTGTAGTACATGACCCTGACCTGGAAGGAATGCAAAGGCTTTTCGGTGCCTAGAAGTATTCCGCAAGCATGTGATCATTGAATTGTTACGTCCCCCGGGGGGTCGAATGGAAAAAAGGGGTCAAACCAGGTGATAAACCAGCTAATCTCTGTTGCTCTTGGCGGTTCGGTAGGAGCGTTGCTGCGCTATTTTATTTCCACCGGGGTTTATGCTTGGTTGGGCAAGGGTTTCCCCTACGGAACCCTTGCGGTCAACGTGATCGGATCGTTCTTGATCGGGCTGATGACTGAAGCCTTGGTGTTGCAGCGGGTCGCCATCGCCATGGAATATCGGGCGGCAATCCTGATTGGCCTTTTTGGTTCTCTGACGACATTTTCGACCTTTTCCCTGGATACCTTTTACCTGTTCGAACAGGGTAATTACGGCAAGGCTGGGTTGAATATCCTGGTTAGCGTTGCTGTCTGCCTGATCGCTGTCTGGGCAGGGCTTTCGTTTGGACGCGTACTGTTTACTTCCTCGGCAGGAGTGATACACCTGTCCGGCGTTCTGTTGCCCTACGGGATCGTGATCGTTAATGCCATCGGTGCTTGCCTGATCGGGGCCGTCATGACCACACTGGCAGAAAAATCCGGCCTTGCACCTGAATACCGACTCGTCCTGATGGTGGTGGTGGTGGGTGCCTTTGTTACTTTTTCCAGCCTCTATATTATCCTGAAGATGGTGGAGTTGGGCCCGGCGATCAAAAGCACCGTTGTGGTTGCCCTGAGTGTTGTGGCGTTGAACGGAATGATGTGT
>DBZZ01000063.1:0-6220 GCA_002311315.1 Methylococcaceae bacterium UBA1147 | reverse complement strand
TGAACTGGCGCGCCGTGCGTTCGATCTGGATGTATCCGCTTTCGAGGGTCTGGACGGACGGCGCAAGGAAATCCAGACTCTTACCCAGTCGCTGCAGAATCAGCGGAACAAGCGATCGAGTAGTATTGGCAGAGCCAAGGCGGCGGGGGAAGATATTCAGCCGCTCCTGAAGGAAGTGGAAGACCTGGGCGATAAACTGCGGGCTGCGGAAGCTGAATTGTCTGGTCTTCAGGCGCAAATCCAGGACTTCATGTTGGGTTTGCCAAACATACTGGATGATGCGGTTCCGGCTGGAAAAACCGAGGACGACAACGTAGAAATCAGTCGGTGGGGAGAACCTACGGAATTCGATTTCGAAGCGATGGATCACGTTGAACTTGGGACTCGGTTGCAGGAAATGGATTTCGAAGTTGCGGCAAAGCTGGCATCGGCCCGCTTTGTCACCCTGCAGGGTGGGTTGGCGGCCATGCACCGTGCACTGATCCAGTTCATGCTCGATGCACACGTGCAGGAGCATGGCTATACAGAGGTTTACGTTCCTTATCTGGTCAACAGTGACAGCATGCGCGGAACTGGGCAGTTGCCAAAGTTTGAAGAGGAGCTGTTTGCAGTAAGAAACGATCCTCCACTCTACTTGATTCCGACCGCCGAAGTCCCCGTGACCAATCTGGTGCGGGATACGATTACGGAAGACGGACCGATGCCGCTGCGTTTCGTGGCCCATACTCCGTGTTTCCGCAGTGAAGCCGGGTCCTACGGCAAGGACGTGCGTGGCATGATCCGACAACACCAGTTTGAAAAAGTGGAACTGGTTCAGATCGTTCGTCCCGGGGAGTCCGAAGCCGGGCATGAAGAGTTGACTGGACATGCGGAAAACATACTGCAACGGCTGGAGTTGCCTTACCGCAAGGTACTGCTTTGCGCCGGAGATACGGGATTTTCGTCGTCGAAAACCTATGATCTGGAGGTGTGGCTGCCAGGGCAAAAAAAGTACCGAGAAATCTCTTCATGCAGCAATTTCAGGGATTTCCAGGCGAGACGGCTTTCCGCCCGCTGGCGGAACCCGGAGACCGGAAAACCGGAACTGGTGCATACCGTGAACGGCTCTGGCCTAGCTGTTGGGAGAGCGCTGATTGCGGTGATGGAAAATTACCAGAAACCGGACGGCTGTATCCGGGTTCCCGAGGTTCTTCAGTCCTATCTGGGGGGCAGGGAATCAATTGGCTAAAAGGACAAGTGACGAGTCTCCAGAGGGCGTTCAATAGGCAACAAAAAGCCCGACACTTTCGTCGGGCTTTTTGTTGCCAGTCCGGAACCGCTGTTGACTAGTCGTCGCCGCTGAATGCGCCGAGGATGTGAAGCAGACTCAGGAACAGGTTGTAAATGGATACGTACAGGCTGATAGTTGCCAGGATGTAGTTGTTTTCTCCGCCGTGAATGATCTCGCTGGTTTGGTAAAGGATCATGCCCGACATCAGCAGAATGAACATTGCCGAGACAGCCAGTGAAAGTGCGGGGATGGAAAACAGCATCCCGCCCAGGCCGGCAAGAAATGCAACCAGAATTCCGACCATCAGAAAGCCGCCAAGGAAGCTGAAATCCTTGCGACTGGTGAGGACGTAGCCGGACAGGCCCAGGAAAATGATTCCGGTGCCGCCAAGTGCGGTCATGATCAGTTCCGCCCCATTGGACATGAACGTCAGGTACATGTTCAGGATCGGACCCAGTGTTAGCCCCATGAACCCGGTCAGAGCAAAGATAAAAATCAGCCCGGTGCTACTTTGGCTGTACTTTGTTGTGAGGAACAACAGGCCGAAATAGCCGATCAGGGTCAGGAACGGGTTCATTGGCCCCATGTTCATCATCATCGACAGACCCGCTGTTGCGGCACTGAACAGTAAAGTCATGGAAAGCAACGCATAGGTATTCCTAAGCACCTTGTTAATTTCCAGAACCTGCGCTTCAGAACGCTGCATTACTTCATTTAATCTCATTATTACCTCTAGCCTCGTTGTAATATTGTGTACGGACGTTTTTGACAGAGACGCGCAAACGAAGTTCCCGACCATCTCGTCAGACCAAGCAGTAGGATAATCCGACCTGTCCTGGCTGGCAAGATCGTTTGGTTTGTGGATTGACGAAGTTCAGCCCCCTAAGGTCACGGTTTCAGTTGGTCGATTTGGTTTTTACGGGCGGTATATCCTTCAAAAGGGGCGGCCGCGACAGAAAAGGGAATAGCCGATCAAAAGGGGTAGCAGTTCGGTAATAATGCAGTCCGCAACGATGACGTTTCCAGCCGGTTTAGCGCCCCAATGATCGGGCCTTTCGATTGGCTTTCCTTTATCAGGGTGACCAGGCGGTAGGTCGAGGTGTCTACTTAGTCCTCGAAAGATGGTCGGGCCTCAGCCGATGCCTGTAGTAGCCGCTGTGGGGGGGAATCATGCTCTCTGTTGATCCTTACTTCCGTGGGAAAGGCGAATTCAAGGTTGTTCTTCACCAGGATATCCGCGATCCTGAACAGTACATCCTCCTTGACTCCAAGCCATTCAGCCCAGTTCACGGTCTTCGAGAAACAGTAAATGAGGATATCGATCGAGTATTCGCCGTACCGGTCCAGGAATACCAGCTGGGTGGATTTTATTCCCTGCGCATCTTCTGTTGAGGCCAGCTCGTAACGCCTTTTTCCCTTGACGTGCTTTTCTTTAGGGTTGGCGATTCCCGGGTGTTCACTCAGCATGCCCCGGATATCCGCGAGCGCTTTCTGAATATCCTGCATGTTACTGTCGTAGGTCACCCCGACAAACATCTTTATGCGGCGCCCCACTGATCGTCGGTTCCAGTTCTGTATGCTGGAGACCGAAACGAGGGCATTGGGAATCGTGATCAGCGCATTGTCAAAGGTTCGTATCGTCGTACTGCGCAAGCCGATTTCCACAACCGTGCCTTCAACGTCATCAATCTTTATCCAGTCGCCCATCTTGAATGCGTTATCGAACAGGATGGTGACGCCACCGAACAGATTGGACAGACTATCCTTTGCTGCCAGAGCAAAGGCTAGGCCGCCGATACCCAGTGTGGACATGATCGCGGCGATACTGATCCCGAATCCGTTCAGGATGTAGGCAATTGCCCCGAGAAACAGAATGCCCTTGATAAAGCGCGCTCCAAGATTAATCAGTTCCTTGCGTAGCTCTTTGTTGGAACGGGCGAGTTTTTCGTACTGGATGGTCAGGACTGCATCCATTAGCCTGAACAGCATCCAGACGATGAGCCACGTGTAGATAACAAAATAAAACTTGTCGAGAGAGGCCTGTTCTCCAGTTTTATACAGTAGCGCGTTGGTGGCCAGGTCGGTACCGGCAACCAGCAGAAGGGATTTTACCGGCTGGTTCAGTGCTCCCAGGATCAGGTCGTCGTGATCGGATGTGTCGTCAAGAAAATACCGCTCGATGAGCCAGCCACTGCCCCGAATCACCAGGGGATACCAGAAAACGATTAGCAGGACGATACCCAGTGAAACGATAATCCCGCCGACATCAATGCTAATCGGTGCCAGTACCTGATTGAGTGGGTTCATGTACGGCAGTTTATTGAAGAAAGCGATTGCTGAGACCACGTTGAACTGCTGGGACCAGTGAGTCTGTACGATATCGGCTGGATCATTGATGACGTGGTTGAGAATATCGATCAGTGTCGCGTTCGATACTTGGTACTGGCGGCGGTTACGGGCGAAATCTTGGTAGATGCTGTTTCCAGTTTTCTTGATTTTCGGTTTGATTTCCTGGGCATTCTTGGTGATTTTGGAACGCAGATTAATGGAGTATTTGACGATTTCGTCGGTCCTTGTGTAGCTGTTAGAAACCTGGATCAGGTATTCCAGGTATTCTCGGGTCTGCTCCCTTGTGCTGAAGTAGGCCAGTTTTGCCCGGTCCCTTTCCATGGCCAGTTTGTTGCCTCTGGCTTCGTTGATCGACTTGCGGGAATTCAGGAAGCTGATGTGTTGCCAGTTGATAACTGCAGGCAGAAGAGTGAGGTTGGTCGTGCGTAGCCGTTCCAGAAGTTCACTGACAGTCTGGTCTTCCTTGAGCAGCATTTCATCGATTGCCGCCTGATCGGCACTGTTGTCAAATTGACGAGCCTGATTCAGGTCGTTCAGCTGGTCGATATAGCCAAAGATCACCTGCTGGTCGATTTTTTTGTTAGGCGATTTTCTAGCCCTTGATTTGCTGGTTATCAAGGCCCCCTGCTTCCCATCGGTACCGGTTTCCTGGGCAATGGATTTCCCGGTTCTGGAGCCGCTGGTTGTCCTGTCCTCATTTTCCTGCACTGGTTGTGCAGGGATCACTGAACCGGTGCCGTTGCCAGAATCGCCGGCTTCAGACCTTTCCTGTGCAAGTGCGGGTCCGAGGACAAGTGCAAGAACCAGGGTGATGAGCTGGAATGAATTGATGCGCACGGGTCGCTCCCTTGTTCGCGGTGCTCTCAAAGCTGCCTGTTTTTTTATGACTTTATCACAGACCATGTTGAGAATTGTCAATAGTATGTGGTGGCATCTTTGTGGATTCTCAATCCGTCGATTGGATGGAAACGTCTGGTCATTACCCCATCTCATACGGCTTTGAACGATGGGCAAGATACGTTTAGTTGTGACTTGAAGGGTGCCTACAGGGTGTGTTCGACTGGGTATGTCAGCAGATTTCGCTGATCTTGCGGCAATACTTTTTTCTGAATCTTTTCAGCGAGATTGTTCGCCCTAGGCGTATGCTGGCTTTTTTATCTGGGATTCGAAGGTCCGTAGTCGCTTGTAGATCGAGATCAGTTTCACGATGGTACCCCAGGAATTGACCAGGAACTGGAATGATTCCTCCACTTTTCCGAAAGCGCGTACGATTTGCTGCAGGACTCCCAGCGTAACGGCACCTGCGACAATGGTGGGTCCCAGGGCAATGTAGGGAACGATGACGGAAAACTGTAGATACGACCATTTGCCGATGTCGAAATACAGGTAATGCTTGTACAGTGTGAAGTAGTTTTTCCGCACGTTTGCAAACAGATCTGTCACGGTTGGAGGTTGTGCTCGTTGGTCGGAGTCTTCGCCCAGGACCAGTTCCTTGCGGTAGGCGGCCTCGACTTTCTGGTTGTTGAATTCGAGACCCGGTAGTTTAATTCCCACGATTGCCAGCAAAACGGTACCCGACGCAGCGGAGATGATTGCAATATAGACCAATGAGTGGTCGACCGGCCCGACCCAGGGTAGTTCGGTAATATGGGTACTCAGTTCCCACAAGATCGGCAGGAAGGCCACCAGCGTCAGGACTGAACGGATAAAGGCAATCCCCAGGCTTTCGACGATGTCGGCGAAACGCATGGTGTCTTCCTGTACACGCTGAGATGCGCCCTCGATATGGCGCAGTTTGCTCCAGTTAACCAGGTAATAGTCATTCATGGCGGTGCGCCAGCGGAATACATAATGGCGGACGTAGAATTCCAGCAGTACGGCCACAACAATATAAATTCCGGCGATCTTGGCAAAGGTCAGGCACTTGGCCAGGAAACTGTCAAATTCAACCGTCCCTGGCTTGGTCAGTGCAGTCTGGATGGTGTTGTAGAAATCACCGAACCATTCGTTGATTTGAACATCGAGTTGTACCTTGTACCAGGTCACCGCGAGGATGATGATGCTGCCGGCTATGGACCACAGGGCCCATTTTGGGTTCAAGAAAAAAGAGCGAAACATAATGAAAGGCCTGAAAAGTTGATAGTGATCGTGGTTGTTTCTGTCGTCTGCAGTAGGATTGTACGGCGTCATCGGCGGGGACTGGCGCCCTCGAATCGGCAAGGGAAAAACCCGCTTCATTCCCTTGTGGGTCGGGCCCGTGGTTTAGCTGCACATTGTGTCAGGTCGGCGAGTATGGGGCATACGGACACGCAGTACAAAGGGTTCCGTCTGCCTGCCCGTTATACTGGCGAACCCAGGCGACGGGATCGAAGCCTGGGTTTTTCAGATCTGTCCAGTCCTCAACCCTGCGTCATGCATTGTACGAGGCCGAGACCCTGTTTTTAATTCGGTCCAAAGGATGAGGCAAGTACGGAACCGACATGGAGTCAATCAGGATTTTTGCCTACGGCAGTCTTTTGAAGAAAACTTCCTTGCGAAAAACCGTACAGGATGCGAAAGACATCTATCCGGCCCAGATTTTCGGTTTCAGAAGGGTCTTCA
>DBZZ01000002.1:9713-11446 GCA_002311315.1 Methylococcaceae bacterium UBA1147 | reverse complement strand
GTTGGGCGGAGAGCCTCTCAGAATGAAACGATCTTTTGACAGTTATGTGATGGAAAATATTCTGTTCAAGGTGTTGTACCCAGCGGAATTCCATGGCCAAACAGCGGTTGAAGCGGCGATCCGTCTGTATCCTGAAGTCAAGTGCAAGCTCGATGCGGTCAGGCAGGTTGTTATCGAGACCCAGGAGTCAGCATGCCGGATCATCGACAAGGATGGCATATTGCGGAACCCCTCGGACCGGGATCACTGCCTTCAGTATATGGTTGCTGTAGCAATGATTTACGGCGAACTCGGCCGCGAACATTATAGTGACGAGATTGCGGCCGATCCGCGAATTGAACGGCTGACAAGAAAAATACGGATTTTTGAAAATAGGGGGTTCAGCCGTGATTATCTGGACCCTGAAAAACGCTCGATCGCGAATGCAGTCCAAGTTCATTTTGTTGACGGTAGTAGTACAGAGAATGTTCTGATCGAATACCCCTTGGGCCATAGGAAACGACGTCAAGAAGCAATTCCTCTGTTGAAACAGAAGTTTGTCGCCAATATCGCAACTTGCCTGCCCCGAGAGCGCTGTAACGAGATTGTTGAGAAATTCGATAATCCATCCTTACTGGAGGGTATGCCGACCAACCATTTCCTGGATTTATTCGTTGTGTAATAAGTATTTTTATATAAAACACCGGGCCAAAGCCTTCTTTGGATGCGAGGCTATCAAGAGATTGCAGGAGCCATTCGCTGCGCCGCCAGGTGCTGCGCTATCCAGCGATATTCCTCTAGTACTTTGGGGTCCTCCAAGGCACTGCTGTTGTTTACAGCGTTCCCATTAATGATGTTGCTGACGGCAAGCTCGGATATTTTCCCATTTCTTGTTCGAGGAATATCGGCGACCTGAAAAATCGCCGACGGGACATGTCGCGGTGATGCCTGCTGCAAAAGCTGCTGGCTGATGCGAGCCTTTAGATCATCATCCAGGCTAACACCGTCGCGCAACATAACGAACAAAAGTACTTCACAATCACCCTCCTTCTCCAGGCCCACCGCCACACTTTCCAGAATCTGGTCGAATTCTTCCACCCGTCGGTAGATTTCCGCAGTACCTATTCTGACCCCGCCGGGATTGAGTACCGAATCGGAACGACCATAAACAATCACGCCGCCGTTTCCGGTCAATGCGATAAAATCACCTTGGTGCCAGGCTCCTGGATATCGTCCGAAATAACTTTTCTGAAAGCGGATATTCCCAGGATCACCAAGAAATCCCACCGGCATTGAAGGGAAGGGTTTCGTGCAGACTAGTTCGCCTTTTTCTGCTGTCAGTGCATTTCCCTGTTGATCGAACACTTTAACCGCCATAGCCAACCCCCGGCATTGGATTTCGCCGCGCCGGACCGGAAGGATAGGACTACCCAAAACAAAGCACGATACGATATCTGTACCGCCGCAAATGGATGACAGGCAGACGTCCTTCTTCACGGACTGATAGACATAATCGAAACTCCCGGGCAGAAGCGGTGAACCCGTGGAAAGAATCGTTTTAAGGGATGTCAGGCTGTGGGTTTCGCTCGGTTTAACGCCCTGTTTGCGCAGTACGTTGATATATTTGGCCGAAACACCCAGGATGTTGATGCGATGTGTATCGACGAGGTCGAATAGCACATCCGCATCTGGGTACAAAGGCGAGCCGTCATACAAAATCAATGTTGCACCGCCCGAAGAACATCGGTCCCGGT
>DBZZ01000002.1:8699-9662 GCA_002311315.1 Methylococcaceae bacterium UBA1147 | reverse complement strand
CAGTTCCACATCATCCAACCGCAACTGGTGTAATAGAAGAATCGATCGCGTGGACGAATGTCGACATGCAGCAGGTGTTCTTTTAGGTGCTGTATGAGAGTGCCTCCACTACTGTGCACAATGCATTTCGGCTTTCCAGTTGTCCCCGATGAGAACAAAATGAATAAGGGATGCTCAAATGGTAATTGCGCAAAATCCAGGGTTTTTTGGGGGTCATAACCGGCTTGAAACTCCTCCCAAAGGATCGACCCATCATCCGGCTTCGGAGATTGCTCATCGGGGATCACAATGGCGATATTCTGGAAATCCAAGGCTTGGAGTAGGGCGTGATTTTGCGCTTCACGGGGATAGAGCTTGCCATTGAAGACGTGACTTTGGCACAAGAACAAAATCTTAGGCTGAATTTGCCCGAAACGATCTGTGATGGCTTCAACACCGAAATCCGGCGAGCAACAACTCCAGACAGCGCCGATGCTGGCTGTCGCCAGCATCGCCACCAAGGCCTCTGCAGAATTCGGTAAAATCGCAGCCACCCGATCGGCCGGTTTTAGCCCGACGGCGCGCAGGGCCTGAGCCAGTCGGGATACGGATTGATAGAGCGTCTTGCCGGATATCTGCCGCGCCACGCCGGATTCATTGCAGACGATAAGGGCGGGCGAAGCCCCCTGACATTTGATCAGCAGGTTTTCAGCGTAGTTGAGCCGGGCGCGGGGAAACCATTTGGCGCCCGACATCTGGCCGTCATGAAGTAGTACTTTGTCGCCCCTGACAAGGGCAACAACGCCTGCAAAATCCCATAGACGCTTCCAGAATGCCTCGGTGTTTTGCAAGGACCATTGATAGAGTGCGTCATAATCCCGAAATGGAACGCCGGTTTCGGCGCTAAGCTGTTCCATGAAACGGCTGATGTTCGCCTGGCGGCGCGTTTCTTCCGACGATTGCCATAGAATTGGATTCATCTCA
>DBZZ01000002.1:0-8638 GCA_002311315.1 Methylococcaceae bacterium UBA1147 | reverse complement strand
TCGGCTTTTCAAGCTTCGACCCGGCTTTATCTACATGGTTCAGGGGCTCATGCTGAATTTGTCGGCATCGAAATGGTCCAAGAATTAGGTCAGGTCCTGTCGCAGATTAGTAGGCTTGACATGGCCGACGATTGATTGATGACTATTTGGTCAGTACTTCGGTTTATTCAAACGGTGCTCTGGCTTTTCAACGGAGACCTGATTAGAGATTCCTTGGCGCTTGTTCTGGTACCGTCTGAAACCTCCTTTATGGACTCGTTCAATGACCAGGAAGGATAACAACCATGACAGAAAACTGTTCGCTGCGGATCGATACTGCCGGCATCGCAACGCTGACCTTGAATCGTCGCCATCGGCACAATGCCTTGAATCAAGCAATCTGCGCGGAAATAATGGAACGACTGCAGACTGTTGAGGATGATCCGAGAGTACGGGTCGTTATGCTCGCCTCCGCTGGCCCCTGCTTCTGCACCGGGTTGGATCTTGACTGGCTGCATTCTGTTACTGATAGCCATGCAGTTGCCAAAACCATCGCTGAAGTGATGTGGAGTTTGCACCATCTGTCAAAACCGACACTCGCGGTGGTCAATGGGCTCGTTGTTGGTGGTGGAGTGGGACTGGTCGCTTGTTGCGATATCGCAGTGGCCAGCCATGGATCCAACTTCAGGTTTTCCGAAGTTCGATTGGGCCTTATTCCGTCTGTCATCGCGCCGTACATCATCCGCTCCATCGGTCAGCAGCAGGCCAAACGATATTTTCTCACTGCTGAAACCTTTGGTTCGGAACAGGCTCTGCACTTGGGGCTGATTCATGAACTCACCGAACCCGATCAACTGGATTCCGTTGCTCGGGGACTTGCTCTCGAAATCATCAAAGGCGGTCCAGGGGCAATTAGACAGACCCTCAAGCTATTCCAGGAGATTTCCAATTCGCGTCTTGATCAGAATCTCAAAGAATTAACGGTGCAGCGGACCGCAAAAATCAGTCTCGGCGATGAAGCTCGGGAAGGTGTCTGCGCATTCATGGAAAAACGCCTCGCAGACTGGATCGAGCCAAGAGAAAATGACCCTGCGTGACATCCACCCGGAGTCCGGATCTGGAACTTATCCAACCGATCTACCAAAAAAGGTCACCATCGTCGAAGTCGGTCCAAGAGATGGTCTGCAAAGTCTCCCCTGGACTCTTACGGTGGAACAGCGTGTCGAACTGATTCAAGAACTGAACAAGTGCGGTCTGCAAAACATCGAAATCGGCAGTCTTGTTTCAAGCCGCAAAGTACCCCGGATGGTTAATAGTGAAGCGGTGTACAGGCGGGTGCAACGCAACCCCGGCGACAATTATATTTTGCTTGTCGCCTCGAACGCGGGACTTCGGCGTGCCCAGCGATGTGCCGCCAGTAGCATCGCTCTTTTGTGCGCAGCTTCTGACAGTTTTTCGCTTAAAAATATCGGGCGTACGATCGAGGAAAGTCTGCATGACATTCAATTCATCACGGCGCGGGCAAAAGCTGAGGGATTCCGAGTCCGGACCTACATCTCCTGCGCCTTTGGATGTCCTGATGAAGGTGAAATTGACGTCGACCGGGTCGGATGGATCGCGGAAAAGGTCAACGATTTCGGTTGCGATCAGGTGTGTTTGGCTGACACAGTCGGCAACGCCACAGGCAACCAGGTTGGCGAAATGCTGCATGAAATCTCCGGGAGAATTCCCCTTAAAAAAATTTCAGTCCACTTTCACAACGACTGCGAACAGGGCTTGTCCAATCTTGACATCGCTCTTCGTTGCGGGATCACTTGTTTCGATACGGCTATTGCTGGACTAGGCGGCTGCCCGTTTGTCCGCGGCGCCGCCGGTAATATAGCCACGGAAGATGCTGTTTCGTTGCTTGATCGATTGGGGATCGAACACGGCATCGACCTGCACGCTCTGCAGACGTTGAGCGGACGATTTCGAGACCAACTGAAGCAATTAGCCGCCGAGGACAAAGCCCTCTAGCGTGACAAAAACTGTCAGTCCCCAGCTCAGCACTAAGCCTTGTTTTCCCCCATCACTTTACCCATTCAATAGGAATTTTTGGCCCAACTTGGGGTCTTACTAATTGAAATCGGTCAGAGGGCAGTGATGTTAAAGACCTTGCTGTCAAATGAGCACCCTGTCAGCGCTTCGGTTGGATTGTCTCCTCGACCGGTCGGAGGCGTCTTTGGATGGGCTCGCGACCTTGGTCTGGAAGAGCTTCATTTTAAATACGATTCGGCCGTCGGACTAAAGGCCATTATCGCTATTCACAATAGTCAGCACGGCCCGGCGCTGGGTGGTACCCGGTGTATTCCCTACGCCACTGAATCGGAAGCGCTTGCGGACGTTGTGTGTCTTGCTCAAGGAATGACTTACAAAAGTGCTTTTGCTCAGTTGCCCTACGGTGGCGGCAAGGCGGTGTTACTTAGGCCTGAGAAAATCGTCGACCGGGAAGTCTATTTTGAAACCTATGGGCAATTTATCAACAGCCTCAATGGTCGCTATGTCACCTCGGTGGATGTGGGCACCTGCAGCAGGGACATGGATATCATCCGCCGCAAAACCCCCTATGTACTCGGAACGAGTTTGGATTCAGGCGATCCGTCGAAAGATACGGCCAAAGGCGTTCTCAAGGGCCTACAGGCGGCGGTCAAGGTAATACTAGACCGCGATGATTTTGAAAATTTGAGAATTGCCGTCCAGGGCATAGGCAAGGTCGGTTTCGCACTTGCTGAAATGTTGCATGAGCAAGGTGCCCGTCTAGCGGTCAGTGATTTAAGTCCAGAAGTAATGCAAAGCTTTGCTGACAAATTCGGCGCTGAACTGCTGGACCCCGGTGCCATTTTATCCAGTCGCTGTGACATTCTGTGTCCCTGTGCTTTGGGCGGCATCATCAATCATGAAACAACAAACCTGATTCAGGCCAAAATCGTCTGCGGTTCAGCCAACAACCAATTGGCTGAAGACTGTTGGGGGGACCTCCTGTTTCAGCGCGGTGTCACTTACGTACCTGACTATGTGGTCAATGCGGGCGGGCTGATTCACATCGTCTATGGTTCCAATGCTGCATCACGCAAGCGTCATATTGAAGGCATTTACTTGTCAGTCATGGAAATTTTAACGCGATCTCGAACGGAGAATGTCCCCAGTCACCGACTGGCAAACGGAATAGCCAAGCAGATTCTCCGAGATCGGACAGCAACGCCGCCTGTTGCCTGACCGACCCCGGCCAATAGTTGACACGAAATGACGAGGGTCCAAATGAGCCACTTAAAACCAAGGATTTTGAAGCCAGATCAAGAAGAAGTCGCTCCGCAAACGGAACCCGTGAAAACTTACCGGGTAAGGGGCATTCCATACTTTCAGGTGTTGAACAATGTCGGTCAGCCGGTGGTGGAACCTCCGGATTGGGCTCAACGAAAGAATCCCCTAGTAGCGCTCTACAAAGTGATGCTCAAAACCCGGTTGTTTGACCAGAAGTCCGTCGCTTTACAGCGTCGAGGCCAACTCGGCACCTACGCCTCATCTCTGGGACAGGAAGCCATCGGTGCGGCCATCGGCTGCTCCATGCAGACAGATGATGTCCTGTTTCCGGCCTACCGTGAATATGCTGCACAGTTTTCACGGGGAGTCAGCATGACAGAAATTCTTCTTTACTGGGGCGGTAATGAGCAGGGTATGAATTTTCAACATCAGGACAAGGACTTTCCGATTTGCGTACCAATTGCCAGTCATATTCCGCATGCGGCAGGGACAGCCTACGCTATGAAATATCGGGGGCAGCGCCGGGTTGCTGTTTGTGTCTTCGGTGATGGGGCTACCTCAAAAGGCGATTTTTACGAGGCTCTGAACGCTGCAGGCAGTATGGAGCTACCATTGGTGTTCGTCATTAATAATAACCAGTGGGCCATTTCTTTCTCTCGCAAACACCAATCTAAAGCGCTTACCCTGGCGCACAAATCTGTGGCGGCAGGAATTCCAGGGGAACAGGTCGACGGCAATGATGTTATCGCCCTCCGACAGCGAATCGGCCTGGCATTGGAAAACGCTCGTGATGGACGGGGACCAACTCTAATTGAGGCGCTTACCTACCGGCTTTGCGATCACACCACGGCGGACAACGCCGACCGCTATCGTGACTCGGAAGAAGTCAAGAATCAATGGGTCAACGATCCTCTGGTTCGACTTAGGAAACACATGCAAATCCTGGGGCTTTGGTCCGATCAGGAAGAGAAAGACTTAAACAGCCGATACCTTGCAGAAGTAGAGCAATCAACCCGGGCCTATCTTCAAACGCCGCCCCAACCGGTTTCCAGCATGTTCGATTATCTCTACGAGCGTCTGCCGGACGCATTGAATGAGCAACGAAATGCAGCGATGGATCAAGGTCACCAAAATGGCTAAAACAACGCTCGTCGATGCGATCAATCTGGCACTGGCCTACGAAATGGCCGCGGATCCAGATGTTGTTTTGTTGGGTGAGGATATCGGGGTTAATGGCGGTGTATTTCGGGCCACAGACGGCCTGCAGAAAACATTTGGCTCGCAGCGGGTCATTGACACACCATTGTCTGAAACGCTAATTGCCGGCATGGCTATCGGGATGGCGGCGGAGCGGTTAAAACCTGTTGCGGAGATTCAGTTCATGGGTTTCATCTACTCGGTGATCGACCAGATCATTAATCATGCTACGCGATTGCGTAACCGTACCCGCGGGAGACTGAGCTGTCCGATGGTGTTGCGCGCTCCTTTTGGGAGCGGCATTCATGCACCCGAACATCACTCAGAAAGCACTGAAGCTTTGTTCGCTCACATTCCCGGTTTGCGCGTCGTGATCCCCTCTTCGCCAGGGAGGGGTTACGGATTGCTGTTGGCGGCTATTCGCGACCCCGATCCAGTAATATTTCTTGAACCAAAAAGAATCTACCGGCTGCACAAACAGGACATTGAAGACAATGGCCAGGCTCTGCCTCTGGATACCTGTTTCCTGCTGAGAGAGGGCCAGGATGTGACTTTAGTGTCGTGGGGCGCGATGATTCACGAAACTATCATAGCCGCCGAACAGCTGGCGGCAATGGGCATGCAGTCAGAAGTAATCGATGTGGCAACGCTGAAGCCGCTGGATATGCAGACCATCCTCGATTCAGTGGCGAAAACTGGTCGTTGCGTCATTATCCATGAAGCGGCGAGGACCTGTGGTATCGGTGCAGAAATTGCGGCTCAACTGGCCGAGCAAGGACTGATGAGCCTGTTCGCGCCGGTCGAACGGGTCACCGGTTTCGATACCGTGATGCCGCTTTTCCAACTTGAGAAAGAGTACATGCCCAATGTGGATCGGATTGTCGCGGCGGCCAAACGTACACTGGAAAACTGATGCAATATTTCAAACTGCCTGACCTTGGTGAAGGGCTGCAAGAAGCGGAAATCGTCCGATGGCATATTGCCGCGGGCAATGATGTCAAGCAAGATGAGATCATGGTGTCGGTGGAAACCGCTAAGGCGATTGTCGATCTGCCTAGCCCTCAGGACGGGAAAGTTGTCGTTCTATATGGTTCCGAGGGAGATATTATCCATGTCGGTGATCCGTTGGTGGAATTTGAGGTAGAAATAGCCGATGAAGGCGATCGCGGTACCGTGGTCGGTAAGCTCGAAATCGATGACAAGCTGATCTCGGAACAGCCGCTTGGCACCGGTTCCGAGGTGCCAAGAAATTGTCGCGCTACACCTGCGGTACGTGCCCTTGCAACACGATTGAAGGTGGAGCTGAGCATGGTCAAACCCAGCGGCTCCGACAATACCGTTACCGCGGATGATGTCCAGCGCGTCGCTAAACTGATTAAACGATCGGGAGAGCTAATACCCTTGAAAGGCGTACGCCGTGCCATGGCTTTGACCATGGCCAGAGCCAATGCTGAGGTGGTGGCTGTCACGATCAATGACGATGCCGATATCTCTCAGTGGCAAGAGGATGACGATATCACCACCCGACTGATTTGCGCCATCGTTGCCGGTTGTCGTGCCGAACCGGCACTCAATGCCTGGTACCAGGGACATGCCCTCGCTCGGATTCTGCCGAAAACCATCGATCTGGGCATTGCCATAGATACGGATCAGGGCTTGTTCGTGCCGATCTTACGTGATGTCGGTAACCGTGACCGGACAGACCTGCGCAAGGGTTTGGAAGCCATCAAAAAAGCCGCTCGAAGTCGCACCATCTCCCCAGAAGAAATGCGCGGCAGCACGTTCACGCTGTCCAATTTCGGTACTTTCGCCGGTCGTTACGCCAACCCGGTCGTGATACCCCCGACAGTCGCCATACTCGGCTTGGGCAGAATTCGGCCGCAAGCCACAGTCACTGATGGTCTAATGGAAATGCGGAATTGCTTGCCGTTGTCCCTGACCTTCGATCATCGCGCCGTCACCGGTGGAGAAGCTGCCAGATTTCTAGCTGTAATCATCGACAATGTCGAACATGCACACTAAGGCCAATCATGCTCAGCTCCGAACCCTCGACTGACTATTTCCAGAAATACATGCCGGGCAATGTTTGCTTCGGATGTGGTCCCGACAATCCCTATGGATTGAAAATTAAAAGCTACTGGAAAGACGAGTGGTGCGTCTGTGACTTTCGGACGGGAGAAAAACACCAGGGTTGGCCGGGGCTGGTCTGTGGCGGAATTATTTCCACCTTGGTCGATTGTCATTGCATGGCTTCGGCCATGGTGATAGCAATCCGCAACGAAAATAGATCCTTGGACAGCGAACCCAGGTGCTATTTTGCTACCGGTACATTGCATATCCGGTTCATTAAGCCGACTCCCATTAAAACCCTGCTGACACTGAAAGCTCGGGTAACAAAAATTCGAGATCATCGCATTTATACGCTCGACTGCTTTCTGTCGGCCAACGACGAAACCACCGTCGAAGCGGAGGTCATCGCTTTCCTAGTGTCCGAAAGTCGGAATCAAACTCAAAACGTCACAAGGTTTTCTGGTTAAGCCATGACAATGCCGAGGCAAGGTATACATGACTTCATGCGCCCGTGGCTTCGATACGCGGCTAATCCAGTAGTTACATCCTGAACACCCCAAACCCCGTCTTTTCTACGGGCGCGTGCGTGGTCGCTGAAAGGCTCAATCCAAGAATCCGGCGAGTATTGGCTGGGTCGATAATGCCGTCGTCCCAGAGTCGAGCGCTGGCATAGAAGGGGTGGCTTTGTTCATGATATTGTCGCAGTATCGGCTCGCGGATTTTTTCTTCTTCGGCACTGTCCCACACTTGCCCGGCAGCCAGGGTTTTTTCCTTTTGAACCTGAATCATCACACTGGCAGCCTGCTGCGCACCCATAATGGCGATCCTTGCTGTTGGCCAGGTCCAGATAAAACGTGCGCCATAGGCGCGGCCACACATGGCGTAGTTGCCCGCGCCGAAACTGCCGCCTACGATGACGGTGATTTTTGGTACCTGCGCGCAAGCGACGGCCATGACCATTTTCGCCCCCTCCTTGGCGATACCTTCGGCCTCAGCTTCCCTGCCAACCATGAATCCAGTGACATTTTGCAGGAATATGATTGGAATCCGGCGTTGAGAGCAAAGCTGAACGAAATGAGCCCCCTTCAATGCTGACTGGCAAAACAACACGCCGTTGTTACCGATAATGCCGACACGCCGACCAAATATTTTCGCCATGCCGCACACGAGGGTCATACCATAGCTTGGCTTGAATTCGGTGAAATCGCTGCCATCGACAATGCGAGCGATTACTTCGCGGATCGGAAACGGCCGACGGTAATCATCCGAGATGATTCCGTACAGGTCTTCTGCCACATACAACGGGTCGGATACATTTGAGCAGTCCGGCTCCACACTGTCGGTCTGGTCAAGACCGGCAACGATGGTCCGCGCCACGGCCAAAGCTTCCCGGTCGTTTTCTGCAACATGGTCCACTAAACCGGACTGCCGTGCGTGTACTTCCGCACCACCGAGACTTTCGGCATCCACCTGCTCACCTGTTGCGGCGAGTACCAGAGGTGGTCCCGCGAGAAAAATCGTCCCTTGGTTCCGAACAATAATGGTTTCATCACTCATCGCCGGGATATAAGCTCCACCAGCCGTACAGGATCCCATGACCACGGCGATTTGCGGAATGCCCGCAGCCGACATGCGCGCCTGGTTGAAAAATATCCGACCGAAATGATCGCGGTCGGGAAACACTTCGTCCTGATGGGGCAAATTCGCGCCGCCTGAATCGACCAGATAAATACACGGCAATCGATTCACCGCGGCGATTTCTTGGGCGCGCAGATGCTTTTTCACGGTGATCGGGTAGTAGGTGCCGCCTTTGACCGTGGCGTCNNCATGACCACGGCGATTTGCGGAATACCCATGGCCGACATGTTGGCTTGATTGTAGAAAATTCGGCCAAAATGCTCTTTGTCGGGAAACACCTCTGCCTGGTTCGGCAAAGACGCCCCACCGGAGTCTACTAGGACGATGCAGGGAAGATGATTCGCTGCTGCGATTTCCTGCGCTCTGAGATGCTTTTTGATCGTCAGCGGATAGTAACAGCCCGCCTTGACCGTGGCATCATTCGCGATGACCACACATTCTCGACCGAAAACCC
>DBZZ01000039.1:15748-28345 GCA_002311315.1 Methylococcaceae bacterium UBA1147 | reverse complement strand
ACCGTCGTTTTATCCCTACTTTGTACCACACCGGTTTTAGCTTCGCATACTAGCGGCTTGGGCTTTATGGGCGGTAAACGATTTGCCTCGCCCATGAACACCGAAAGCGCGATAACGGCGCCCAAAGGCAATCTCAATGTGGGTACCCGCTTTGAATACCGTAAGTTCCAAAAATTAAGTGCGGTTAAAAGAGAATCGTTGAAACTCGCCGACACCAGTGCCGACCTGCATAGTGTGGACAGCATGATGTTGCCCTCCTTTAGCCTGAGTTATGGCCTAACCGATGATTTGACTCTTGGTGTTAGGGTGCCTCTCGTCTTTCGTTATGGAATGGAAGACTCCCATTACCATGCTGATGATAACGAAGTAGAAAATATGGATCTGGGTGATAACAGCGGTGTTGGGGATACCTTGTTCTTTGGACAGTACCGATTCTTTAAAGATGTTGAGACCAATACCCACCTATCGTTATTACTGGGAGTTAGTGCCCCTACGGGTGATGCGAGCCGATATGTCTCCAGTATCGGAGCCGGAGAGCATAACAACACTCGATTTGAAACCGAATTACAACCGGGTTCAGGGGCCTGGAGCGGTCTATTTGGCTTTGCATTGACCAAACAGATTAATTCTTTGTCCTTCGATGGTAGTGTCATGTACACCCTTTCAAGTGAAGGCGCACAAGGCAGTGATTTGGGTGATTCGGTTGGCTACAACATTTCAAGTGCCTACCGATTATCACTGACAGACCTCGCTGGTGTGTTTGATCAATCTGCCATTGATTGCATTCTTGAATTGAACGGCCAACACCAACAGAGAGAAAAACAGTCCGGTGCTCAAGTGGGCAATTCTGGTGGCAATTCGCTTTATCTTTCCCCAGGGTTGCGTTTTGTATCCGGATCTAATCGCTGGAATAACTGGAATGTAGGCACCTCTTTTGGCTACCCCATCGTTGATGCTTCCAATGGTGATCAGGATGATCTCGGTTATCGAATCCTAGGAACAGTTAACCTTAACTTTTAAGGTACAATCATCTTCTTAGCAATTTTATGTGCTCTTGGATAAAGGGATAAGCCAAGAGCACCGTAACTTCGAGTGACAGCAAGGGTGTTGGCGACGGAATGATTGTATGGTTTCAGTCGGTATCGATAACCTGCCGTATAAAGACTGTTAAGGCCGCCATCCTTGTCCGCAAAGAAGCTATCTAGAGAGGGTCTTGACATCTAGCCGGACTTGTTGTGAGACCCGGCTTCGGGAGTTCCTGCAACGGTCTCTAACCGCCAGATTGTCGATTCACCTTTGCGTTTTCCTGGCGGGATTACCTTCTCCAGAAAGCGGCCATCAATGACTTGCCCAGCTTTCGCACCCAGCCGCCGAAACAGTTGTGTCGGAGTCATCTGTGGAATGGGGATTTTCTTGCCCATGCCGCTGATGATATTCAATAGCTGGGTCTGTAAATCCTCAGCGAGTGAAAGAGGGGCACCGTGGCTCTGGTAGTTAAACAAGATATCCTCCAGTGCCGTCCGGGTAACATTTTTCCCCCGAAAAGATCGAACCAGGCTGGGTGCAGGCTCCTTGTTTCGTCTTTCGCCGGGTCTTCTCTGCGGGTCGCTTCCATTTGCTCAAGTACATCCCCTACCCGAGCCACACAACCGCACCCCGGACATCACGATCAAACTGGTCGAAACTGCCGATTGACTTCTCCGACAGACCATCGCGCGGCCGCCCTGCATCGATGTAGGTTTTAAGAACCGTGAGCCACGGGGTATTTTTACGGGAGCAAAATGTTCCGGAAATAATTTTATTGAATGGCTGTCGGGCATGCTAAGCTCAGCGCCCGCTATGGAGATACTTCAAGGATTCAGCACATCGTACCTGGTGGCCATGGCCATGGGGTTTTTCACCAGCCTGCACTGCCTAGGGATGTGCGGGTCGATCATTGGTGCGCTGACGCTGAGTCTGCGTCAGGACATCCGGCGCAATACCCAGACCATCGTGCCCTGTGTTGAGCAACAACCTGGGCCGCATTTGCAGCTTAAGCCCGGGTTTTTTTGCGCTACCGGATTCCGGTCCAGTTCGTGTCTCAAGAAAATACGCTAAGGTGGTCTCTTGACGGAAAAAATGGGTTACTCACAGGCTCTATCGCCCGATTATTGGGGGACTCAGTCACCAGTCAAGAAAACAGCAGCTTAACGGCAGAAAGCGGCGATTTAGATTTCCCCATAATCGATTTTTCGCGACCGATTCGGGACAAGTTATGGATTGCGGGAAAAAGCGCACTTCGGCGACGAAGAGAACACGAAATGCAATGGAGACATTTGGCGCTAATGGGTTGGTCGGTGCTGTCGAAAGACAAGCAATGTGAACCGGTATTTCTTACCACGGCTAGTGGATGAGTTGCCGAAGGTCATTCGAAAAATGGTTGCCGTGCCTTTGAATTGACAACCTGAGAGGGCCAAAGTAGATTTCCTAGTTTCGGTAACGGTTTTCTGTTTACGTCTTTTTCTCAGTCAGTGGAGGGCTTCATGCCGCTCAAGTACCTTGTACCGAATGCATTTACTGCCATGTCCATGGTCATTGGACTGGCTAGTATGGTCTGTTCTGCGGCAGGCGATCTCAGTCTTGCGGCATGGATGATTCTCTGGGGGGTGTTGCTGGACAAACTGGATGGAGGAGCGGCTCGTCTGCTTAATGCCAGTTCTTCCTTCGGAGCGGAGATGGACAGTTTCGCCGATTTTGTAAGTTTCGGTATGGCGCCGGCGGCATTGGTTTATTTCCGCTTCACGGGCGATGGAATGTTTGCTGACCATGACTTGCTGCTGGGTACCGTGTGTGCACTCTACGTGGTGGCCGCCTCGGCCCGTCTTGCCCGGTTCAACGTGACCGAACCGCCGGGCGCGAAAAACATGTTTTTCGGCATACCCTCGACGCTCTGCGGCGCCCTGGCTGCCAGCGGATATCTGTCGGCCGAGATTTATCTGCCGGCTAGCCCGCTGTGGAATGCGATGCCGGTTGCACTGTTTGGAATGGCCATCCTAATGGTCAGCAATGTTCGCCTGCCGAAACTGCAGAAACGCAGAAACCTCGCCGTCAATTCTCTCCAGATCATCAATCTAATGGCTGTTTACATTGTTACTCCGATGATGTTATTTCCGGAATACCTGTTTGCTCTTTCGCTGGGGTATCTGCTGATTGGTGTCTGCTGGACATGGAGTCATCCCGTTAACGACGATGAAGCACCCCTGGAAAAGCCAACGGCGGCAAGCTGACCTTTCCCTGCCGATTTTCAGCTAAGCCTTCCAATCGAGGACGGAACTACAGGCCTATTGCATGTGTTTTGATGGATTCTGTTGTCCGTTTGCCGGCGGTTAGTTCCGCGAATGTTCCAGATTGGATCAAACCTTTATCTGCAGCCTTCTTTTTGTCCACAGGATTTGTTGGACTAGGCTTTCTGTAAAGAGCCCCTTCTTGAATGCCGAATGTTGAAGGGAGTGATTCGGTGCCGCCGATTTTGAATGTCTTCAACCCTGAAAAATTCCACTAGCCTTTTTACCCTCAGTGCCCGTATCCGATCGGCAGTCTTCGGTCTTGTAACGGCCCTGATTGTCACCAGTTGCATGCCTTTGGTACATTTTCCCGGGAAACCCGTGGTATCCCCGGTACTGGGAGAGCGGTTTTTTCTCACGGCCGATGGTGCTCGACTTCCTGTTCGTAGCTGGATGCCCGAAAATGGCAGGCCCAAGGGGTTGGTTATCGCGGTTCATGGCTTTAATGATTACAGTAATTTTTTTTCTTCATCAGGAGAATTTCTGAGTGAACTGGGTATAGCAAGTTACGCTTTCGACCAGAGAGGTTTCGGTGACTCTCCCGATGCAGGGCTCTGGTTTGGCGTGGAGGCCTACGTAAACGACCTGGTGGAATTCTCAAGGCTCGTAAGCCACAAGCATCCGTCGTTGCCTGTTTACCTGCTGGGAGAAAGCATGGGTGGAGCCGTTGTGATTGTGGCAATGAACTCGGCTTCTCCGCCGGAAATAGACGGAGTGATTCTTTCGGCGCCGGCAGTCTGGGGGCGTGAGACCATGCCCTGGTATCAGCGAGCGCTGCTCTGGTTTACGGTCCATACGATGCCGTGGATGAAACTCACGGGTGAGGGGTTGGAAATCACGCCGTCTGACAATATCGAAATGCTCAGACAACTGGGGCGTGACCCCCTGGTGATCAAGGAAACCCGGGTTGAAGCGATTTATGGTCTGGTTAATCTCATGGACAATGCGCTACAAGGGTTTGCAAAACTGAAAAGCCGCCTGCTCATTTTATACGGCGAGAAGGATGAGGTTATTCCACAGCTCCCAGTAATGCAGGCTTTGCAGATGCTGCCCACCGGCAAGGCCGGTCAGGCGGTTAGCATAGCCTTTTATGAAAATGGTTATCACATGTTACTGCGGGACTTACAGCGTCGGATTCCATTGCTGGATATTGCGGACTGGATAGAATTCCCTGGCCAGGCGCTGCCTTCCGGCGCCGATATGCGTGGATTGAAGGCATTGGAAAAGTTGGCCAGTGAAAAGAGGGCAGAAGAGCGGCTATAGGTTAACTGGCTTTTCTTCTTTTCTCAGAAAAGAACGGATGTCGGCAATGAGGCTGGGCTGAATGCCGACGACAGGCCTTTAATCGTTTGGTCTGTGTAGAACAAGGTTTTGAGTATTTCGGCAGCAGTTCGAAAATAGGGCTGCTGAGTGATCAACCATCCGGAGCTTCTTTTTTCACTGACCGGTTGTTGAGCCAGCGCTATTCTTTTCCGGTTTGTCCACTGTGGCTCTGTTCAGCCAGGACATGAAAAGTTCGTATCCCAAGGCCAGGACAATGGCGCCAACGAAAAGTCCCAGGATTCCTGAAAGGATCAAACCGCCAATCGCGCCGAGCAGGATGACTAGGGTCGGGGTTTCGATGCCTCGGCCCAGAAACAGGGGTTTCAGGTAGGCTTCGCTAGCACTGACTAGGATGCTCCACACGGTGAATAGGGTGGCGGGCAGGGTCTCGGATACCGAAAAAACGTATCCGCTGATCGGCAGTAGAATCAACAGAAGGGGAAGTTGGCCCACCGCGAAAACGAGGATCAGCAAGGCCCACAACCCCCATCCAGGGACATTCATCAGGTAAAGCCCCAGTGCGGCCAGGCTGGACTGGATGATGGCAACTCCCACGACCCCCTGGGAAACGCTGCGGATGGTGGTTCGAGCCAGAGTGTTGTAGTGCTCGCCCTGCTTTTTACCGCACAGGCGCTGAAGGACCTTCAGCATCAGGTCATTGGATACTGAAGCCTTGGTCAGAAAGACTACGGAAATGATCAGTGAAAAGATCAGTTGAAGAATCCCGCCTCCTGCTCCGGTAGCGGCGGCCAAAAGGGTCCCACCGATTTCCTTGATCTGCGGAGCATATTGGCGTGCTGTTTCCTCGAGGTTTTCCGAAGCCTGCATCCATACATCGTGGGCCTGTGCGCCGATCAGGGGCCATTCCCGGATATTCGTACCGGGTGGCGGAATGGTCAGGCTACCATCATTCAGATCGCTGACCAGCTGCTTCGACGTTTCAAGGAAAGATCCAGCTATCATCACCGCTGGTATGACGATCAGTGACACGGTGACCAGCAGGTAGACGATGGCCGCCAGTTTTTCCCGACCGCCGAGCAGCAACTGAAGTTTGACAAACACGGGGTATATCGCTACCGCGATAATGATTCCCCAGACCACGGGGATTATGAAAGGCAAGACAATCCTGACGCACCATCCCAGGATCACCAGAACCAGAACGAGACGGATCGCCGTTTCAATGGTTCTGGTTGTGAATTCCTTTTCACTTAGAGGGGAAGACGGGTCTTCCATGATTATTGGTCTGGCATTTTTGCGGTAGATTCGCTGTGAAAGGGCAGCAAGTTCGGGTGTCGGATTACCGAGCTACTATATGGCACTGATCACTGGCTGTAAATATCCGGGTTGCAAGGTAAAATTGATTTTCAGAATCCATTGGGCGCTTATAGCCTCTGTTGGTTTTTGGCCATAGTCGCAGGCTTCGTGGCCTGTGGCTCGGTGCGCTGGAAGTTTCTCTTGAAGATTAAAAATCCAGACCAATAGAGACGCCGGCACTGATCTGGACGACACGGTTGCCTCAAAATCCGATCGCCTAGCCCGTAGAACCTGATGGGGTACCGGGCTTGTTGCCCGAGCAGTTTTTCGTCGTTCATTGTGAACCTAAGGGAAGTCCTGCTTTTCTTCATGCTAGCCACGCCGTTTCAGCACAAACCGGTCATTTACGGTTCTGAACTCAATGACCTGTTGTTTTTCAATGCAATTTCAGTGCATGCAGTGATTGCCCTGGTGGCGCTGGTCTCCGGGGTGGGGGCTCTGGCTGTGCGTAAAGGTAGCCTGGTTCACCTTCGGTTTGGCAGGGCATTTGTTATTTCAATGTACTGGACGGCAGTGACAGGAATTCTTCTCGATGTCCTGCGGCTTGCGTTCTACGTTGAAGAAAACCACACCAAGTATTTGGATTATTCCATGCCCAGCAGTTACCCGGCGCGATTCGCCTTTCTGTTTGCCGGACTATGCGTTCTTTATATGATCAGGCAAGGCGGTCTGCGCACCATTCTTTCGAGCGTTGGACCGGTTTTTGGTTGGGGTGATCGTCTGGCTTCCCTAGCGTTGACCGTGTTGGGCGTCGGGCTTAGCGGTTTGATCTATTTTCGTTACAATCCCTGGACGGGCGCGTTGTGGATGATTTGGACGTTTCTGGCCATTTTGTGCTTTTTGGTCCGGATGGCAGAAATGGGGGGCTGGTTGGGATGGCGGGAACGGAATCGCGCATTGCATCGCTTTCACATGATTTTCCTTTTGGTCTTTTGCGGCTGGGCGTCCTTGCAGGGTTTTGGTCCGGCAATTGCTCTGCGGTTGACCGGTGTCGATAACAGCATCCCGGTGTACACGGGTAACCAGCCGGGTGATTACGGCCCGGGGTTCTGGTGGTTTCTGCTGGCCTGGGCGCCCGTCTTTTTGCTGGGTCTTTACTTGTTGAGAAGGTTCAGCAGGCCGATCAGGCAGAGCTAGGTCCGGGAGCGGTTCGTGCGCCCTTGTCTCTCCCCAATTTAATCTTTGAATAGAATCTACCAACACCAGTCGGCCGGGTTGGGATGGTGGTAGACGAACCCTGTCTGTTTGCAGATCTTATCCCCGTCAACCTGCTTGAATGGACTGGTTTTGGTGTTGAACTCGGGAGGGTAAAGCTGCATGGCTCTGGCTGCATGGGTGTAAAGTTGCGAGCGGCTTGGATGCAGAGGAGCGCATGCGTTGAATACCTGTCCCCAGGGCTGGTGGTGAATCAGTCTGACCAGAAGATCGGTTGCATCGCTTTGGTGAATTAGGTTAACCGGGTTGGATGCTCCTGCTAAATCTTTTTTTCCAGCCAAGAGGCGGCCGGGTTCTCTTCCTGGCCCGCACAGGCCTGCGAGGCGTACGACGATGGCCTGAATCCCTGTGCGCTGCATCAAGGATTCCTCGGCCCGAAGCAAGATTCGGCCTGATTCCGTATCGGGTACGATCACTGCCGTTTCATCGACTTCACAGTTTTGTGAGGGATAAATGGAGGTCGAACTGGCCAGGATCATGCGGGTTAGCCCGAGCATTTTTAATGCTGCGGCAAGGTTGGAGATCTTCTCAGGAAATTCATGGCCGGATCCTTTTCGTATTCCCGGTGGTAGCAGGATGATGGCGATTGATGATTTGCTCAGGGCTTCGAGTTGGCTGCATTCGACCTCGGGATTGAGGACCAGTTTGATCGCGTTGATCCCTTGGTTTTGCAGTAGCGAACAGTTGGCCGAGTTCGACCGGGTCGCGACAACATCGATCCCCTGATTGATCAGAGCCCTTGTGAGGGGGATGCCGAGCCATCCGCAGCCAATGATGGCAACCGAATGGACCGGTGCAGGCTGTTGCAGGGACATATGCGACTGGTGGGCGGTTAATTTTGTAAAAGAGGCATACTACGGGACTCCGCAAGGGGCATCAATTGAGGCTGAACCGCTTCGAGCTTTTCGCCGAATCTGATTAAATTCTGTTATACTAAAAAGTTATCTAATCGCCTGCTCGCCACCGAGCCTATTTTTCCAGAATCACAACCCCGGACCTTAAGAAATTGTCTCACGAGAAAATTCGAAACATTGCCATTATTGCCCATGTCGACCATGGGAAGACCACACTGGTGGACCAACTCCTGCAACAATCCGGAACCTTTTCCGGACACGAGAAGCCAGGCGAACGGATCATGGACTCGGACCAGCTGGAGAAGGAACGGGGCATTACCATCCTGGCCAAGAATACCGCGATCCGGTGGGAAGACTATGCAATCAATATCGTTGATACGCCGGGCCACGCCGATTTCGGTGGCGAGGTTGAACGAGTGTTGTCCATGGTGGATTCTGTTCTGCTGCTGGTTGATGCGGTGGAGGGTCCGATGCCGCAGACGCGCTTCGTGACACAGAAAGCGTTCGCGCTGGGCCTGAACCCCATCGTGGTGATCAATAAAGTAGACCGGCCAGGTGCTCGTCCGGAGTGGGTCGTAGACCAGACTTTCGACCTTTTTGATCGGCTGGGTGCCACTGACCAGCAACTTGATTTTCCGATTGTGTACGCCTCTGCGCTTGAGGGCTATGCTGGCTATGAAGCGGATAATTGCGCAGGGGATCTGCGTCCGCTGTTTGAAACTATTCGCGACAGTGTTCCCCCTCCAGCGGTTGATCGCGAAGGCCCGTTTCAGATGCAAGTCTCGAGCCTTGACTACAGTTCATACGTGGGCGTCATCGGCATAGGCCGTGTGAACCGTGGATCGATTCGGAGGAATACCCCTGTGACCTTGGTTGACCGCGACGGCCGGCAGCGCAACGTGAAAGTTCTCCAGATCTTCGGTTTTTACGGGCTTGACCGTGTGGAAAACGAAACCGCGGCGGCTGGAGACATCATTGCGTTTACGGGGATCGATCATCTGCAGATTTCCGATACCCTGTGTGCTCCAGAAGCAGTTGAGCCACTTCCGCCGCTTATGATCGATGAGCCGACCATCAGCATGACTTTCCAGGTCAACAAGTCTCCGCTTGCGGGCCGCGACGGCAAGTATGTTACCTCGCGCCAGATTCGCGAAAGATTGTTTCGCGAATTGCAACACAACGTAGCCCTGCGGGTAGATGAAACTGATGACCCCGACCGTTTCAGGGTTTCGGGGCGGGGTGAACTGCACTTGTCAATCCTGATCGAGAACATGCGCAGGGAAGGATACGAACTGGGTATTTCCAGGCCGGAAGTCATCGTCAAGGAGGTCGATGGACGGCTTTGCGAGCCTTACGAATTTGTTACGGTCGAGGTTGAAGAACAACACCAGGGCGGGGTAATGGAAAAACTCGGGGGGCGGCGTGCAGAGCTCAAGACCATGGTGCCTGACGGGAAGGGCCGAGTTCGGTTGGAATATGTTGTTCCTTCACGCGGGCTGATTGGGTTCCAGACCGAGTTCATGACTGCAACGTCGGGTACAGGCCTATTTTACCATTCCTTTGACCATTATGGCCCGTGGATTTACGGAGAAATCGGTCAGCGGATCAACGGAGTACTGATCTCCAATACTGCTGGTAAGGCGCTAACCTTTGCACTGTTTAACCTGCAGGAACGCGGACGAATGGTGCTGGAGCCCGGTGACGATGTTTACGAAGGTATGATCGTCGGTATCCATTCCCGTTCCAATGACCTCGTGGTGAATCCGACAAAGGCCAAGCAATTGAATAACATTCGTGCTGCGGGTAATGATGAAAACCTGATTCTTACGGCGATTCAGGTATTCAGCCTTGAGCAGGCTCTCGAGTTCATCGATGACGATGAACTGGTCGAAGTGACGCCGAAGGCAATTCGGATACGCAAGAAACGCTTGCTTGAACACGAACGGAAACGCGCGATGCGCGCCGCAACGGGCTGACAAGATTACCTGCATGAGAAGGCCGACTGTTCTTGGTACACGCACCAGAGGCGCCGTGGTATATTAGCCGCAATTCACCACTTGGGTCTGTAGCAAGTGATTGGTGCATGCTGTGTCATGCGCCCGGAGACCGGCCCGCAAGACAAAATGATGACTGATCGACGCACGGAAGTAGAACGCAATACCCTGGAAACCCAAATCAAGCTTCGAATTGATCTTGACGGCAGCGGAAACTCGTCATTCGATACCGGGGTACCGTTTCTTGATCACATGATGGACCAGATTGCACGTCACGGGATGATCGATATGGAGGTTGCCGCCAAAGGAGATCTTCAGATCGATGCTCACCATACGGTCGAGGATATCGGCATTACCCTCGGACAGGCCGTCTCCAAGGTTCTTGGGGACCGGAAAGGAATTGTTCGCTACGGTCACGCGTATGTGCCGCTGGACGAGGCTCTATCCCGCGTGGTGATTGATTTTTCCGGCCGGCCAGGTATATTTTATGATGTTGAATACCCGAGGGCCCGGATCGGTGATTTCGATGTTGATCTGATTCTGGAATTTTTCAGGGCGTTTGTGAACCACGCAAAGGTGACCTTGCACATCGATTCCCTGAAAGGTACGAATGCCCACCACGTAGCAGAGACTATCTTCAAAGCCTTCGGCAGGGCGATGCGTATGGCCTGTTCAGTGGACCCGCTTCTGGCGGAGACAATCCCTTCAACCAAAGGTAGTCTTTAAAACCAGCGGTTTTGGCGCAGAGGATCTCCCTAGCTCATTTAAGGAACCGAAACTGATAGCAGGCTGACCGTATCGGTTGATAGCGCATTCTGCCAGGCAAACCTAATCAGCGAACCATAGCCGTTTTTCAATGCCCTCTGTTGCCGTGATCGATTACGGGATGGGAAACCTCCATTCCATTTCCAAAGCTCTACAACACGTAGCGCCCGACAGTAACATTCGGGTGACCTCGGACCCAGGTGTGATACAGGGGGCGGATCGAGTTGTTTTCCCCGGGGTTGGAGCGATCAAGGGCTGCATGGCGCAGCTTGCCGACAGGAACCTGATTGAAGTCATCAGGGATGTTTCACGGCGAAGACCCTTCCTGGGTATCTGTCTTGGTTTGCAGGCGCTGCTGGAATCCAGCGAAGAATCAAGCGATGTATCGTGTCTCGGTCTGTTCGGCGGTTCGGTGGTGCGGTTTAAAAATGGTTCTGGTGCAGATGGCCAAAATCCTCTGAAAATTCCTCACATGGGCTGGAATTCGGTTGCTCAGAAAGGTGACCACTTCCTGTGGTCCGGAATTCCAGAGAACAGTCGTTTTTACTTCGTACACAGTTATCACGCGGTACCATCCGAATCGTCCTGTATAGCGGCGACCACCGATTACCCAAGATCCTTTGCCTGTGCTCTGGCCAGGGAGAACATCTTTGCCGTACAGTTCCATCCTGAGAAAAGTCAGGAGGTCGGCTTGCGCCTGCTGAAGAATTTTAGTGTCTGGAATGGTATCGGATGAAAATCCGCCTTAAAACCATAGAAATAAACCGAGAGTAGGCTCATGTTGTTGATACCAGCGATTGATTTGAAGGGTGGAAAATGCGTCAGGCTTCGGCAGGGCCGAATGGATGATGACACCGTTTTTTCGGAAGACCCGGTCGCCATGGCGAAACGCTGGGTTGAGGCCGGGGCCAAGCGGCTTCACCTGGTGGACCTTGACGGGGCTTTTGCAGGAAAACCGAAAAATTTCGAAATCATTCACGAGATAACCGAGACCTACCCGGAGGTCCCCGTACAGGTTGGTGGTGGAATCCGCGACGAGGATACGATTCAGGGTTATCTCGACGCCGGAGTGAGGTTTGTAATCATCGGGACAAAGGCTGTCAGCGAACCCCATTTCGTCAATGATATTACGGCCGAATTTCCGGGACATATCATCATCGGACTGGATGCCAGGAATGGAAAAGTCGCCATTGACGGGTGGTCCAAGCTGTCACGGCACGACGTGATCGACATGGCGCAGAAATTCGAAGCGGATGGTGTCGAAGCGATCGTTTACACTGATATCTCCAGGGACGGAATGATGACTGGGGTCAATGTAGAAGCCACGGCCAAACTTGCTCGAGCCATCCATATCCCGGTTATTGCATCGGGGGGCATTCGAAATCTCGATGATATCCGGGCTCTGGAAAAACACGTGGACGATGGCGTGATCGGTGCGATTACCGGGCGGGCCATCTACGAGGGTAGCCTTGATTTCGCCGAAGGTGCCAGGCTTGCCGAGTCATTTTGACCATCTGGATTCTGTTCCGGGACTGGGGGCTTACCGGGTGCTGAGAATTCAATGAGTCTCGCGAAGCGAATAATCCCCTGTCTGGACGTGGACAATGGCCGCGTCGTCAAGGGGGTAAAGTTTGTCGACATCCGGGATGCCGGCGACCCGGTAGAGGTTGCCCGCCGCTATGACCGGGAAGGAGCCGACGAGATCACCTTCCTCGACATCACCGCCAGTTCCGACGACCGGCAGACCATGGTTGATGTGGTCGAGCAGGTTGCCGGTCAAGTGTTCATACCGCTGACGGTCGGGGGAGG
>DBZZ01000039.1:405-15664 GCA_002311315.1 Methylococcaceae bacterium UBA1147 | reverse complement strand
TCGGAATCAATACCGCCGCGGTCTTTGATCCCGATTTCGTGCGGCGGGCGGCAGAACACTTCGGTTCGCAATGTATCGTCGTTGCGATTGATGCCAAGCGGGTCGGAAACGACTCGGAACCGCCGCGTTGGGAAATCTTTACCCATGGCGGACGCAAGGGAACCGGCATTGATGCAATCGAATGGGCCGGCAAAATGGTCGATTTAGGAGCTGGAGAAATCCTCCTGACCAGCATGGACCGCGACGGAACGAAGGAAGGCTTTGACCTCGACCTTACCCGAGCAATCAGCGAGGCCGTTTCGGTTCCGGTGATCGCTTCAGGGGGTGTCGGCAACCTGGATCACCTGGCCGATGGAATCGTGGATGGAAAGGCAGATGCGGTGCTGGCAGCAAGCATTTTTCATTTTGCCGAATACAGTATCCGGGAAGCCAAGGCACACATGAGAGACCGTGGAATCGAGGTGCGTTTGGCATGAGTGTTCCCTGGCTTGATGAAATTCGCTGGACCCGGAACGGGCTGGTGCCTGTGATCGCGCAGGAGGCAGGGAGCGGCCAGGTGCTCATGTTTGCTTGGATGAACAGGGAGTCACTCGAACTGACAGTGCGTGAGGGGTATGCTGTCTATTGGTCACGTTCACGGAAAAGGTTGTGGAAGAAGGGTGAGGAATCGGGGCATCGGCAAAAGGTCGTGGAACTTCGCCTGGATTGCGATGAAGATGTCTTGCTCATGGAAGTTGAGCAGGTCGGTGGAATAGCCTGCCATACTGGCCGCCATCACTGTTTCTACAGGAAACTTGAAAACGATTCATGGATTGTAACGGATCCAGTTATCCGCAGTCCGGAGACCATTTACAAGGGGTCGTCATGAGCCGTGTGCTGGAAGAACTTGCCGTCGTACTGGAACAACGGAAGGCCGCTGATCCAGACAGTTCCTACGTGGCCAGCCTTTACGCAAAGGGGCTGGATGGCATCCTGAAGAAAATTGGCGAGGAAGCCACTGAAACGGTGATCGCCGGCAAAGCGGGGGACAAACGTCAGATCATCTACGAAACTGCGGACCTGTGGTTTCATTCGATGGTATTGCTGGCGTATCAAGGTCTGAGTCCGAATGATGTTCTTGAAGAACTGGGCCGCCGATTCGGTTTGTCCGGGCTCGAAGAGAAGGCGTCCAGGAACAAGTAACGTCGGTTCCTGCAGCCGGGTTCTAAACTTTTTGTCTGGACCGGTAGTCAGAACAGGGACACCGACCGGTTTTATTTCATTCAACTGAGCGTGGAGAAAAAACCATGGGACCGAGTATCTGGCAGTTGCTCATTGTTCTGGTGATCGTTCTTTTGCTGTTCGGAACGAAACGCATGCGGCACCTGGGTTCCGATCTGGGAACCGCGATCAAGGGGTTCCGGAAAGCGATGAACGACGACGAAAAGGGCCGGCCCGGCGCATCTGAAAACCTTGAAGAAACCGGTGGGACTACGATTGATGTCGAGGCCGAAACCAGTGAAAAAGACAAGCCTTAGTAACGGGCCGTTATTGTCGTCGGGAACAGAACGAATTGGGTGAGATCGAATGTTTGACGTGGGTTTCTGGGAACTGGCACTGGTTGGCCTGATCTGCTTGATCGTGGTCGGTCCGCAGCGGCTTCCAGAGCTTGTCCGGGTTGCCGGTTTCTGGATTGGCAAGGCCCGGCGGACGAGCGCGACATTGAAGCAGGAAATCCGCGACGAACTCTACGCGGAAGAGTTGCGGCAGACCATCGAAAACCATTCACCGGTCAACGAAATGCGGGGTCTGATCGACGAAACCTCTAGCGCATTGCAGGAACCTTCTGACGGCCACGATTCGGTCCGGGTCGGACAGGAAGCCGGTAAGAAAGCCGGCTGATCAATGGACGGACCGAATGGTTCTCCTCCGAGGGATGCCGAACAACCTCTGATTTCGCACCTGGTTGAACTGCGGTCGCGTTTGCTGAAATCCATTGCTGCCGTTTTTCTGGTTTTCCTGGGGCTAAGTCCGTACGCGAGTGAAATCTATGCCTACCTTGCGGGGCCGCTGACGGTTCATCTTCCTCCCAGCACATCAATGATTGCCATTGATGTCGCATCGCCTTTTTTCACACCGTTCAAGCTGGTATTGGTTCTTTCCATCTTCTTGTCGGTACCGCTGATTCTTTACCAACTATGGGCCTTCGTGGCCCCCGGTCTTTACCGTCACGAGAAACGGTTGATTGTGCCGCTACTACTGTCCAGTACATTGCTTTTTTATGCAGGAATTGCATTCGCCTATTTTGTTGTTTTCCCTCTGATATTTGGCTTCCTGACAGCGATTGGTCCGCAAAACGTCGCGGTCATGACCGACATTTCCCGGTACTTGGATTTCGTGCTCACGCTTTTCTTTGCCTTTGGCTTATCATTTGAAGTGCCAATCGCGACCATAATCCTTGTTTCGACCGGTGTCGTGAGTCGTGAGTCGCTGGCGGAGAAAAGACCCTACGTGATTGTAGGTGCCTTCGTTGTGGGCATGTTCCTGACACCACCCGACGTGATTTCGCAGACCCTGCTTGCGGTACCGATCTGGATTCTTTTCGAACTGGGCCTTGTTTTTTCTCGTTTGTTTGTTCCCCGGCAAGCGGATGAACGCTCTGGGGAGAGCCAAAACACCTAGGGGTCTCTTGACGGCGAGGGTTCCTGGGTCGGGTGTTGGCGGTTTTCCATTTTCAGCATTAGCAAAAGGCAAAAAGTGCTGTACCCAGAGAGCAGGTGTTTTATCGCGTGGCCACTGAATCCGAGCAGTTTCCATGTTTGCTGGTCGTAGGTTTCGAAGATCTTGGCCAGGGCATAGGCCGCGAGGGCCTGGTAAAGGTACCGGCCGGACCCATCACGGAGGGGGATGATGCAACTCGTTATCGGCAGGGCAACCAGCGGGAAGAACTGAACCATTGCGTAGAATCTCAGGTCGTTAGTCTGCTGCCAGTACAGCACACTGGAAAGACCCAGAACGACCATCGGCACTAGTATGAATCGTTCCAGTATGTCGCTGAACTGTTCGCTCAGCAACGCCGAGAAAAGTGATGTGAATGCAATCGTCATGGGAAGCCGGTCCCAGACCAGCGTCGCGCTGGTCGGTTGCCAGTGGTAGTATGCGGACCCGATGGATGTCAGGGTGACCCCCGCAAAGAACAGTTTCCATGACCCTGTTGCAGCGAGGTGCGGAGTCCTGGAACAAAATAAAAGTCCAAGCAGACCGACGACCGCGAACGGCAGATTCGTCATCACGTTCCATGTGTTGGGGATTCCGGTTATCTCGACGCTGGTTGGAGCGAATCGGTGGTAGGCGAGATCCTGGGGAATCGGCGGTACGAATCCGAACAGTACGATCAGACTGGCGCCAAGTAGCAGGATGATTGCCAGCTTCTGTCGCCCGTACGCAGAGACAGCATCGGCCAGGGTTTTCATGTGTTTGTCCTGTTCAGTCCGCGGTGTGGACGAAAACGGGTTTTTCCTTTCGCAGTCGGTGGACAATTCCGGGAACAAGCAAACCAGCAACCAGCAATGTTAGCGGGCCTAGCGAGGCCAGCAACAGGTTGGCCCGGAAGCCAACCAGCGTGATTCCCAGCCCGTAGGCGGCTGCAGAACCTACGATGAAGATCCAGTTCAACCAGTTTACCGCGGCAAAAACCTGTCCTTTCCGGTTTCGTGAAGGCCGGGCCTGGATGAATGCCAGTAGTGGAACCGAGTAGAATCCGGATGCTGTTCCCAGTAAAAACAGGATCAGCATGCAGGCGTATCGTTTTGACGGTAACGCCCGGGGGATTACCTGCATTCCGCCGGCATCGGACGACAGTTCATTCAGCTGTTTAACCAACTCCATCTCGGCGGGGCTTGGGGTATGCAGCGGAACCAGGTAGAAGCTGCCAAGGCAAATGATCAGCAGAACGACTCCCGGGATGCTCAGTCCCAGCCGTACCTTCCCACGCGACAGTTTTCCCACCAGCATGCTGCCGACCGCAATCCCGATCGATGTGACTGCGACCATCAGGCTGGTTTCAAAGTTGTTTAGCCCCAACTGGAGCCGCCCGAGGGCGTTGATCGAGGTGAGGACTATACCGCCAACAAACCAGAACCAGGAATAGGCGAGCATGATTCGGAACATGAGCTGATCGCTGCGGATGATGTCCGCCAGGTTTGGAAGCACACTGGTGAATGAACCGATGCCAATGCGGCGGTCGGGATCGGCAGCGGGGTGACGACTGATTCCTCGCGAGGTAAGGGTCCCGAGCAATGCGATGCCGATCGCGATCAGACCCCCGACATAGATGCTGTCGGCAAAAACATCGACTAATATTCCGGCCAGGGCAACACCGAAGATAATCGCGAGAAAGGTGGTCATCTGGGTCAGGCCGGTTGCCGGGGCAAGGTCCTCTTCGCGAACCAGTTGAGGCAATCCTCCGTACTTGGCCGGGGCAAAGAAGGTGCTTTGTGTCCCCATGACAAAACAGACAATGGCCAGAAGCCATAAATGCAGGGGAGTTCCGCTGGGTTCCGGATTTCCGTTTGCGGCAAATAGCAATGCTCCCACGGCGGCACATGCGACCAGGATTTCGGCTTTCTTGCACAGGGTCATCAGCCAGCCCTTGCTGTAGCGATCGGAAATGTCCCCGGCAATACCGGAAAAGAGCAGGAAGGGTATGGCAAACAAGAACTGGATCGCCGCCTGGTAGTCGATTCCAGACATCGTGTACCCAACGCCAAGCAGGAGCACCAGTTGTTTCAGAACATTGTCATTGAGGGCTCCCAGCGCCTGGGTGACGAGAAAGAAAAGAAATGACCGATTGCCAAACAGAAGTGGCCCGGGATCGTTACCGTCACTTGAGCGGAGGGGTAAAGGCTTGTTCATGGGCAGGGGCGCTGTCCGTTCCAGGATGGTATTTGTCGGGTGTCTGATGCGACCTGACCGGGTTTGGCGGTAGCGGCACGCGTTGCCAGCGGACGTTCATGGGCTCGAAAAACACGGCGACCCGATGCCTGACTAGAATACCAGAATTAGCCGGTTGCCCCTGTAGCTCATGAACCGATGGTACCGTTTGGCCGGTGAGCCAGCGTGGTGCGGCCGAGTTCGGTACCCGGGGTTCAGGTTTACCGGCTTGATGCCATGAGTCGGCCGAGGATAAGATCAGCTTGTCCGGTCCGGATCTCGCGGTCGCTCGAGGGCCTGTCGAAGGGCTGCTTCCAACTGGTCGTATTTGAACCGAAACTTGTTTTCGATCAGGCGAACAGGCAAGGCCTTCTGTCCACCAGTCAACAGCATGGACCTTTCTCCGAGCAGCATTGCCAGCAGAAGCCGCGGGACGGGAATGATTGCCGGCCTGCCCAGAATCCTGGCCAGGGTTTTTGCGAAATCGCGGCTGGTTGCCGGGGAAGGGGTGGTGGCATTGAACACACCGCTCAGTGAAGGATCGTCCAGTAGACGTTCGATGATGCAGATAAGGTCGTCCCTGTGAATCCAGGACATCCATTGCTTGCCATCGCTGATCGGACCGCCCAGGCCGAGCTTGAAGGGCGTTGTCATGGGTTTCAGGAAGCCGCCCTGCTCACCGATAACCAGACCGATCCTGATGATGCAGACGCGCACGCCAAATGCAGCGGCCTTTTGCGTTTCGGATTCCCATTCAACGCACAGTCGGTGTCCAAAATCGTCCCGGGCTGGACTTGATTCACCCAGTTCCTGGTCGCCCTGGTCACCGTAATATCCAACGGCTGATGCGTTGATCAACACCGATGGCCTTGAGTCACTCCGTTCGATCAACCCTACAATTTTACGGGTTGTACCTGTGCGACTGTTTCTCAGAACTTCCTTTCTTTGTGCGGTCCAGCGTCTCGCAATGATGGGTTCTCCGGCCAGATTGATGATTGCATCGAATGCACTGTCGCTTCCCAAGTCATCGATGGATCCCACGCCATGGCAGACAGGACCACAGATTGCCGGTACACGATCCGGGGTCCGGCTTAGTACCGTCACCTGGTTGTTGTGTCGGGTCAGCGAGCGACACAAGTGTTGCCCGATGAATCCGGTTCCTCCAGTCATCAGTATATTCATCTGGAATGCCCCGCGTGTATGGATTGGGTGGAGATGCATCTATATGCAGTCACCTCGACCGATGAATTGTAACCCGGCAGTTTGTTTCAAGCCGGTCGGTTATGTTCCGTAGCTGCATTGGTCATTTGCCGCCAGTATAGGTCATTGGGTCGTCGTATTGGGTCAAGAGAAGTGCCCCTCAACTTGCTAAAGCGCCGGCCCGGAGTTAGCTTTGATCGTGAAAGAACACTTTCTGGTCCCGGCTGTCAGAGCAATTGAGGTATGAACGCTATGATGTGGATTGTCTTGGCTGTTATCGGTTTGTGGATCATGGCCTATAATGGCATGAATACATGGATTGCCTGGGGTGCATTGGCCGCAGCATTGCTGATGATCTCCTTTTCCGGGGTTGACAGTACGGTAACGAGTATTTCGTGGTTCATGTTGATTGCCGGGGTCACCATTGTAAAGGTCTCCTCGGTCCGGCGTTGCCTGGTTAGTGGACCGGTTCTACGGGGCATGCGAAAGACCATGCCGCCGATTTCAGATACTGAACGGGACGCACTGGAATCAGGGACCGTCTGGTGGGATGCGGAGCTTTTTTGCGGTAAACCCGACTGGGATAAGCTCCAAAGCCTGCCTTCCCCGAAGCTTTCCAACGAGGAACAGGCGTTTATCGATGGTCCGGTCGAACAACTGTGTGAGATGTTGGATGACTGGGACATCACGCACAATCGACAGGATCTTCCACCTGAAGTTTGGGAATTTCTGAAGAATAACCGGTTTTTTGGAATCATTATTCCAAAACGATTCGGTGGCCTGGAATTCTCCGTCAATGGCCACTCATGCGTGGTGATGAAAGTGGCAAGCCGCAGCATCACGGCTGGTGTGACCGTCATGGTGCCGAATTCCCTAGGGCCGGGAAAGTTGCTACTCGAATACGGTACTGACAAGCAGAGAGACTACTATTTGCCGCGTCTGGCGAGTGGTGAGGAAATCCCGTGTTTTGCCCTGACGGGACCCGATGCCGGAAGTGACGCGAGCAGCATGCCGGATGAGGGCGTGGTATGCCGTGGCCGGTTCCAGGGAAAAAAGGACGTGCTTGGCATCCGGCTGAACTGGGAGAAACGCTACATTACGTTGGGTCCGGTGGCGACCCTGCTGGGGTTGGCGTTCAAGCTCTATGATCCGGATGGGCTGATTGGTGACAGAAGGGAAATCGGCATTACCGTGGCCCTGATCGCTACGGACACCCCCGGAATCGAGATCGGTAATCGGCATTTTCCGTTGAATTGTGCTTTCCAGAACGGGCCCAATCGTGGCAAGAATGTTTTCATTCCGATGGAATGGGTGGTCGGCGGCCTGGAGCAGGTAGGCAATGGCTGGCGAATGCTGGTCGAATGTCTGGCTGAAGGCCGCGGTGTCTCCCTACCGGCCCTCAGCGCCGGAGCCGGCAAGACTGTCAGCCGTTACACCGGTGCATACGCCCGGATTCGCAAACAGTTCAATCTTCCGATTGGTAAGTTCGAGGGAGTCGAGGCACCTCTGGCCAGAATTGCGGGCGAGACCTATTTAATGGATGCAGCGCGTAGTATTACGGCAGGGGCTCTCGACCAGGGCGAAAAACCCTCGATCGTCTCAGCCATTGTGAAATACGAACTGACGGAGCGAATGCGGCAAGTGGTCAATGATGCCATGGATATTCATGCGGGATCCGGAATCTGCCTTGGGCCGAGGAACTATATCGGTCGCATTTACCAGACTATTCCGGTCAGTATCACGGTTGAAGGGGCCAATATCCTCACGCGAAGCCTGATCATATTCGGGCAGGGTGCGGTTCGATGCCACCCTTTCATTCAGAGGGAGATGGCGGCAATGACTCAGGATGATCCTCATCAGGCTGTCGAGATGTTTGATAAAGCTCTGTTCGGTCATATCGGCTTTCTGCTGGGCAACCTGGCCCGGGCTACCTGGCTGGCATTGACCAATGCCCGTTTTGCGGATGTGCCGGGAGACCGGAGCACCCGTCTGTACTATCGCCAGATCACCCGACTCAGCGCAGGGTTTGCGCTGATCGCTGATATTGCAGTGGTTTCGCTCGGCGGAGCCTTGAAACGGAAGGAGCGTTTGTCAGGACGCCTGGCTGATGTCATGAGCAATCTCTACCTGTGTTCCGCTGTGCTGAAGCATTACCAGGACCAGGGCTGCCGAGAGGATGATCTGCCTCTGGTCCACTGGGCATGCCGAAGCACCATTCATCGTGCCCAGCAATCCCTGTTGGCCGTGTTCTGGAATCTCCCCAACAGGGCTGTTGCTGTGCTTATTCGTGGCTTGATTTTTCCCAGTGGCAAGCCCTATTCGCCGCCCAGTGACAAGGTTATTCAGAAGGCTGCAGCGGTGCTTTTGACCGATAGTGAGACCCGTGACCGACTAACCCTTGGTATTTACCTCAATTCGACCGAGAATGATCCGAGCGGGCGTATCGAGCGTGCATTCCAGGCGGTACTTAGGGCAGAGCCAGCCCAGAAAAAGCTTGATCAGGCACGACGGAGCGGCAGATTGAAGGTCAAGCGCCGGTCGGAACTGGTCCAGGCAGCACTGGAAGCCGGTGTAATCGACGAGACAGAATACCAACTGCTCGAGGCCGCGGAACGGACAACGCGCGAGGCGATCAGTGTCGACGAGTTTTCGCCAGAGGCGATGGTGGGAAACCAAGCGCGGCCGGAGCCCGTTGTATAACGGTTGGATCTTTCGGATACCGACCGTCGGCGGGATCGCAAGGGTTGAACAAGAACCGTTTTTGTCGTGGTCGTGTTTCTGGACGCCGCAGTGCATTAATGATCTTTAACATCAGTTCGGGACGTTGAGGCTTGTATGACAGTATCGACCAGAGGAATTCCGCAGAAAGGCCGGCCGGTCTATATCATTGACGGTAGCCGCACACCCTTTATTAAGGTGCGGGGCGGGCCAGGTCCGTTCAAGGCATTGGATCTCGGGATCCTGGCGGCCCGCCCGTTGCTGCTCAGGCAGCCGTTCGGCCCCGATGCGCTCGATGAACTCATCGCCGGTTGCGTTTCTCCAGCGCCCGATGAAGTGAACATTGCGAGGCTGGTCGCGTTGCGCCTTGGCATCGGCCAGACGATCCCGGCTTGGACCGTTCAGAGGAACTGTGCTTCCGGAATGCAGGCGATCGATTCGGCATGGCGGAACGTCCGCCACGGCTATTCAGACCTGGTCCTTGCCGGGGGAATGGAATCGATGAGCCAGGCCCCCCTTCTTTTTAGTGAAAAGATGGTTCGCTGGTTTTCCCGATTGCAGGCCAGCCGGTCGCTTTCAGGCCGACTCAAGGTTCTTAGCGGTTTCCGGCCGGGGTTCCTGGTACCGGTGATCGGTCTGCTCAAGGGATTGATGGATCCAATCGTTGGTCTTTCCATGGGCCAGACCGCAGAAAACCTAGCTACCCGCTTCGGCATCACAAGGGAACAGATGGACGCTTATGCCGTTGAGAGCCACAAGCGGCTATTCGTGGCAAGGGAGTCAGGATTTCTTGGCGAAATCGAATCAAGCTACGATTCCAGCGGAAATTTTTACGAACATGATGACGGGCTGCGTCCGGACAGCTCGGTTGAAGCCCTGGCCAAGCTGAGGCCGGTATTTGATCGCCGTTTTGGCAATATCACCGCGGGCAACAGTGCCCAGGTGACCGATGGGGCGGCTTGGGTTCTGTTGGCCAGTGAAACCGCCGTGGAGAAATACGGTTTGTCGCCGATGGCTGAAATTGTTGATACCCAGTGGGCGGCCCTGGATCCGGCGGAGATGGGGTTGGGACCGGTTCACGCGGTAATACCAATGCTTTCCCGTCACAAGCTGGGACCTGACCAGATCGATTATTGGGAGCTGAACGAAGCATTTGCTGCCCAGGTTCTGGCTTGCCTGAGTGCCTGGAAGAATTCCCAGTATTGCAGTGACGAGTTTGGACTGTCCAGCGCTTTTGGCGAGGTTCCACATGAACGCCTGAACGTGGATGGTGGAGGCATTAGCCTGGGGCATCCGGTCGGGGCAAGCGGGGCCCGCATCGTATTGCACCTGGCGCGGGTCATGAACCGGAAAAAAGCACAAAAAGGGGTTGCCACGATTTGCATCGGGGGTGGCCAAGGCGGTGCCATGTTGCTTAAAAATGCCGCAGGATAAACCAATGACCGAATTCAAACACTTCAGGATTGAGAGAGGGCAGCAGGGAATCCTCTGGCTGTTGCTTGATTATGAGCAGGGCGAAACCAACATTCTTTCATCGGGCCTGCTCGATGAATTCAATGCGGTACTGGATTATCTGACCCGGATGCAGCCGACTGGCCTTGCTCTTGGGTCGGCCAAGAAAAGGGGTTTCATCGCTGGAGCTGATGTCAAGGAATTCACCCGGATCAGTGGGTTTGAAGACGCGCACGCCATGCTTTGCCGCGGGCAGCAGGTTATGAACCGCATCGAGGCGTTACCCTTTCCGACCGTTGCCGTAATCAATGGATTCTGCCTCGGGGGAGGCTTGGAACTGGCCCTGGCCTGCAACTTCCGCGTTGCAATGGATGATCGGTCGACCCGGATCGGATTTCCGGAAGTGAAGCTGGGTATTCATCCGGGGTTTGGTGGCACTGTCCGTTCGATCAGGGTTCTTGGACCACTGGTTGCGATGAACCTGATGCTGACCGGAAGAACCGTTGATGCGCGGAAAGCACAGAAAATTGGTCTGATTGATCATGCCGTACCGGCAAGGTTACTGCGGAAGTCTGCAGAGGAGGTGATCCTGCATCCTGCTCGGGAAAGAAGACCCCGTCTTTGGATCAAGGCTCTGAATCGTCAGCCGTTGCGCTCGGTGGTCTCGACTCAGATGATCAAGCAGGTTGCGAAGGAGGCCAAGCGGGAACATTATCCGGCGCCCTATGAACTGGTCGAACTCTGGCGCAGATATGGTGGCAATGAAAAGGTTTTGATGGACGAGGAAGCCAAGTCGGTTGCTCGCCTAAGCACCAATCCCACGGCTCGCAACCTGGTCAGGGTGTTCATGCTGCAGGATATGCTCAAGTCGGGGGCGGACAAGTCGTTAATCTGTCCGGCGCACGTTCATGTTGTTGGTGCCGGGGTTATGGGCGGTGACATCGCGGCGTGGTGTGCCCTGCAGGGTCTCAAGGTCACTGTGCAGGATACAAATAGGGCAGGGCTGGCGAAAGCCTTGCAGCGAGCGAACAAGTACCTTACACGACGATTCCGCGGCCGCAAGCATCTCGCGAATGCTGTCATGGATCGCCTGATTCCGGATGAACGGGGGCTGGGCGTGGGAACTGCGGACGTCATTATAGAAGCGATATTCGAAGACATTGGCGCCAAGCAGTCCCTTTATCGGGAACTGGAACCCAAAGCCAGGTCCGATGCGCTTTTTGCCACAAACACTTCTAGTATTCGGTTGGAAAACTTGAGCCAGGGCATGCGGAACCCTGATCGACTTGTCGGCCTGCATTTTTTTAATCCGGTGGCAAAAATGCCTCTGGTGGAAGTGGTACGGAGTCCGCAGACCTTACCGGACGTGGTCGAGCAGGCCATGGCCTTTGCGCGCCATATCGACAAGTTGCCGGTTATCGTTTCCAGTTCCCCGGGTTTCCTGGTGAACCGGGTTCTGATGCCTTACCTGCTGGAAGCTGTCAACATGCTGGAAGAAGGGGTTCCCAAAACGGTTGTCGACCATGCGGCAACCGATTTCGGCATGCCAATGGGCCCAATTCGGCTTGCCGATACGATCGGCCTGGACGTGTGTCTTTTTGTCGCCGGTATCCTGTCGAGGGATCTTGGGCTGGAAGTGCCGGAGCGTCTTCGGCAACTGGTCGACAAGGGTTCTCTCGGTAGAAAGTCAGGAAGTGGTTTTTACCGCTACAGGAATGGAGAAATCGTCAGGGAGAAAGAACCGGCTTACCCCGGGGAATTGGCTTCGATACAGGCGAGGCTGGTGAAATGCCTAACCGATGAAGCCAAAGCCTGTCTCCAGGAAAAGGTGGTTGAGAACAGTGATCTGCTGGATGCTGGCATTATCTTCGGAACTGGTTTTGCACCCTTCAGGGGTGGGCCATTGCATTATCTGCAGGGGCAGGGGGATTTAGCGCAGAACTAGTTGTTCCTGTTTGTTGCTCCACAGGCTTTCGGAGTCTTACTATTCGATTTCCGGCTGTATAATTCTGTTTTTGGCACGCTAGGCCGCTGAACCTTTCCCATGATGAATGTCCTGTTTTTCCGATATCCCATAGCATGGCTGACGTACTGAGAAAGTCTCTGTCGCAATTGTCTGCAGGGATCAGTACCGGCTCCCTGAGAGCTGAAGAGTTGCTGAACGCAGCCGTTTCAAATCACCAGAGATCTGGTGGTTCTCTCGGTGCGTATATTGTCTGGGATCCGGATCGTGGACTCGAGCAGGCGCGGGTCGCCGATGCATCGCAGGCCAACGGTACGCCTGCTGGCTCCCTGAGGGGGCTACCGATTTCCGTAAAGGACCTGTTCGGAGTTGCGAACTACCCGACCTATGCCGGAACCCGGAAACCGTTGCCGGTCGAGTGGTGCACCGAGGGTCCCGTGGTACGCCAGCTGCGCCGCCAACAGGCCGTGATCGCGGGAAAAACCCATAGCGTTGAATTTGCCTTTGGCGGGTTGGGTGTGAATCCTCACTGGCGCACCCCCAGGAACCCTTGGGACCCTGAGCATCATCGGGTCCCTGGGGGGTCATCCAGTGGTGCCGGGGTCAGCTTGTGTGCAGGCTCCGCGGTGCTGGCCCTTGGAACCGACACCGCGGGCTCGGTACGGATTCCTGCCAGCATGACCGGCAACGTGGGCCTGAAAACAAGTATCGGTCGCTGGAACACCACCGGCATTGTTCCCCTGAGTCCAAGTCTCGATTCTGTCGGACTGCTGACTCGGACGGTTGACGACGCGATCTTTGCGTTCTTGGCCCTTGACCGGGAACTCGCAAAGGACCGCAGATGTGAACCCGTGTCCGATGCAGAACTGTACGGTTTGCGCATAGGACTCAGTGATGGGGTTTTGTGGTCGGATTGTTCCCCGGGAGTCACCGAAAGTATTACCATAGCCGTGGACGAATTGGTCGGCGCCGGGGCACGGAAAATAGCGTTGGAATTGCCCGAAATCGAAAAAGTGCTCCCGGTGTTCCGAAAAGGAGGGCTGGCGGGCGTCGAGTTGCAGACGTTTTTGAAGAACAGCCTGCCGGACTGGATTCCCTTGCTCGATCCGAAGATCGAACAGCGAATGCAGGACGCCGCAACGCTGACGGCCTGTGAGTACCTTGAACGGGTATCTCTGTTTCGGACACTGGGCCTCGGAATTCGGCAAAGATTGCGTTCCGTGGACATACTGGTTTCGCCTGCCGTACCCCTGACTGCTCCGACCATGGTGGAAATAGACGACCTCGGTCGTTACAGGGAGTGCAACTTGCTCTCGCTGCGCAATACCAGCTTCGTCAATTGCCTGGGGCTATGTGCCGTGACCTTGCCGGTGGGACTAGATGCAGCCGGCATTCCAGTGGGAATGCAATTGGTTGCATCGCACGGGCAGGATGTCAGGCTACTGTCCATTGCCCGGACAGTGGAAAGATGTTTGGGTGACAGCCGGGAACGTTGCGGTGAACCGCCGGTGCGGTGTCACCCGGTAGCGGGAGCAGGATAGGGATGGCAACACAGAAATCTAGAATCGCTTACGTCTGCGAAGAATGCGGTGCCGATTATTCGAAATGGAGCGGCCAGTGTCTGCGATGCCGCGCGTGGAATTCAATCCGCGAAATCCGCATCGGCCCGAAAAGTACGAATTCGAAGTCGAGGACACTGGGTTTCGCAGGAACCGAGAATGAAGTTCAGTACCTGAGCGCTGTCGGAGCCGAGGAAATTGTCCGAATCCGGTCGGGGATGCAGGAATTTGATCGTGTGTTGGGGGGTGGATTCGTGCCCGGGTCGGTTGTACTGCTGTCTGGTGACCCGGGTGCGGGAAAGAGCACCATTTTGGTCCAGACCCTTGGCCATCTGTCCGAGCAAAGGGAAGTCCTTTACGTTTCAGGCGAAGAGTCGCTGCAACAGATCGCCGGCCGTGCGCGAAGGATCAAACTTCCGATGGATCGGTTGAAAATGCTGGGTGAAACGTCGGTCGACAGGATTCTGGCCGTTTGCGAACGGGAAAAGCCGGAAATCGTGGTGATCGACTCCATCCAGGTCATGTGTTCCGATTCACTCGACGCGGTGCCCGGGGGCGTTTCTCAGGTGCGCGAATGCGCAGCATTACTGACCCAGGCCGCAAAAAGGAGCGGGATGATCGTTCTGATCGTGGGACATGTAACCAAGGATCAGACCATCGCCGGTCCCATGACCCTGAGCCACATCGTGGATACCCAGATCATGTTGTCATCAACGGAAGACAGTCGATACCGGGTGCTTCGGGCGACTAAGAACCGATTCGGGGCGGTCAATGAAATCGGTTTGTTTGCCATGACCTCGGATGGTTTGCGGGAAGTGCGTAACCCTTCTGCGATGTTCCTGAGCCGTATGGCACCGTCGGGACCGGGCAGCGTTGTGAACGTCTTGTGGGAAGGGACAAGACCACTGCTGGTCGAGATACAGGCGCTGGTGGNNAACCGGATCGCCATGCTGCTGGCTGTTCTGTCACGGCATGGCGGTGTGCAGGTGTCCGACCATGATGTTTTCATCAATTGCGTCGGCGGGGTCAGGGTGACGGAAACCAGCACCGATCTTGCGGTGGTTCTGGGTATTCTGTCGAGCCTCAGGAACACTGTGATTCCTTCGGACGTGTTCGTTTTCGGCGAAATAGGCTTGTCCGGGGAAATCAGGCCGGTTGCGAACGGCGAAGCTCGGATGAACGAGGCTTTCAAGCACGGCTTCAAGAAGGCCATCGTGCCGAAGGGTAACGCGCCAAGGAAAAAGCTGAATGGGGTCGAGGTGGTCGGGGTTGCCCAGTTGTCCGAGGCGATCAATTTTATCTAGGTAACCGGATGGCGTCCCCTGGCTTGCTACCCCACAGCCTGGCCGGTGGTCTGATCGGCCTGCGCACGACATGTCAGTCGCTCTGGTTCTCCGGTGCGTAAAACTTCACCATTTGTACCGCGTGTTCATCTACCTCCAGAATCTCCAGACGG
>DBZZ01000039.1:0-307 GCA_002311315.1 Methylococcaceae bacterium UBA1147 | reverse complement strand
ATCCGGACAGAACCAGGCTGGTTTCGCGAACAGGTATTGTTTCCAGGAATTCGATGATCAGCCCGTTCAGGGTCTTCGGTCCTTTGGTTGGGAATGACCAGCCGGTCAATCGGTTCAGATCCCTCAGGGTGACGCTTGCATCGACCAGGTAGCTGCCATCTTTCTGTATCCGGACATCGGAGGAGCCGGTAATGATTTCACCAACAATTTCCTGCAGAAGATCCTCCAGCGTTACCACTCCCTGCACTTCACCGTATTCATCGACTACCAGGCCCATTCGGTTTTTCTCGGCCTTGAAATTCATGAG
>DBZZ01000045.1:37725-47735 GCA_002311315.1 Methylococcaceae bacterium UBA1147 | reverse complement strand
TTTGGAGAAACCGATGTATTGATAACCGTCATCGTTCCACCATTACGGCCGTCGCCTCACCGCCGCCAATGCAAATAGCGGCAATCCCTCGATGCAGATTGTACCTGGTCAGCGCTGCGCACAAGGTTACCAATATCCGGGCGCCCGAAGCGCCGATGGGATGACCAAGGGCACAGGCACCACCGTGAACATTGAGTTTGGCATGCGGAATTCCACATTCCTTCATGGCCAGCAAAGGTACGACAGCAAAGGCTTCATTAATTTCGAACAGATCTATATCGCACACATCCATTCCCGCCTTATCCAACAGGCCCTGAATGGCAAATACCGGCGCGCGGATGAAATGTGCCGGTTTGCTGGCATAACTGTGATGACAGACGATCCGCCCCAGGGGTTCAACGGCATTTGTTTCTACGGCAGACGCCTCCAATAGGACAAGGGCCGCCGCCCCGTCGGAAATGGAACTGGAATTGGCTGCCGTAACCGTACCATCGGGTATGAAGGCCGATTTTAAGGTGGAAATCTTTTCACTGTCTAGCAATGTCGGTTGTTCGTCGCTGCATACGTTGACCTGGTTACCGTCTACACTCACTGGAACGGCCTGAATCTCGTTGTCAAAACAGCCTTGTTGCATAGCCGATCGAACGCGTTCCAGGGAATGGCGCGCGTAATCATCCTGTTGCTTGCGGCTGAGGTTAAAATCTTCGGCGCAATCCTCGGCATAGCACCCCATGAGACGTTTCTCGTCAGGGTCTTCAAGACCATCCAGATAGATGTGGTCCAGCATCTTGCCGTGGCCTAAGCGCCGATTGCTAAAACATCGGTTCAGCAGATAGGGCGCGTTACTCATGCTTTCCATACCGCCGGCGACGACGATGCCCGCACTACCGGATTGGATAAGATCGTGCCCGAGCATCACTGCTTTCATCCCGGAACCGCACATTTTGTTGATTGTGGTACAGGGTAACGATACCGGCAAACCGGCTCTGAGTGCCGCTTGCCTCGCTGGTGCCTGGCCAAGGCCGGCAGTCAACACACAGCCCATCAGGACTTCATCGATGACATGATCATTAACCCCGGCCCGGTCGCAGGCGGCTCTAATGGCGACAGACCCCAGCTGAGGCCCGTTTAGAGCACGGAAACAGCCCTGAAATTTGCCGATTGGCGTTCGTGCGTACGCAGCGATTACGGTGTTTTGATTTGGCCCGTCCATTCTGCCTTTCCTTACCGTTTGGTATTGCGGAACAAGAGGAGTCACTGATCTCGGCAGTGACAGCCGCGGCATCTCTAGCCGATTCCATCTGTTCATTGATAAGACCCGCTTCTTCGGGTGGGGGTTCCTGAAGCCAGGAACTCTGCCAGATGTAGCGAATCTAAAAAAACAGCACGTTGCGACCATCTGTTGTTACATGATCATTCGCAGCATCTTTGAGGAAAGATCCATGAATACACATCCTGGAGCAAGCCAGTCCGCCATTTTCTCAGCACCGAGCTCCCCGTCCCTGAGGTTTATCACGGCGACAAGCCGGTTTGATGGGCATGATGCGGCGATCAATATCATTCGTCGGCTGTTGCAGGCCAATGGTGTTGAGGTCATTCATTTAGGGCACAACCGCAATGTTGATGAACTGGTCAATGCGGCCGTGCACGAAGATGCAGATGCCCTGGCGGTCAGCTGTTATCAGGGCGGCCACATCGAGTTTTTCGAATACCTTGTGGAACGGCTTGAATCCAGTGGGTTAGCCGGAATTTCCGTATTCGGGGGGGGTGGTGGAGTGATTCTCCCGGATGAAGTCAAAAAGCTACGCGCTCTTGGCGTGGCCGCGATTTATTCGCCTGAAGATGGTCAGAAAATGGGTTTGCAGGGTATGATCGACGATATGCTGCGGATTTGTCGCCAGCGTTCAAAACCGGCCGGGCCGGCTCCGCCTGGCTGGCGCAGACTGTCAGAAAAACTCACCACCATCGAGCTAGATCCTCCTGCTGGACCCGAAATATCCAAAGCCATTGGCAAACAGGCGATTGTCCTTGGGATCACCGGCTCCGGTGGATCTGGCAAGTCATCGCTTATTGATGAATTGCTGTGGCGTTTTCGCCAGGAGTACAAGGATCGGCTGAAAATTGCCTTGATCGCAATCGATCCATCCAGAGTCAAGACGGGCGGCGCCTTGCTAGGTGACCGTCTACGGATGAATGCACTGAATTCGTCGAATATCTATATGCGCTCCATGGCTACGCGGAAAGCAGGGAATGAAATGCCTGCGGCGTTGCCGGCTTTTGTTCGTACCTTGCAACAAGAAAATTTTGATCTGATCTTGATCGAAACCCCGGGCATCGGCCAGGGGAGTACCGGAATCGTTTCCATGGCGGACATCAACCTATACGTCATGACACGCGAGTTCGGTGCTCCAAGCCAGTTAGAAAAAATCAATATGCTGGATTATTGTGACCTGGTTGCGCTCAACAAATTTGATGACAAAAACAGTGTCGATGCCTTGCTCCTGGTTCAGAAACAATTGCAGCGAAACAGAGGTGACTTCGACAAGGCCTGCAGCACCATGCCCGTGTACGGCACCATTGCAGCACGCTGTAATGACGAGGGCACCAGTCGCCTGTATGTGCACCTTAGACAACTGCTAAACGGATGTGGTTTGCCATCGCCGGACCGGTCCCTGACCGTGCCGATCCGACCTGTCGGGCCTCCCCACGATGTTCTGATCCCGTCTGATCGGCAGTACTATCTTGCCGATATCGCGCGTGTCGTCCGCGCCTATCGAAGTAAGGCCGATCAGCAGGCCGAACTGGCTCATCAGATCCAGGGGCTGTCCATGGTTAGAAATCAACTTGATGACAGTTCCGCGGTGATGCTGGATGAACCCATAAAAACAAAGGAAAAATGCCTCGACCCGGCGTTGCGGGAAGCATTGAAGGATTACCTGGATCATCACGTGAACCCTTCGTTGGGAAGTGATGCCGATATGCTTGTCACGTTGTCCGGCTTGGCGTTCCCTAAGGTTGCACGACCTACGTTTCGGGGTCATGGGGATCTCCTTCGATGGCTGATGCTGGAGAATCTGCCGGGCAAATTCCCCTTTACCGCAGGCGTTTTCCGGTCAAAACGAAGCGATGAAGCCGCGACCCGCATGTTTGCCGGTGAAGGGGGGCCGGAAAGCACCAATCAACGATTCAAGTACCTTTGCCAGGACAGTGACGCGCAGCGTCTGTCCACGGCCTTTGATTCAGTTACGTTGTACGGCTGCGACCCTGACGAACAGCCGGATATTCTCGGTAAGATCGGAAACTCCGGTGTTTCGGTGGCAACCCTGAACGATATGAAATCCCTCTTTCAGGGATTTGACCTATGCCATCCAAAAACTTCGGTATCCATGACCATTAATGGCCCGGCCCCGATTCTGCTGGCGATGTTTTTTGACACCGCCATTGATCAGCAACTGGCCAAATTCACAGACGAACACAAGCGTCCACCGGATGCTAGGGAAACAGAGAAAATTCGCCGGTACACATTGCAGACCGTCCGTGGCACAGTTCAGGCTGATATCCTAAAGGAGGATCAGGGCCAGAATACCTGTATCTTTTCCATCGACTTCAGCCTCAGGTTGCTTGCGGATGTACAGCGATATTTTATCGAACAGAAGATCCTCCACTTTTATTCAATGTCGGTGTCCGGCTACCACATCGCCGAAGCTGGCGCCAATCCTATCACCCAACTGGCGTTTACTTTGGCCAACGGTTTTTCGTACGTGGAAATTTTCCGTGCACGGGGCATGAAAGTCGATGATTTCGCCCACCGCCTGTCTTTCTTTTTCTCCAACGGCATGGATCCTGAATATGCCGTTATCGGGAGGGTAGCACGCCGAATATGGGCCGTTGCCATGAGAGACCATTATGGTGTCGGAAAGCGCAGCCAAAAGTTAAAATATCACATTCAAACTTCTGGCCGATCGCTGCATGCTCAAACCGTGGATTTCAATGAAATCCGTACGACGCTGCAGGCGCTTAACGCTGTTTATGATCAGTGCAATAGTCTGCACACTAACGCCCGCGACGAAGCCATCACTACACCCACGGAAGAGACCCTGAGAAGTGCTCTGGCCATACAAGCCATCATCAACAAGGAATGGGGGTTGGCACAGAACGAGAATTCCAATCAGGGCTCTTTCATCATTGAGTATCTGACCGATCAAGTAGAACAGGCAGTGCTGGATGAGTTTGACCGATTGTCTCAACGAGGAGGCGTGCTGGGTGGCATGGATAGCGGCTACCAACGCAGTAAAATCCAAGAGGAAAGCCTGCGGTATGAATCTGGCAAAAACAATGGCAGCATCCCCATCATTGGCCTTAACACGTTAAGGTCGCTCTCTGCGAACAAATTGGCAGCAATCAAGCCGGTACGTTCCAGCACATCGGATAAACGCAACCAGATACAGCGTCTGAGACGGTTTCATGAAAGAAACCGCAACAAATCGGCGGCAGCCTTGGAAAAACTCAAACAAACCGTAATCAAGCACGAGGCTATTTTCCCAGAATTAATGCAAACTGTGCGGAGCTGTTCTTTGGGGCAGATCACCCAAGCGTTTTATGAGGTCGGCGGCCAATATCGGCGAGCCCTGTGAGTCGGTTGCGATGCAGATTCCCAATGCAACATTCATCGTCACCGGAGCCTCTTCTGGCTTGGGTCTCGCCGTCAGTCGGTACCTTGTTGGCCAGCATGCTCGTGTTGTAGCGCTGGACCTTAGGCAGGATCGAAGTGAATTCGATGACGACCGAATCCTGTGCATCCGCGCAGACATCACGCGTAGTGATGACATCGCCGCTGCCCTTCGAGAAGCTACGCAGAAATTTCGGCTAATACACGGACTAATCAACTGCGCCGGCATACTCTATGCGGAAAAGTTGATCTCTAAGGATGGCGCGGTCTTCGATCTGGAGAATTTTAAACGCTGTCTAGATGTGAATCTTGTTGGTACCTTCGACATGGTGCGTCAAACGAGCGTAGCAATGATGGACAATCCGCCGAATAGCGATGGTGAGCGCGGGATTATTATTAATACCGCATCTATCGCCGCCTCCGATGGTCAAATTGGCCAGAGTGCCTATGCCGCATCGAAGGCCGCTATTGTCGGTATGACCTTGCCCTTGGCACGGGAACTGTCCGAATACGGGATCCGTGTGATGACAGTGAGTCCGGGTGTCTTTGATACGCCGATGTTCTCGTCGGTCAAAGAGCATCAACGCAAGGCGCTTGAACAGCAGAGCCTTTTTCCATCTCGTCTTGGCAAACCTTCAGAATTTGCCGCTCTCATTGCACATACCATTGAAAATCCTATGCTCAATGGAGAAGTGATTCGGCTGGACGCTGGCTTGCGCATGTGAGAGAGATCTGATTTGGAATGCGGTTATCTCTGACCGATGTAACCCGTGGGATCATAACCCATTGCACGTGCGTAGAGGCTGCAAATGCGGCGCAGGGTTGTTCAACAACGGTTTTATTGCAAGCAATCGTTCAACTATGCTACAGCTTGAGACCTTTCCCCGGTCATAGCCACAGATCCTGCACATGCATCAGTAAGGTATTCAGACAGGCCGACTGCACAGGTCCGCATCCGATCGGCCCCGGCTTCTTTGGTTGCCGGGTTCACAAACCCTTGATTTTTTGCCTGTCCAAACATGCCGATTGTACTGGTTTCGCTCCGATTCCCGGGCACTATCCAACGATGGCATTGAACCGGCTTTTTTTTTGTCGGTCAAAAATCATATGCGCTTTCGCGGGAGAGCTTGTTGAAAGAAGAAGACTATCAGCGATTCAAAGCCACCTTTGAATCAGCGCATGATCGGCAGAAAGCGACGCCCTTGGCAGGCCTTCTGACCAGCGGGCCCGATTACTCCCGCATCCGGGAATGTCTGAATCAGTGGGACACCTGCCGCCAGAGAGATGAAGCACTCATTGGTCGCGTGCGCCAATGGCTGCGTGATGAAGTCGACGCCGAAACCATCGAAAACCGGAAACAAATTCCGCCAGCGTACCTGCAAGGATTGCGTACCCTCGGTTGCCTGTCAGCACGCATTCCAAAATCCTACGGTGGATTGGGGCTAGGCCAGTGCGCCTACAGCCGCCTTCTGGAGACTATAGCCAGTCGCAGTGAAGTTTTGGCTCTAGTGGTCTCGGTGCAGCAGCTTGGTGTAGCGCAGGGCCTTTTGTCTGAGAAAAAACTGCATCCCGATTCAATCGAAGGTGAAAAGCTGAGACGAAAATATTTACATCGTCTGGCAGAAACGGACATCGGTGCCTTTTGCCTAACCACGCCCGAAACCGGGTCCGACCCAAGCCGCTTGCAAACGGTGGCACGATCGAGCTCGGACGGCAGTTATTTTGAACTCAGCGGCAGCTGGGATCGCGGCGGTAAGCTCTATACCACCCTGGGCACCGTAGCTGATGTTTTCATGATGCTGGCGGTGGTGGTTTTTCCCGGTGAGGAAATCTCGACCCTGAAGCCTCGTTGGCGCATCACCGCTTTTTTGGTAGAACGCGACACACCAGGCATCGAAATTCGGCCCCTTGCATTTTGCGGCTGGCACGGCCTCCCCAATGCGGCGATTCGGCTCGACAAGGTACGGGTATCGGCCAGTCAGCAGGTCGGGGAAATCGGCGAAGGCCTTAAGATTTCGTTCATGAACCTAGGCTCTGGACGGATCAATATTTCCGCGATTTCTCTAGGCATGTTGAAACAATTGACCCACACGGCGCGTTGGTGGGGCGTTCGAAGAGTGCAGGGAGGTAAGCCCGTTGGGGAACACTCATTAAATACCGAGCAACTGGTGGACATGCATTGCCGCACCTACGCAGCCGAATCCTTTTTGCGATTCGTTTCTGGATGTTCCGATCGGGGGGACACTGACATTCGTCTGGAAGCGGCGATGCTCAAATTGTTTTGTTCCCATTCTTTGATGAAAGTCGCTGATGAAACCCTTCAGCTCAGGGGCGGCCGTGGCTATGAAACCCATGCCTCGCAGGCCAGTAGAGGTGAAACCGCCGTGCCGATCGAACGTTTGTTCCGAAGTGCCCGTATGCTAAAAATTGGTGAAGGCGGAAGCAATATTCTCCGTCTCTATCTCATGCGCTGTTTGCTTGATAGTTCTCTCAGGGATTTGACTCTGCTGAGCCAGCACAGAACAGCAAGCGTTCTTTTCCGGTTGGGGCTGCAATACGGTCGTTGGTATTTCTTACCTTCTCCGGGTTGTAGCCTGAGTTTACCGGCCTCTTTAAAAACGCATATGTCTTTTATTCATCGCGGCAAGCAGCGACTTTTCCGCCTACTCATGAATCGGATGATGGCAGAAACGCTACGTTACTGTTTCCTCCGTATTGGAAACCGGCTGACAGGAAAGCCTGGACAGTTGCCAACACCTACGCAGAGTCTGGAGCAACGCCAGTTGTTAATCGGCGATTGTGCGGAAATTGCCTTGCTGCTTTCGGCCATGGCAATCACCTGTATTCGTGCTGCCGACTCAGACAAAAAAGCGGAGATTGAATTGGCCAGTGAATTTTGCGTTCGCGCCGAGATTGAGGTGGCACATCTAGTCAGAAAGATCAGACAACGCGGGATTGCCCGCGAAAAACAAATCGATTCGCTGGGCAGTAAGATTATGAACGGGCATTATGCCGATATCCTCGAAGGCGACACGCTTCCCTGGGATTTGCCCGAAGAAAAGGTCTAAACCTAAGCTCAATGTTGTCTGACCGCGCTTCAAAGCACAAAAGCACCAAGACAGTCAAAATATCGGTCAGCAGAGTCCCAATCATAAAGACGGCCGGTTGTTACAGGCTTTTCGATCCACTGGTGACGTGCTGATTGGAGCCTGCGGGGGAAGCCGAATAACGCTGATGACAAGGAGATCGGCGCCGAGCTTATTTTGAACGATATTCTGGATTAGGCACAGAAATATTGTGATCAGCTCGCCCACAGGGGTTCTGCGTTGTTCATAGAACCAAGCACCTCTGGTATCAACACGTGGATCTGAAGCTACCCGGCCATATTTTCAGCTCCTGATCGGGCGGGGTTTAGAAACGGTGGCGGCAGGTTTCGTCAATCAATTGTGCGAGCCATTGCCTATACGGGGTACCTCCGGTTCCCAGGCCATCCCGGCTCCGGTTGTGGATGTACTCGGTGGCCCAGCTGTAATGAACTTTCCGAAACCCGATCATGGCATCTAGGATGGCGTTGAAAGGATTTCGGTATTCTTTCTTTCTGAGCGATGGCAGTTGCCTGACTTCCGCAATGTATTGCCGATGTTGCGAGGGCATGTAGTTACGCAGATCGTCAAGATGCCGCATCAAAATCGACGGTTCGTGGGGGATTTTCATCAGGGCTTCCAAAACAGGGAAAATGCTGCTTTGGGCACCGGTCTCGCCGCGCAAGTCGACCGGCTGTGCATCGATTCCCTGGAAATGGACTTTGTTGAAAAAGCCGATATAAGGGCGAAACTTTATAAAATATAGTTTAGGGTCCATCTTTTCGGGGATCCGTTTCAGTACATTAGTCTGTTTGTTGATCGCGTCGGCGATGCCCCACATTTCCGGACAGAGGTCTCGATTCCGGGTGGCTCTGGATTTGTAATGGATCTTCGTTATTGCCGCCAGAATTTCTGCAGCGATCGCTTCGATTTCGACATGAACCAGGATAAACCAGTGCTCATCGTATAGTTCCACAAAATTCTGCAGCGTTTCGATGTTGCCGAGCTGGACTGGCTGTAGCGGATCGAGGCGTTTCCAGTTGTACAGTGCATAGCCGTCATAACTGAGAATCGGGGGGCGATCCAACCGTTCGCAGACATGGATCAGGGGTTTTGCGAGGTTAACCGGCAAACTATGGCAGGATTGTTGACCGATCTGGTGAATGTAGGCCGAGACAATAAAGCCGATACGGAGGTAATACAGCCGCAGGGCAGCAGGATCGTTTGAACTTCCGCTATCCACCCAAAAGGGAATATCGAGGTTGCGCATTTGCCGGCGAAAACTGCTTTCAAGAAGGGCTTGAGGAAGCCCCAGGCCGACTTCATCCAGTACGGCGTAGGGGGAACCACGTGGAAAGCGGCAAAGTGGGTCGGCAACCGGGAGAAAGCCTCTTCGCAAGTAGCCCGGCTTCAGTATCTCACGGTGGTGCCCGTAGTTTGCCGGATTAATGGTTGACTGAAAGTTCGCGGCGCTGCTCATCGAGACCATTCCAGAATACGTCAACCGCATCGAGCATGGTATTGCCATTGAGAAGAAAGCCCTCTTCGTCAATTTCGTGGGTGAAATACAGTTCTTCCAGTTCTTCCTGAGTATGTTCAGCATGCTGAGATTCGATGCGGTCATGCCAGATGAAAAAACCAAGAGGCAAGTGCATACTGTTATTTCGGTTGAAAAGGTCAAATCCTGTGATCAGTTCTTTCCAGAATCCTGCAGCGGCCCAGTTTTCGATCGCGAAACTGGCGGATTGGGAAAGCTGGTAATTGTCGCCTCCATACAGCCGGAACAGCTCGTCACAGAAAAACCGCGTTGATTCCGTGCCTTGCCTTGCTTTGCCGATTTCATCGAAGTTGAGCCCGAGTTCTCGAGCGATTGCATAAATCCATTCAAAATGCGCCGAGTCAAAACGGAAGGTGCTGTTTTCGACCGAGCCATCGGTGGATCCGTAAATTTCATCAGTGGTTTTGTCCTTTTTCGATTTAAACCGGACACCGATCTCATTAGCCAGGATTTCTTTCGATGAGCGCATGCTTTCCAGGCTGTCAGCGTTAATCATCTTGTTCATCTGGGCCAGTAGAAACTGGTTCGAAAAGACCGAGAACTGGATGATGAAAGCCTTGATTTGGCCAAGGTTCTGACGGCCCTGACTGAACCAGGACGTATAGGCATTATTGGTAATGACTCGGTGTTGTAACATCGAAGTTTGGATGTGGTGCTGAAATTCGAGCAGACTCTGGGCCTTCCTTAGTGAATACCCGGG
>DBZZ01000045.1:31589-37632 GCA_002311315.1 Methylococcaceae bacterium UBA1147 | reverse complement strand
CCCAAAACGTGCTGCGTGGTTGCCATGATGCACCTCCTATTCGGCTTTGTTTACTTTAACGATAAGACCCTCTAGGCAAGCAACAAGTTTCAGTTTCCCCCAAACTACGTCTTGGGCAAACGGCTGAAAAATTCTTTGATATCTGCGGCTTCATGGTAAATCCCAAAGCCCATGCGCAGGTGGTTTCCCCGATGATCCGTATATACCCCGATTTTTTTTAATTGTGTGCAGAAATCCGCGGCATTTTTCTGTGATCCAAGAACAAATGTCAAAAAATGTCCGTGAGGGCTGCCAGAGTCATACAAGAGATTGCCCTGATTAATGAGGGGATGGTCAGTTGTGCCCAGTCTGGAGATAAAAAAATCCTGAAGGTTTTTCACGTGTTCGTGGATTTTCTTGCTTTCGAGACCAAGGCTTCGGAAAAGTTCTAGCACTGACTTCAGTCGGTAGACACCCCCTGGGTCAAAGGTGGCCCCGGCGAAGCGGAGACCGTCTTTTGCGTAGGCTACCGCGCCGTGTTGATCTGAGCTAAGCCCCCCGAAATCGGCAAACCACCCGGTATTGACGGGTCGAAGTTCAGATCCTGGGGGACTGTGCAAAAAACAGACACCTTCGCCGGCCTGGGCGTACTTGTAGCCACCGGCAAGGTAGAACACCCGGTCCGCAAAAGGAGAAATCGTGGTTGGCAGGGCACAAAAAGCGTGGTATCCGTCTAGAACAATCACTGTGTCCAGGCTCGCAAGTTCTATTAGAGCCTGCATGAACGCGTCCAAATCTGCGATTGCGCGACCGGAATTGTAAAATACCTGGCTAAGAAAAATTAGATCAAATTGTTGCTGCCGAAGGGCTTCTATAAAGCGACTATTAAATGTACCGATGGGTTCTACGGGTATTTTTTTGACGGTAATACCGACCTCTTCTTCAAGGCGTCTGGCTTGACGCCCGAAACTTTGAAATTCGCTGTCAGTTGTTAAGATCGAGAATACTGCCTCCCTCCTGAAACAGGAGAGCAAACGGCAGATAAATTCATGGGTATTTGCACCGAAAACGATCTGTTCCGGTGTTTCGGACCCGATCAAGTCGGCAATCAGCTTCTGGGTGGGATGAAAAACTTCATCCATGATCCATTCCCACTTGTTATCAACGTATCGAGCCGAATCATCCCAGTGGCGCATAACCGCATCACGGGTTACATCGGGCCAAAAATGATGACTGTGCGCCGTAAAATGGAGCTCGTTGGGGTGTAAAGTCAGAAAGCGGCTGAAGTATTTTTTGTAGATGATCTGCAATCTTCCGGGTCGTGGCGAGAACTCGCTCTGGTGAATTGTCTGGCATCAATGGTTTCGTGTTTAGACAGGAAGATTCGTGCTTCGTTTCGGCCGGAACTGTCGATTGCTGCCATCCTGTTAAAGGTCATGCTTCTTGTTTTCCAAGAAGCAGATGAACCTAAGACAGACCCAGAAGGTCTATGAGGTAAGTGGAGTACTAGCCATTGCAATCAGCGATGGCTAGGAGACCCAACGCCAAAATGTGAATCTGGCTATGTTGTCTAGATCGAACGCCTCCCAGATTCAAGCAGGTTGTTTTTCTCTATGCTGCAGGAGCATCCCGATACATTGAGGGGTCTCTTGTGCAAACGGACGGAGAACCACCATGGGAAACATTCCCAATCCGATGGGAACCGATGGATTTGAATTTGTTGAATACACGGCTCCCGATACCCGCGCCCTGGAAAATCTGTTTTCACAAATGGGTTTTGTCGCCATCGCACAACATCGTTCGAAAGATGTCGTTCTATATCGTCAGGGCGGAATTAATTTCCTCATCAATCATGAGCCGACCAGTTTCGCGCAAGCCTTCGCCAAGGTGCACGGAGCATCCATTTGCGCTTTTGGTATTCGCGTCAAGAATGCTGCGAAAAGCTATGAACGGGCGATCAAGCAGGGCGCAGAATCCCATCCCTTCGATGTCCGCCCAATGGAACTGAATATCCCGGCGATCCGGGGGATTGGTCGCAGCCTGATTTATCTGATCGACCGTTACGGAGACCGCTCGATTTATGATGTTGATTTCAACGCTTACGAAGGGGTTGAATTCAGACCCGACGGAGTCGGTCTCAGCGAAATTGATCATTTAACCCATAATGTCAGTCAAGGGCAGATGAATCACTGGGCCCGTTTTTATCAACGGCTGTTTAATTTTCAAGAGATCCGCTATTTTGACATCCATGGTCAGACGACCGGTCTGAAGTCTCGAGCCATGACTAGTCCCTGCGGAAAGATCCAGATACCCATCAACGAGCCTTCCGATGCCAAATCCCAGATCCAGGAGTACCTGGATACTTATCACGGTGAAGGGATCCAGCACATCGCGTTATCGTCCGATGATATTTATTCTACGGTCGCAGCACTTCGGGCCAATGGCATCGAATTTCTGGAGGTCCCTGATGTTTACTATGACCGGCTAGACCAACGTATTCCAGGACACAATGAAGACATTGCCAGGCTCAGGGCACAGCGGATTCTGATCGATGGCGCAGCGGAAAGAAGTACCGGGTTGCTGTTGCAGATCTTTACCACCACGGTGATCGGTCCGATTTTCTTTGAAGTCATCCAGCGCAAAGGGAACAGGGGTTTTGGCGAGGGGAATTTCAAGGCTCTATTTGAATCAATAGAGCGTGACCAAATGAAGCGGGGAGTACTCTAATGCCTTGGATTAATATGCCCAGAATTGAGGGAAAATCATCCCGTCAGGCCCACGCTGACCTTCCAGAGAATACCTACGAAAGAGAACTGGGAAAAGAAGGGTTCTACGGCCCGGCTACACAGATGTACCATCGCCACCCGCCAACCGCTTGGCTGAATATCGAAGGTAGTATGAGACCGCGGGCGTTCGACACTAGGGAGCTAAGCACTTCTGTCCAGTCACCATCACAGGCCTCGTTGCTATTTAGAAATATCAGCGTACAGGTTCGGTTTGTCCGACTGGATGACGACATGGATCATCTGTTCAGAAATGCAGACGGTGACGAACTGATATTTGTTCATGAAGGCCAGGGAGAACTGTTTTGTGACTACGGACATCTTGTATTCAGTGAGGGCGATTATCTGATGTTTCCTCGGGGGACCGTGTGGCGTTTGAATGTCGAAAAGCCGGTGAGCCTGTTGTTGATCGAAGCGACCAATGACAGTTATCGACTACCTGAAAAAGGTCTGGTTAGTAATCAGGCGATTTTCGACCCGGCGATACTGGATGTTCCGGCACTTGATGAGGCTTTCTTTGCCCAACAGAATGACGTGGACTGGAAAATTGTTGTTAAGCGGCGGAATCAGCTGACGACTATCACTTATCCCTTTAATCCCCTGGACGCGGTCGGGTGGCATGGTACCTTGATGCCGGTACGCATTAACTGGCGCAGCATAAGACCTTTAATGAGCCATCGTTATCACGTTCCGCCGTCAGCGCATTCCACCTTTGTATCGAGTCGCTTTGTTGTCTGTACGTTTGTTCCCAGGCCTTTTGAAACCGATCCTGCCGTATTGAATGTGCCGTTTTTTCACAGTAATGACGATTACGATGAACTGATTTTCTACCACTACGGCAAGTTTTTCTCACGCGACCATATCCACCCGGGCATGATGACTCTCCATCCAAGTGGAATACCGCACGGTCCCCATCCCAAGGCATTGAAAAATGCCGCCGCAAACTGCGGTAAGGAGATCAAGGAAGTTGCTGTGATGATCGACACCCGGGAAAGCCTTGATGTTGCCGAAGCTGCTCAAGCGGTTGAATGGACCGAATATGTAAATTCCTGGAAATGAAACTTGGATCCCTGAAAAGCCGCACTAGCCGGGATGGACAACTGGCGGTGTTCGATCGCGACCTCACACGTTTACTGGAAGTCCGGGAATCGGTCGGCACACTACAGGCAACTTTGGAAAACTGGGACCGTACTGCTCCTGATCTGGCGGCCATTTACGAATCCTTAAACCGCGATCACGCCATGGGGCGCCCCTTTGACTGGTCGGAACTGGCCGCACCCCTGCCGAGGGCGTATCAGTGGTTAGACGGAAGCGCCTACCTGAGCCATGTGGAAAGGGTCCGCAACGCACGTGGTGCGACCATGCCACCGAGTTTCCTGGAGGACCCTTTGATGTACCAGGGCGGGTCCGACAGTTTTCTTGGGGCTCGAGACCCGATTGTTGTGCAGGATGAGGCCTGGGGCATTGATTTTGAAGCTGAGGTCGCCGTGATTACCGATGACGTGCCGATGGGTCTATTGGCAGACAGGGCAGCCGGCCATATTCGATTGCTTGTACTCGTTAACGACATCTCTTTGAGAAACCTGATTCCTACCGAACTGGCGAAGGGGTTTGGATTTCTCAACGGCAAACCATCAAGCGCTTTCTCCCCGGTTGCGGTGACTCCTGACGAGATGGGGGATCGTTGGGACGGAACTCGTCTGCATGGTCAGCTCAAGGTTTACTGGAACGAAGATCTGTTCGGAACGGCCGATGCCGGGGCTGATATGCATTTCAGTTTTGCCGAATTGATCAGCCATGGGGCGAAGACACGCCGCTTGCAGGCCGGGACGATCATTGGCAGCGGAACTGTGAGTAACCGCGACCTGAAACAAGGCTTCTCCTGTATCGTCGAGAAACGAGTAGTAGAAATTGCTGAAAAGGGTGAAGCAGTGACTGCATTCATGCGTTTTGGCGACACCCTGCGTATTGACATGTTGGATCGTCAGGGCAGATCGGTTTTTGGCGCGATCGAGCAGACTGTGGAACCATGTCGCTAGTGCTTTACAGCTATTTCCGCAGTTCCGCTGCGTACAGGGTTCGCATTGCATTGAACCTGAAAAATCTCGACTACACGATCCATCCGGTGCATCTGCTCGAAAATGGTGGCGAACAGAACCATAGCGAGTATCTCGCAATCAACCCCCAGGGACTGGTGCCGGCGATTCAAACCACGGACGGACTGTTGACCGAGTCGGCCGCGATTGTCGAGTATCTTGAAGAACGCTATCCGCTTCCACCCTTGCTACCCGAAGGTGTCAGAGCGCGGGCCTTTGTCCGATCACTGACCCAAATGATCGCCTGTGACATACATCCGCTCAACAACCTGAGGGTACTGAATTATCTGTGGCCTGGGAATGAACCAGTCAAGCCAAGAAATGAATGGATGCAGCATTGGTTGGAAAAAGGGTTTGGTGCCTTTGAAAACCGAATCCGAGGCTCTGGGTCGAAGGGTTCCTTTTGTTTTGGCACTGTCCCCGGTCTTGCCGACCTGTTTCTGATCCCACAGGTCTATAATGCGTTACGCTTCGGGCTCGCTGTTGAGCGTTACCCACTGATTCTGGGAATCTATCGCAATTGCATCAGTCTAGAGGCCTTTAGACAAGCTGCACCGGAGAATCAGCTGGATGCACCGGAAAACAGGAAATCCGGGAGAGCAAACATCCAGATTGCCTGATTGTTTCGGACATCATGGCTGGAATCCAGCAAACGGGCTGCCTTGGCCCCTTGGGAAAGTGTGCCATATGCTGCCTTTAACAGCGATGGCTTGGCCAAACGGGAATCCGGTGAGAACGGCGAATGTTGCCCGGACGTATTCTTGAAGCCTTGAAATTCATTGTGTTGATCACCATTTCCTATATCGACAGGGACGCATATACGTACTGTCGAAATCAATTCATATTGCTTAGATATAGGAGAGTATGATCATGACCACATTTGATTTTTCACCGTTATACAGTTCTTCAATCGGTTTCGATCGGCTGGCAGGCCTGATGGATGCTGCCACACGGGGCGAGCGCGCACAGACCGCTTATCCTCCATACAACATCGAAAAGATTGAGGAAAACAATTACCGAATTACCATGGCCGTTGCGGGCTTTACTGAGGCAGACTTGTCTCTGGAGGCACACAACAATCAGATGATCGTGAAAGGTCGGAAAACGCCTTCAGACGAGCCGAGAAACTACCTGCACCAGGGAATCGCCGAACGGGCCTTCGAGCATCGTTTCCAGCTTGCCGAT
>DBZZ01000045.1:14116-31533 GCA_002311315.1 Methylococcaceae bacterium UBA1147 | reverse complement strand
CAGCTTGCCGATTACGTCCGTGTCAGGGAAGCCAACCTTGAAAACGGTCTGCTGCATGTAGAACTGGTTCGCGAATTACCGGATGAGATAAAACCCCGGAACATCGCGATCAAGACGGGTGGCTCCAGTCGACTTATGTCGGAAGAGAAAGCCGCATAACCCTATTTACCCTGGACCAGGAAAGGCCGGGCATTTGCCCGGCTTTTCTTTATACGCTACACCCTTCCTGCTGGCTCCAAAAACACACGGGTCATCCAAGAGCTAGACAGAAGATTCCCGAACTACGGTTACATCGACGGTGGCTGTCATCTTGTCTCTGACTGGGGTATACCCAGACAAATCCCATTCTAGCAGCGCGGAATTTTGCACAAGTGGAGTGTATGGCAACATTTGGTTGNNCTAACCCATTGATTAATAGTCGTGATCTGTCGCTGTATAGAAATTAGTCAATCCAATAAGAAAGCAACAAAAACAGTCTTTGGTCTTCTCTCCAAGAATGAATCCACCAGGTTATCCACAGGGATTGTGGGAAACCCCATTTTCTCTTGAAACAAGATGGGCTTATAGAGCCTTTCTGATAATCTTACTGAACCGGGTCTATTTCAGAACAGGGGCCCGTACGCTCGGAGGAGTCCAGCCGCTCGATTTCAAACTGAGGATGTTGCGGTGGGAGAGGAAAATAGGTGGTCTAGGCAGTATGGAAATGAACCGCCCGATGCCCGAATACCTGCCCCGACTCTGCCTGCAACCCAGGCCAGGGACATTTCCCCCAGAACGCACGATGTAATCAAAAGGAAACAGGACGAAGAAAACGAGAGAATCGATGTCTGAAAGAACCTATAGGGCTGTCAAATACGGGCCGAATGACTGGGGTGTTTCCACGTTTATTGATTGCCGATTTAGCCAGACGCGCTCGGGTATTACAGAAGCGGAGACTAAAGGGATGTCTATGCGTTACAACACGTCGGTAAGGGCAACCAGTCCCCATTGTGAACAAAATTCGAGAATTCCGCGAGGACGGGTTTGGGTGTTGATTCGCTCTGTATTTGTCACGCCACAATCGGATTAATTTTCCGAGCATATTTTCATTGCAAGCACTTGAACGGTTAAAGTCGAGGAAAGCAAACAGCGGCAATCGCATAGAGCATAAGCGAGAAGATAATCAGAACTGTAAATCCAAACTGGATTGCTATTAATGTGGCCAGTACAGCGCTGATGACCGATGCACATCCATTGATACCCCAAGCCCAGGGAATAAGTGAGGGCGTTCTGGCAGCGACTTCACTCAGGGCTAACGGGAAGGGAATCCCCATGAAAAATCCCATGGGAGCAACCAGAAAAACCGCAGCCAGAATTTTTGCCACTTGTGAAAGAGCCATCAGGCCGACAAAAATGGGGCTCAAAAGAAACAAAAAGATCACAACAAACGAAATAAGGGCAACCACCGAATAGCGGACCCCAGTGGAACGGTCTTTCGGGGAATCAAACCGCTGAGACCAACGACTGCCAATTCCAGCAAAAACCAGAATTGCACTGAGTATTGTAGTAACTGCATACAATGGATGGTGCAAGAACAGTATAAATTTTTGAATCAATGCGATTTCCAGAAACATGAAGCCTGCACCCAAGGGAATAAAGTAGGCGAATACCTTTAGAGTTGACCTCTTAATCGAGGGTTCTTCAGGTTCGGCTCGATGGAAACAGAGTGGCAAAAGTATGAGAACCGTGCTGGCAACGATAGCCTGCATGAGGGTTACAGCAAGAATCAATTGACCGCTTTCCAGAAGCGAAATTCCGCCTCTGCCCAGCGCAGCGTATATTTCCTGTAGAGACCGCCATTTAAAGAAATCAAAGAAGTAAGGGCGATCGTCTGTTGCCGGCCGGATATTGAACTTGTAATCGTTCTGAAAAGCCTTTGCGTTATCGCTAAGTAGCGCCTGACTTCCAAGAAAAAAATAATCCTCCCGGACCCTGTTGCGGCGGTTACTTTGTTCAGGACGAATGCCCGGAAAATAAACCGGGTCGAAGCTTCGCTTCTCGCAAAATGACAGGGTACGGGTAATTTCACGGTCTGTAATCAGACCGTTTTTGACCAACAAAGTGCTCTTTTGCCAGCTTCGAAGAACAATCAGTTGCTCTTCCGGAGATTGAACGCCGAGCTTCTTCAGGGCCTCAATGGCCGTGGCAAGTAGTTTCAGGGTATCGCGGGGCGGAACTTTGGTCCCTAGCGTTACGGAGAGATACCCTCCCGGTGCCAGTTTATCCAGAAAGGTCTTCAGTCCTTCTACCGTGTAAAGGTAGTTTTCTCCTAGAGCATACGACCCTGCCGCAGAGGCACCCCAGGAATCCAACAACGCAAGCTGGATCAGATCGTAGAACGCGGGTTGGTTTTCAACAAAAGCGCGTGCTTCCGCGATGTGGATTGCGACAGTGTCCCGATGGTAAAGATTTCCCGAAAAAGCAGCATAGCGGCCTTGAAGGAGCTCGATAATGGAGGGATTCAATTCCACAGCATCGACATGCCCGGCCTCGTGTTGCAGCGCCCGAAGAACATCGGTCCCGGTTCCTGCTCCGGGAATCAGCACCCGGTCAAACCTTTTAAAATGATAGGGAAGTGCTGATGTAGTCTGATCCAGCCAGTCCTGCCTGTTGGCTTCGTCATTTCGGCTGATGACCGTGAAATTGTCACCGTCTACAAAAACACCGACCTGCTCCGGAATTTCGCTGTTCGCATTCAGGCTTACCTGGTGCGTGTCGAAAGGGTGTCAGCGTAGTTTCAACGACGCTAACCCTGCCCAGCGGGCTTGATTTCTCCTCTACAAGATGGGTGCCGGGTATCCGAAGGGCTTGACTCAGAGCCTTGTATGGGGAGTACAGCGGACTGATCCAGTGACGTGGGAAAAAGCACAATAATGATCCAACCAGGATAATAGGGATCAACCAGCCGGTCGATTCACGTTTCAGGGCCCACCAACTGATCGCAGCAGCAACCACACCCATTAACGATAAAAGAATGACTGCCTTTTCGGGGAAAAGATAAAACAGCAAGATCAGGGCTCCAAAGCTTCCAACTCCAGAACCGACTAGATTGGCGGCATAAATTCCCAATATCCCCTGTCTGTATTTTGCTAAGGTCAGTCCGATGCTGCTTGCGGCAAAAAAAAACGGGAAAACCAGAACCAGATAGATGGAAAAAAGGTAAGCGATTTGACGCCAGTTCCAGAGCAATTCCTCCGGATTGAACGGTATTCGTTGGGCAAGAACGATTGCACCCGTCGCAGACAATCCGAATAGGAGCAAACTGCTGATCAATGCGGTGGGAAAATACTGCTGCAACCGGGTGCTAAAAAAACTCAAAAAAGCACCGCTGGCACCGAAACCTAGCAAAGCAAAACTGATGATCATAAAAGCAAAATGGTGCCACTGGATCATGGAAAACCAGCGCATCAGCAATACCTCATAAGCCAGCCCCGCCGCTGCAATCAGGGCGATGGAAAGGCGCAGCAACAATGGGCACGCTGCAGACATAGCCGGTTAAAGTAATTGAAGAATCAGTGGTTTCCGGTCAATGGAACGAAACGGACTGGGAGAATCTGTTCGGTCGTCACGCTGCCCAGTAAATCCTTGTGAACCAACAACAATTGTTGGACCGTGAAACGGCTACCGACTGGAATCATTAAACGTCCTCCAGGTTTGAGTTGACGAACCAGTGGCGGTGGAATATGACTGGCCGCCGCAGTGACCACGATGGCGTCAAAGGGAGCCTCCGATTTCCAGCCGTAGTAACCGTCACCTTTTCGGGTATGGATGCGGTCATAGCGGAGTTTTTTGAGTCGCTCTTCCGCCATATCGGCCAGTGGCTCGACAATCTCCACCGTAAAAACTTGATCGACGATTGTGGCAAGAATTGCTGCCTGATAGCCCGAACCGGTGCCAATCTCCAACACCCGGTGATTGGATCTGAGTTTCAACAAATCGGTCATAATCGCAACTATGTACGGCTGAGATATGGTCTGGCCATGTCCAATTGGAAGCGGACGGTTTTCGTAGGCCCAAGTGACCTGCTCCTCAGGAACAAAACGGTGCCGGGGAACCGTTCGAAGAGCCTCTAAAACTTCGTTAGTTAGCGCCTCTTTATTCAGATATTGACTGGTCGCGCGGACATCCTGTTCTATCTCATGAATCATCTGATCCCTCCTGTTCTGATATTGCTCGCCCGGCCAGATTGTTTCCGCGAAAAGCAACAGCCCACCCGATAGAATTAAAATAGCCCCTTGGACAATAAACTTCCTATTCATCATGCTACCTTTTCGAGCGGTGACTCTTAAAATCACCTGATGATGCTCAGCATAGCCGCTTAATCTTTACAGTTTCGACAATACCTTCGACGGCAGATTCAATGCGAGAAATATCTCAACACCTGAATCGACGTTCTATAGGAGCTCGCCCCACACATATGGGTTAGAGGCCGCCCAGATTGGTCCGGCAACTGAAGAGAAAGTTTCAGTATCTTCAGTGGGAAGCGTCACCCTACAGGGGGTAGAAGATGAAAAGACACCGAGGTAATGATTGGCCGTCCATTACGGACAAGGCGGCACTGGTAGTGATCATCGGACTTCACAATCTGTTTCACTTGGATCCTGAGACCAGTGTTGTACCGTATCGACCGTAGCTTATCCGGGATTTTTGTTTGGTTTAGTGGTCTGCACCGTGAAAGTCCGGAACCAGAATGGGAGATCTATCGGTTGAAACGATTTACTTAGTACAGCCAAACGTTGTTGAAATGGCGGTGGATAGCGGTTCTTCCGGACGATGAAGGAGCAATGCATCGGGTTGCATCGCTTCGAGCCTCTAGATGATGCCCGATCTGTCCTTGATAGATGGGTGGACGGGTATAACACCAAACGCCCCTATCAGGCTTTAAATATGAAAACACTTCTATCAGGTGTACCAACAACCGGCTTAACTGTGCAGAAAAGGTGGGTCATTACAAAGGCTACAGCATATTTAAAGTGTGTTTAACCAACGAAAAAGCAAGGTAGACATGGTCGATATTAAGACCGCAGACGGACAGATTCGGTTCTACTTTCGTATATTTGGCTTCAGCATCGCCGGTCTGTTTGGACCACACCGGTTGGTGGACAGTTGTGTTGCTTTCTGCCCCAATGTTGATGGTGCGGAGGGAACCACTCTCTGACAACGGTTAGGCGGGGCGTCAACAAAGTCCCCAGCGAATCACAACCCGGGCAGATCGATAACCCATGGTTAATAATGTAAGTCATAGTTAGATATGTTTTAGCTATTTCTAACAATATAGAATTAGCCTTCACAGGGTCTTCTGCGGGTAAAGGACCTCCCCCTTGGCCAAGGATGCAGGAGACCTTGTACCAAAACCATGGGAATAGCCTCTTTGCTGGAGCCCCTCAGCAGGTGTTCGTCGGGGTCGGTTTTAGGATTGCCCTGAGGAATTGTTCGTTTGCGCAAGATTACTGGCCAAGAAATGGATAAAGGATTTAATCCTGGTCGGTTGGAAACGCCGTGACAAATACATTGCGTAAATCGGAAGGGAACGCACCCGGTACGGTGCGAGAACGGGTTTCAAGCTTCCTGAAGACAGGTAAGGCGATGCCGTAATATCAGGGATCTGGATGACTCCCATGCCTCTTTCAGCGGCCTGGCAAAGGATGTTCCCATTGTTTGATGCGAAGTGCCATCGCGGCTGGATGATCTGGATTCGATTTTCAGTTCGAAAAATCCAGTCGTCTTCCTGAGGGGTTCCGAGAAACTGAAGGCAGCGATGATTCTGCAGGTCCTTGATGGCCCGTGGCTCACCATGTTTTTCTAGGTAATCCGGAGATGCGTAACAGCAGAGTTCGGTCGTCTGTATGACCTTGCCGACCGCGTCATTGTCTGGTTGATCTGTGATGCGAATGACAATATCGAACAGACCGTCATTCAGGTCAACATACTTGTTATCCAGTATCAGTTGAACATTGACTTCGGGAAAAGCTGTTTTGTAAGCTCCCACCACTGCCGTCATGTGCATCATGCCGAAATCAATTGGGGCATTGATTTTCAACAATCCCCTGGGCTGGTGTTCGATCGCCCTGGCCAGGTTCTCGGTTTCGGTTAAATCGCTGATCAGTTGTTTGCAGCGGGCATAATACTGACGACCTGTCTCGGTCAGGCTAACTTTTCGCGTTGTACGATTCAGTAGGCACAGACCGAGATGCTGTTCCAATTGGGCGACTTGCTTGCTCACCATGGGTCCGGACAGATCCAGCTTGTCCGCAGCCTCCGTAAAGCTACTCAGTTCCGCGACCTGGCAAAAGGCGGTCATGCATTTCAATTTATCCATTATTGATAACCATTAGTTACCACTGTAGTAAAAGAAATTATATTTATCCTATATAGAGAACCAATCATAATGCAAATTGAAAAGTTTATTCAACGATTTTGAGATCCCCGTCAACATCAGCGCAAGACCGTTCCATAAGCTTAAGAAATTCTTTCTTTACGGAGTAGAACAATGAGTCAGATACTGGGGGAAGTGCTTCACGCTAACCAAAAGTATGCCGCCGATTTTGGAGACAAAGGGAATTTGCCGATGCCTCCTGGACGTCATTTCGCCATCCTGACCTGCATGGATGCCCGACTAGATCCAGCAAAGTATGCCGGTCTTGCCGAAGGTGACGCCCACGTCATTCGAAATGCCGGGGGCAGAGCCAGTGACGATGCCATTCGCTCTCTGGTTATTTCCTACAAGCTACTGGGTACGCGGGAGTGGTTCGTTATCCACCACACCGATTGCGGAATGGAAACCTTCACCGACGAAATTATTCGCGACTTGCTTGGTAGCAGTTTGAAAACATCGAGTGTCGATGCAAGCGGTTGGCATGATTCCGGCGAAGGCCCAGGCTCCGCAGAAGGAAAATACGTCGACTGGTTAACGATTAAAGACCAGGCGATTAGCGTCAGAGAGGACGTCAGTCGAATCAAATCTCACTCTTTGGTTCCAGCCGACATACCGGTCTATGGGTATATCTATGATGTCAAAACTGGCAAACTGATTGAGATACATGCTTAAACCAATGGCCGGATAGCCGGCTGGCAACAAGCGGTAGAAGTTTGAGTGACACATTCTCGAATTTCTAAGGGGACATCGGCAGTTTTTCGGGCAACCCCCGATCGTTCGTACCGGGTTCAATATGAGTATCGATCTACTGGAGGGCTAATGTGATCATTAACAAAATTACAGCGACAGCGATTGCCACACTGGCGGTTAGCCTGTCCTTCCCGCTTGCTGGGCAAACGAGCTTTGATGCAACGTCGGTATTGACCGCATCGAAAACGATAACTGGACAACCGCTGCGCCTGCCTAAAACCCGGTCTCCAGAAGTTTCTTCTGTATTGGTCGAAATCATGCAGGGTGGGGAAAGTGGACGTCACAAACACCCGGTATCTCCTCACATCTACGTGATTGAAGGCGTAGTGAGCATCGAATTCGATGACGGTAGACGAAAGACATTTTCTGCCGGTGAAGGCTTTTTAGAGGCTGTTGATATCTGGCACAATGCCAAGAATTTAGGCAAGAAGCCCGTGAAAATGCTTGTGGTCTTTTTCGGAGAAAAAGGAAAAAACAACATGATTCGTCCATAGGAAGTATCTCGGATATGGAATTGAACAGTAATACGGCATTCGGTCACACCATTGTTTGATCAAAGGTAGATCGAATATTCACGAACTTACTAGGCCCTTCCTGCCTATTAAGTGCTCTAAGCGAGGGTATGGGTTGGTACACTGTAAAATGGATTCCAACCCATTTTTTTATTAGCCGACCGGTTCCTGATTCCCAAGCCGTTTAATACCGGCCTGAATACACCAGATGGTGAACATGAACTATCCCAGGAAAGATTCAGTTTTGGCCGAAGATGCCAAACAAGATCAGTTAGTTATAACTGATACGGTACAAAGGATAACAAAGTGAGAACAATTATGGCGATACAGAATCAGTGGAAAATAGGCGGGCTTTTAGCAGCAAGCATATTGATGAGTGGATGCAGTAATCAACCCGACTATTGCGAGGGCATCAAGCCGCAAGACATGATGGATAACCTCTATTACATTAAGGACAATTCATTGAAAGTAAAAAGTGCCAAAATGATAAGAGGGGTGACACAGATATGCCGGAAAAATTCGAAGAAAGGAAACGAGGCGAATAATGCGGACACCCAATTTAAGGCATGTTTCAAAGAGAAATTAGTTGGATGCGGGTTCTCTGATAAAGTCGTTCAGGCCTTAGCGGAAAAGTGAGTACGTTTTAGTACACTTCGTTAGCCCATCGAACCCTTTCGGGGCTATTGTCGATTGAATCGTAGAAGATGTTGAATAGCTGCGACGGTGCGCTTCAGTGGGGTTGCCGGACTTGATGTAGGCTTGGCGGAACTTCTCCTGCTTGGGCGTGAGTACGAGGGCTATAACGATCTGGATGGGAATAACGTTGGTTTAAACTGCAGATAACCTAGAATTCTTCGCCCATAGCCTCAGGCGTTACATGATGAGATGGTGGGGCTGGCTGCGGTGGTCTGGGAAGGCTTAGTCAGTCGCAAGGAAGGCGTCAAACGGTATCTTAGATAAATCGTTTGCCGATCCAATATTTTGTTCAGGACTGAGAAGCGGCACGTTGTTCTAGCTTTCTTTGTAAGCCTAATTGCCGATTATGCGTAACGGGAAAAGTTTCAAGAATAGTCGTTCATTCAGTAAGGCTATAGGATGAGCCAAAATGAGTCCCTCGTTTGAAAACGAGGGATAAAGTCTGATCGAAAGTAATGAGATCTGGCATCAAAAGGAAAAGGCTTTACCGGTTGAAAATCGGTACTTGCAGACGGAATCCATTGGATTTGGAACGCTGAGGATTAAGCCAGGAATGAAATGTCATGATTTATGTAATTGTTCAGGTCTTTTGCATTATCTATCTGTTTGTTAATACAAACGTCGCCAGTTTGAATGCACTCTCCAATATATTGTTTATTGTAGCCGTAATGGTTGGAGTTGCGGCAGTTGTTAGTATGAAGGTTGATAACATAAATATTGCACCGGCCCTAAAAGAAAATCATCAACTGGTAACATTAGGAATCTATCGCTGGGTTAGGCATCCAATGTATACCAGTGTCTTGATATTTTGCTTTGGACTCATGTTGAGTAATTCTCATTTTATATCTCAATTGATAATGTTAGTCTTGTACATTGATTTAATGCTTAAAGCAAGCCTGGAGGAAACCCTGCTAGAGCAGCGTTATCCTGAATACCACAACTATCAGAAGAACACAGGTAAATTTCTACCGTTTTTATGATTTAATAAGTTGGCTGTAAACAGGAACCCATAACTGCTCTAGCCCAAGACTACGAACTGGGGGCGCGACTGCATCAATGGCAATTGGTAGGCCGCGTCAGGCAAGGACCATCTTTGCAGAGAAGAACATTCTGGTTTGGCCAGACAAACGGGAGATTTAGAAGGGAGGCGGTACAACGATCCAAGTGGTGACCGGGATCTCTAAGACACCCTCAGATGATCGTTATGGAAAAGCGGTAAGAGAGCAATAAGAATTGTATAAAATAAAAATATGCGACTATCTTTTTATGGCAGGGAAAATAAGTGAATACAATTTCATTAGATTTATATATATAGATAAATACAATAAGTTAAATAGAATAACTACAAATTGAAAAATACAGTAAATACAAAAAATAACGTAAACGAATAAAAGGTCCATGGTGGCGTGATATAACGCAATAAAAATTAGGCTGCAATCTATTATTATAATATAATATTATTATTTAAACAAATAAATAGGCTGAAGACCGAGCACCCATCGACCGTACAGAATAATCCGATACGGATAAAGAGATTTCAAATCGCCTGCTCTCCCCAGCCTCTTCCCCGCCGGTGATTGACCGGTGAGCAATAGGCTTCGGAGAACTCCTGTTGCCTTTGCACTGTTGATTGATCCAACCCGTGCAGTTTAGCCGACGCCCAGGCTACCCCAACTACCGCAAGCGGCTGGCTCATCTGCATCGCCAGGTTGTAGACATCCTGTATTTGGTCTTTCTGCGCATCGCGAGTCGGTTTGATGCATACCCAATGATCCATGGTTTGGAATAGATCGAATAACCCGATGGACGAATCAGGAAAGGTGTGATGGTAGGGACGAAAGAAAGCATGAAAAATCGCCTTTTTGCGCCTAGTAATCGCTGCCTAGGTCCGCATACGTCTAGTTCGGTCTTTCGACCAGCGGCACCACAGCTACCAATGCTACGTGCTTCGCGTAGACGGAAAATACGGTGATGAGAGTGGTGAATTTCAAATCGCTATCGGGACGGCCACCCACGAATAGCATCAGTTCCATGCCGGCATGGAACTGACCGGATTGGCGGTTCCGGCACCTGATCCTCGGGTAGAGACAGCCGGATTCTACAAGGCGAGCGGTCTCAAGATGCTGAAAGATACCGAGAGCCATCTGTCGATCCGTCGTTCCGAGGGATGCCACCTATGGTTGAAACTAATCGTAGTCGGGGGCACCGTCGTCTGGACGTCCGCACTTACCAGTCGAAGTGTTTATCCTGTATCTGGGATTGCCGGATGTCGGTAGAGAGGATCACCGACCAATTGGAACCCGTCAAAGAAAAAGTACCGGTTCGAGACATTTTTCTTCGGCCCGAAAAGCTGTTCGTTCTACCGGGGTGGGCCAACTCGTCAGGTGCCGGGGCGAAAAGGCATGTCCTATACGAAGCGGACTGGGTTGACCAGGACGCCAGCTCGCATAGAAGACCGGATAATTAAGAACCACGAGATGTTTGGAAATCTTGCGACACAATCTATAGAAACCCTTCGTTGGACAGAGATCAAGGATGCCTGCTTGGTCATCGTGCCTACGGGCTCCTTGGTGCAGCTTACTATTTGCAGAAGGCATCTGGATTCAAGAGAGCGCCGGTATTTTGCTAGTGCGGCAGTCCTCCTAAGCTAGTCTGTACAAAAAATCGTTAGAAACGGATAAAGAATGAGTGAACTGATCGGGTTAGGTGCATGCGCTAGGCTAAGCGGCTGTCTGTGAACCGCAAGGGGTAGATCCTGGTTGAAACGAAGAGTTGTTTTGAGTGATTCGGTATTTGTCGCCGCGGCCGTTCATTCACCTTCTCCAGGAGGAAAGGCGGCCAATCAGACATCCAGCCAAATAGAGGGTTTATAGGATTCGTTTTAGCCCTTCAGTACAGATCGGGTTGCCAAAAAAGACCGTTGTGTCTCCTGCTCACTGATATGGTATCAACTTATATAGCTGCTTTTTATTTTTTCAAAGCACTGGTATAGATTATAGATCATCTTGTAATACATGGTTTTTCTATTTAGATATAAGAGTTCTTTTCTCATCTCATGCTTAAATGATTTGGTTGCTTCGTTATGTTCTAGTAGGTCCAGGGCCGGACCAGTATACTGAAATAAATCAAGCAGGCCTAACGCTATAATTATGTTTTCATTTTTATATTCTTCACGAAAGAATATTCCTTCGGAACCCACTAGCCTGTGGCGATCCCAAGCATTCAGATTTCTCGTGTTTCTATAGTTCCATTTTGATCTTAAATGCATATCAAATAAAAAAAGACCCTTTTTATTTAAATAATGTTCAATTTCACCATGGAGATGTTGCCCACTATGTATTGGAGAGTGCCAAGTTTCTACTAATACTGCAGAGCAGTGTTCCAATGCATTGTTCGCACCCTCTAACGCTTCGTATTCTGAAGAATGAACATCCAATTTGATAAAGTCAGGGACAGGGCAAAGCTGATTGTTTACGGCAGAATCAATACTCATGCTAGGCACCTTGACGCGTTTTGTTGTTTTTCTGGCGGGGTATCCTATATGATCTTGGAATTTCGAAAGCAAATATTTATTCGGCGGATAAACTGAGGAGGTTGTTGGTTCTGCAGCTATATGTATAACGACACCTTCATTATCATTCCACAATGCTGAATCCATACCTACGGTTCGTACATTACTTGTATACTTTTCCATCTCTTGGTTTGGTTCAAACATATAAATAACAGCATTTCTTCGAAGGCAGTCAAATGGTTCAAAAATCACATTTGATGAACCGCCGTCAACAATATTAATTTCTCTCCCATTTAACAGGGCTGAATATAGTTCAGTATTAATAATAGGTTTTGTTCTTTTCTTCCAAAATCCCATCATGATGACCCTTTGGTTTTTAACCCTCTGAAACCCCCGTATTCATTGGGTTCATTAGGGCTTTGTAAAATCTTCGTAAAAATCACACCAATCCTCCAGAATAAAAAAGGAACCGACAGGCTCCTATAATTTGGTACTTACAGCTCCCCTAAACACTTGATTAATCATCTCAACAAAGAAAATTTAACCCTACAAAAACCCCTAACAATACAAAGAAAACTTTACCAAGGTTTTGGAATGCTCCCAATTGTAAATGTGTTTTCATAATCACACCTCGTCTTTTTTCTACTTGGTTTAGGTTAAGGAAATGCTCCTCTTTTGATGTTCTCTATCGTCTTCTCCAATTCCTCATTCTCCCGGTTCGTTCGTTTCAGTTTGGTTGGGTAGGAACGGGACTGGAATTTTGTATCCTCTTTGAGATAGGAAACATTTGTGGAAAGGAATTCCACTTCTTCTCTTAATTTTTCGTTCTTAAACTTCCGTGAGGATAGGAGTTTGTTAGACGTACACGGGGCAATTCGGTTTTTCCTTATGTAGACGTTCCAAACGTCTTTTCACCTGCCCCAATCCCCTATAATGAGAATTAACTCCGTGTAATCAGGGAACGATGCCATTCTCTACTGATCCTGTGTCGGGTTTTAGGGGAGAAGGACGGATGTCGACCACTCTGAGATGGTCAAGAGAATCGTCAACACGCCCCAGTTATTTTTTGTCCTTGGAGACGACTTGGACCATGAGGTCTAGGTCGTCTCCTCCGATGGTGAATGTCTTGCCGAAACCTTTAACATAGATCGCAGAGATTGGTTTCAATTTGAAAAATTGAAAATCCGGGAGGTCCCGCAACAGATCCATGATTGTTCCAAAGCGACTGTAAAAATCGACGATCAGCGATTTCCAGGTGGGTGTATCTCTGGGGATGGCGAGAACACGGCAGTCAAAGGTGGCGCGTCGACGAGCAAATATTTCACTGGTCGACGATTCATCCTCCACAAAAAGCAGAGCAGTTCGGGATGCAGATTCCAGGTTCCTGGTATGCCTGGCGAGACCACTAACATAGATGTAGAAGCAGTGCTCTTTTCGAAGTACAGGGGCATAACTGGCATGAGGGAGGCCATTTTCATCAACGGTCGCGAGTTGGGTTGATTTGAATGAATCGATGAATTCAGAAAATTCGGCAAGTAGATTGTTGTCGTTCTTTTCTTGTTCCATGTTCCCTCAGCAATGTTTTTAAAGACCTTCGAATCCCATGTGGATGATCGCCTTTTACAACTACAACGGGGGTCTGATGCAATTGAAGCCGAGATGGCCTTTCGGCCTCTTGGACACTATGCAGTACGATACGAATATTACCGGGAATTGATAAAGGCCACGATTTCTGGTGATTACCTTGCAATAGGGAGAACCTCTGTGCATTAGGGGTTTATTGAATTCTGTATCGGTTTGTAACAGGTGTACGTAACATAAACTAACTATCCAAGGAACAGACAAAAAACCAAAAAAGGAACCAAAGTCTCTTTACAAGCATTCAGTTTTTATCAGTCATTACCCCTGAGGGTTGAGCTAACCGAACCGAACCTAAACACTTCTTATAAACCTGTACACTCGATCATTAAGCCTCTTTAATCAACTCGCCGTTCTCGTAAGCCCTTGTCTTTAGAATTGTTTCGTCTTCGTCCCACTGAATCCAGAGTCCATGTTTCTTACCGTCCTTGTAGTTTATTTCCACCATCTTATTTCCATTCTCATACCACCACACCCAAGGACCATCTGGATTGCCATCCTTGTAATTGACCACTCTATTCTTTTGTCCATTCTCACTCCAGAAAGTCGCAAATCCATCTGGTTTCCCATTCCTGTAGGCTCCTTCTCTCTTTTTTTGACCGTTCTCATGCCAGTAAGTCCAAGGTCCGTTCCTCTTCCCATCCTTGAACACTCCTTCTTGTTCCTTCTGTCCGTTTGCGTAGTAGTCAATCCACGTACCGTTGATCGGGGCTTCGTTTTTCATCTCGGACACGTCTATCAGAATCGACTGAGTCGAGAGATTGTGCGGGTTTTGAGTTCGGAACGGCTCATTCTTGGGAGTAGAGGGGTTTATGTGACCAACTCATCGTTCTTGTAGGTCTCCGTTTTGGTGACATTTCCCTCTTTGTCCCAATACGTTGAAAGCCCATCTTGTTTACCTTCTTTCCAGTGTCCTTCTGACTCCTTCGTTCCATTTTTATTCCAGTAGGTCCAAACGCCAGTTTGTTTGCCGCCCTTCCAGTTTCCTTCTGATGCCTTCATTACCGCCTCATTCCAGATGGTCCAAAGTCCATCTAACTTGTCATTCTTGTAGTTGTATTCACTCTCTTTGTGTCCATTCTCGAACCAAGTGGTTACAAGCCCTTCTAACTTTCCATTCTTGAAGGTTGCTTTGCCTTTCTTCTGTCCATTTCTATAGTATCTGGTGTCTAATCCATTTTTCTTAGCAAAAAACTTATCCAATAAACCCATAACAACCCCAGCCCCTAAACACTTATCGTCAGTCGGTAGACACGATCATTAGAAATCCCGTATTCTTGTCCCAGTTCCCGTATCAAGACACCATTTTCACGTTTACGTTTCATTTCTACAATCTGTTCTTCCGTAAATTTTAGTTTACGTCCAAACTGAACTCGATGTTGATTGGATATACGGATTCCAGCTATTTGACGTTCCTGCCCTATCCTATTCGCAGACATATCGTTCTCCTTGCGAACTTTTTAAAAGACCGTAAGACGTTGTAAGAATATTGCTGAACCCACTTTCAAGACACAAATGAATACACAGATTCTTCGGTGCCTCGAACTTGTTGGAATGGAAACTTGAGGCTATCTATAAGCAGAGAAATCTTGACGGCATCCTTCACCTCTTCTTCCGGAAAGCCGTCTCCTGATTGGCACGGATGCGTTCCAGCAGGACGTTGGTCGGGTCCACACCGGGATTCTTGACACGCCAGCCTCAGGGTTAAGTCCCCAGAAAACTGCCGTCAGCGCCGACTGACGGAATTTTTCCAAGTATGAGAGTGGGTGGCGTCCCCTTGGGCCTGGAAAGCTTCGATTCTGGCGACGATGTGCCACGCTCCGCACGAGGAGAAAAACCCCCGCCGTTTACAGGAAAAAGCGACATGACATTCGCTGAAAGTCATTGTGTTAAAAACTAAACAGTGGCGATAGTCTCGTGGCTTCGACGTATTTTCCTGCACTTGCGTTGCCTTGAGCGACGGTTGCGATGGAGCGCCCGGTGGTTTTTCGTGGTACATGGTGTGATGGATCAGGACTCAATTTCCTCAATAATTTCCTTGCATTACAACCAATAATCTACTAGAGTGCATCCCGCTGGTCGCCCTGACCAGCAAGCGTCATCCTTTAGTTGTAAGTACCGGGTAGTAATCCGGCTACTGTCCCTCCTTAAAAGAGTGCCAATTTCTGAATGCCGCGCGTGCAATAAGCACATACACGGCCATGCTCTTAATCCAGCGTTAGCCCCTATTTATTGATAAGCGACAACAACGTCGCCTACAGGATATTCATGACATTTAATAATCTCGGTTTAATCGAACCGATACTTCGCGCTGTGGAAGAAAAAGGCTACAGTACGCCTTCGCCCATTCAGTTAGCTACAATACCGGTTGTTCTAGAGGGCAAAGATTTGATGGCGTCCGCCCAGACCGGCACGGGCAAAACCGCTGCATTTGTTTTGCCAATGCTGCAACAGTTAAACGGGAGACAACGTGTGCAAGGTGGCCGCGCGCGCGTCTTGATTATTACGCCAACGCGCGAACTGGCCGCGCAAATCCAGGCCAATATCCAGACCTACGGCAAGCATCTGAATGTAAGTTCAGCTGTTGTCTTTGGCGGTGTGAATGTTAATCCACAGATCAAGCAACTCCGTCGTGGTGTAGACATCCTGGTGGCGACTCCAGGTCGCCTGCTGGATCTCTTTCAACAAAAAGCCATCAGGTTTGACTCGATTGAAGCGCTGGTACTGGATGAAGCGGATCGGATGTTAGATATGGGTTTTATCCCTGATATCAGACGGATCCAGTCTCTCCTGCCGAAAAACAAGCAATCGCTGTTATTCTCTGCAACCTTCTCGGATGAGATCCGCAAACTCGCGCGAACGATGCTTCATCAACCCGCAGAGATTGATGTGGCGCCAAGGAATACAACTGTTGAAAGAATTCGACAGCGCATTCACCCGGTTGATAAGAGCAGGAAAACCCAATTGCTGAGCCACCTCATTCGAGAAAATCAGTGGGTTCAAGTGCTGGTTTTCAGCCGCACAAAGCACGGTGCCAATCGCCTGGTAAAAGAACTAGGTAAAGCCAATATTCGTGCAGTTGCGATCCATGGCAACAAAAGCCAGGCTCAGCGGACTCGGGCGCTTGCCGATTTCAAACACGGTAAGGTTGATGTAATGGTAGCAACTGACATTGCTGCTCGTGGCATCGATATAGTTCAGCTGCCGCACGTTATCAACTTTGACCTTCCGAATGTGCCGGAGGACTATGTGCACCGTATCGGTAGAACCGGTCGCGCAGGCAATGAGGGGGAAGCAATTTCGCTGGTAAGTGCCGATGAGACCAAGCAACTTCGTGACATCGAGCGTTTGATCAAACGCAATCTGGAACGCCAGGAAGTTGAAGGTTTTGAACCCGGTCACCAATTGCCAGCTTCTCGTCCTGTTGGTTTAGAGAAAAAATCTCGCAACAACAGAAAGCCCGAGGCCCATGGTAAGTGGGGCACTAAATCCGGGTACCGAAATCGCGGTAATCAGGCAGACCCAAAACCGAGGAGTAAGAAGACCGGAGTGGCGCCTGCCTGGAATGCATCTGAAAACCAACGAGCGGTGTCCTGAGCCCATTAAAGATCCAATCTACGAGACATGGGATGCCTGCTTGATCCGGGGCTACACGCCGGATGATTTCTTGACTCGAGGTTTGGGCGTGCAGCTCGCGACATTTGACCTGGGCCGCAACAATGTTATATACGACGTATTCTTGCGTTTGACTCGCTGAATTGTTTCGCCCGGGTCGGAGGATCCAAGATATTCCGGGTGCTTAAAGCCTTTTCTTTAGACCATAGCGGTCAGGCGCGTTTGGCCCCATGTAGCCGTGAACGTCGAAGTTCATGTTGAATCGGCCGCAGGGAATCGT
>DBZZ01000045.1:3941-14015 GCA_002311315.1 Methylococcaceae bacterium UBA1147 | reverse complement strand
TTCAGCAGCGACCGTGTCTTTTCTGACAGCCGTATCTTGACGAGGCTTTTCAGTTTTTGACCAGGGGTTTTGAAGATTCTGGTTTTCGTCGATACCATGGGCCATGACGAGTGTCATGGCGATTCGCCCGAGAGAGGGGAGCATGCCGATTGAAACGCTGCAGGAAATCCTGGGCTGGTGTTCGTTGATCAACATGGGCCTGCTGCTCTGGTGGTTCCTGGCCTTTGTATTCGCCCATGACCGCATCTACGGCTTGCATGGTCGCTGGTTCAGGCTGTCTGTTGAGCAGTTCGATGCAATCCATTACGGGGCCATGGGAATCGTGAAGATGATGGTCCTGGTTTTCAACCTGGTGCCCTATCTGGTGTTGCGGATGTTGGCATGAAGCTTTGATGGGGACCGGGGTCTGATGTGAAATCAATTTCGAGGGTTTGACATCTACACTGACGAAGACATTGAGTCAGCCGTCGAGGCTGGAATCCTGCGTAAGGCCGATGCAGCCGCCTTCAGGGAATACATCGCCCAGCAGAAAATGGGTCCCGGTGTTGACGAGGAGCATTTCCGGCTGGTTACCGGGTTCAACGACATATTCGTTGTCATTGCCTGCATGCTGTTGCTCGTATCGGTGGCGTGGATTGGCACCGAACTGGGTGCCTGGTTTGGGCCACTTCTTCAAACAGTTGCTGCATGGGGCCTTGCGGAATATTTCACTCGCAAGCGGCGCATGGCACTGCCGTCCATTATTTTGCTGATTGCTTTTGTAGTCGGTGTCTATGCGACAGGTGAAGAGCTTCTCAGTGGGTTGGGTTTGAAGGATAAAACGGGGATAGCGGTCATCAGCTTCGTGATGGCGCTGGCGGCAAGACTGCACTGGCTACGGTTCAAGGTGCCGATCACGGTGGCGGCAGGGATCGCTTCCCTGGTGGCCGGGAGTATTTCGTTACTGTGGGTCCTTGTGCCGGCAGTGCAGGACTGGATGACTGTCGCGATATTTGTTTCTGGGGTTCTGGTCTTCATGCTCGCAATGCGGTGGGACACATCGGATATCCTGCGTCATACGCGGCGGTCCGACGTGGCTTTCTGGCTGCACTTGGTTGCCGCGCCGCTCCTCGTCCACCCCGTGTTCACCTCGCTGGGCGTTTTCGAGGAACAGACTGCCCTGTGGCAACTGGTGGTCATTGCAGTGCTGTACGGGATTGTTGCGCTGGTCTCCATCTCGGTGGACCGCAGGGCCCTGATGGTCTCGGCGCTGGTCTACGTTCTGTACGCGTTCAGTGAGATCCTGGAGCATTACGGTGTGGTGAGCCTGAGCTTTGCCTTCACGGCGTTCATCATAGGTTCCGGCTTGCTGCTTTTGTCGGCATTCTGGCATTCCTGCAGGGCTGCCCTGATTGGTCGGTGCCCAAGTTCGGTCCAGGCCCGTCTGCCACCCCTGCGTTAGATCGTCGGACCCTATTGTCCTCGGTCCGCGGCTCCCCTCGGAAAAGACCATGCTGGTACAACAGGGATCGAAACGAGAGTTTTGTTGATCGGACACCCTGGGCAGCATCAGTCATTAATGGCGCGAAAAGCTAGGGGCGGTTGAACTTTTCAGATTGCGTTTACGGTTTTCAGGCCTGCAGGTCTGGTCGGCATGATCAGGATGCCCTGTTACGGCGGAGGAGTAGCCAGCGCATGAAGATGTTGATTGGTTGGAAACGCCATTGCAGGAAAAGGAACACGGCGATGATTGCGGCAAGGGCGATATAAATGAATCGGCTGTTGCCGACCTGAAAGGGAAACACGGCGCGGTAGATCTTGTCCTGGCTGGGATGCCGGGCTGTTACGACTCCGATGTAGTTTCCCTTCCGATCGAAAGTATGGTGGATTTTCAGCATCCCGTCCGCACGCCGCTCCGGGGGTAGGTAAAATACAGTCATCGGTTCCAGATCACCGATCTTTTCAAGATCACGCCATTTGACGTACCGGCCGAGGTCGGTGGTGTTACGGATGATGCGAAAATCGACCGGTACATCTTTCAGGCTATTGTGAAGATAACCCATGAAGAATGTCGTGGGGCCCGCATCAGGCAGATCTTCGCAGAATTCCTCCCCACCGCGAGTTTGCCGCTGGTAAACAGTAAAGTGTGCCTTGTAGAAGCCGAAACGAATCATGCAAATGTCTTCTTCGATGGCCACCCCGCCGTGTGCATGGGCTTTGCCGAAAAGGCTTAGCAACGCGATTACCAGGATGATCCCAGGATACAATGAGGACGGTTTTCGTGAGGGTTGGTTCATGCTTGACGCGGTTTTCTCGCGTGTGCGGATGGTAATAAATGCGTGGGCGAAAGATGAACGCTCGACGAAAGCACAGCGATGATCGCACAGAGGAGCAAACAGTCAAGTGAATTCTGTAAAGGGGGTTGTTTTTGATCTCGACGGGACGCTGGTGGATTCCAGCCTGGACTTCGACGCCATGAGACGTGACATGGGGCTTGCGTTGGACAGTTCGATCCTGGAGGAAGTCGAGCGCATGGGTGGTATTCGGGCCGAGCGTTGCCGGAAGGTCCTGGAAAGGCATGAGCTTGAGGGTGCCAGGCGTGCCGTGCTTATCGAGGGGGTCGCGAGTTTTCTGCAGCATCTCGATTTCCATGGGATCAGGAAGGCGATCGTGACACGGAACAGCCGCCCAATGGCGGAGCTTATGTTGAGCCAGTGCGGCCTGCGTTTTGACTGGATGATTACTCGTGAAGACGGCCCGGCCAAGCCAGACCCCTGGTCTATCCTTTCAATCTGTGAGGGCTGGATGCTGCGTCCGGATCAAGTGGCCATGGTTGGCGACTTCAGGTTTGACATCGAATGCGGTATTGCCGCGGGCGCGCGGACGGTGTTCTTTACCCGGGGGAGGGACCACCGTAGCCTGCCAGGCCTTGAAAAGGCCGATTATGCCCTCGAGTCCTTCAGTCAGACGAAGGAACTGCTGGCTGGGTTCGGCTTGCCAGGCTGAGCCCTTGCGGGTGACCCATCGAAAGATTGCCCGGGGTAGACATGCCGAAACGGGCAATTAACCAATTATAAAAAACTTAATCTCCATGGTATTATGGATGGTTAAATGCGCGAAAGAACGCAGTATCTGTTGTTCACTAAAAACTAACCTGCAGCTAACTAGGTAATGCCTGGGTAAAGGAATATACGATGAGTCAAGATTTCATATTTACCTCGGAGTCGGTGTCCGAAGGACATCCTGACAAGGTTTGCGATCAGTTGTCCGATGCGGTTCTGGACGCCTTGCTGAAGCAGGACCCCCGTTCACGGGTCGCCTGTGAAACAATGGTCAAGACCGGGATGGTCATCTTGGCCGGAGAAATCACGACCGACGCTTGGGTGGACATGGAAAACCTGGTTCGGGGTGTGCTTCGGGACATCGGTTACGATAATCCGGAGATCGGTTTTGACTGGCAGAGTTGCGCAGTTCTGAACGCGATCGGCAAGCAATCCTCTGATATCGCGATGGGCGTTGACGAATCGGAGGATCACGAGCAAGGTGCCGGCGATCAGGGTCTGATGTTCGGATATGCCAGCAACGAAACCGATGTGCTGATGCCGGCGCCGATCACCTATGCCCACCTATTGGTGCAGCGGCAGGCTGAACTGCGGAAGGCCAAGGTTCTTCCGTGGCTTCGGCCGGATGCCAAAAGCCAGGTGACTTTCCGTTACGAAAACAACCGGCCGGTTGCGGTTGATGCCGTGGTTCTGTCCACTCAGCATGCTCCCGACATCGGAGGAAAGGAACTGAGGGAAGCCATCATCGACGAGATCATTATTCCGGTTCTGCCGTCCGAATGGATCCACAAGGACACCCAGTACCTGGTCAATCCGACCGGCCAGTTCGTCATCGGCGGTCCGGTAGGTGACTGCGGCCTTACCGGGCGCAAGATCATTGTCGATACCTACGGAGGCATGGCCCGTCACGGCGGTGGTGCGTTCAGCGGTAAGGACCCTTCCAAGGTCGATCGCTCGGCTGCCTACATGTGTCGGTACGTGGCCAAGAACATCGTTGCGGCCGGGCTTGCCGAACGTTGTGAAATCCAGGTGTCGTATGCCATTGGTGTTGCCGAGCCGACTTCGATCAGCGTGGAAACGTTCGGAACCGGCAAGGTCAGTGAGGAGCGCATGAACACCCTGATCCGGGAACATTTCGACCTGCGTCCGAAAGGCTTGATTGCGATGCTGGATCTGTTGAAACCGATATATCAGGCAACGGCGTCGTACGGCCATTTTGGTCGAACCGAGGATACCTTTTCCTGGGAAAAGACAGACAAGGCCGAGTTGTTGAAGGACGCTGCCGGTCTCTGAAACCATCTGCACGCACCCATCGGATTTATTATCTGGAGAACACCTTATATGAGCAGTCAACCCGTTGCGAACTTGACCCCCGACTACAAGATCGCCGACATTTCGCTGGCGGAATGGGGACGTAAGGAAATCAATATCGCCGAAACCGAAATGCCGGGACTGATGGCGATTCGTGAGGAATACCAGGCTCAACAGCCGTTGAAGGGCGCCAGAATTACCGGTTGCCTGCACATGACAATCCAGACCGCTGTCCTGATTGAGACACTGGGCGCTCTCGGAGCGGAGGTTCGCTGGTCGTCTTGCAATATCTTCTCGACCCAGGATCACGCGGCGGCGGCAATTGCTGCTACAGGGGTCCCGGTTTTTGCCTGGAAGGGTGAAACCGAGGACGAGGCCTGGTGGTGCATCGATCAGAGCATTTTCGGTCCGGACGGGTGGCGACCAAACATGCTGCTGGATGACGGTGGCGACCTGACCCTGGTGATGCACGACAAGTACCCGGAATTGATGGAGGGCGTTCGCGGGCTTTCCGAGGAAACCACCACTGGCGTGTTGCGCCTTTACGAAATGGTCAGCAAGGGCTCGCTGAAAACCCCAGCTTTCAATGTCAATGATTCGGTGACCAAATCCAAGTTCGACAACCTTTACGGATGCCGGGAATCGCTGCTTGATGGCATCAAGCGCGGAACCGACGTCATGATTGCCGGCAAGATCGCAGTCGTTTGCGGTTATGGCGATGTCGGAAAGGGCTGTGCGCAGTCGCTCCGTGGTCAGGGTGCCACGGTCTGGGTGACCGAAATTGACCCGATCTGTGCTCTGCAGGCGGCAATGGAAGGCTACCGCGTGGTGAATCTGGACCAGGCGGCAACCGAAGCCGACATTTTTGTTACCGCGACCGGAAACTTCCATGTGATTACCCACGAACACATGAAGGCCATGAAGAATCAGGCGATCGTTTGCAACATCGGTCATTTCGATTCCGAAATCGATATAGCTTCGCTGGGCCAGTATCAGTGGGAGAACATCAAGCCGCAGGTAGATCATGTGATTTTCCCGGACGGAAAGCGGATCATCATTCTCGCGGAAGGACGCCTGGTGAACCTGGGCTGCGCTACGGGGCATCCAAGCTTCGTCATGTCGAACTCGTTTTCGAACCAGGTTCTGGCCCAGATAGAACTCTGGAACAACGCAGAAAATTACAAGCACGAAGTTTATGTGCTGCCCAAGAGCCTCGACGAGAAAGTGGCTTCGTTGCACCTGAAGAAACTCGGTGTCCAGCTGACCCGGTTGACGGAAAAACAGGCGGAGTATATCGGCGTGGATCAGGACGGACCCTTCAAGGCCGAGCATTACCGTTACTGATTGTCTCGTGCCGAAACGCAACGCGGGGGCCGAGGACTGGACTGCTGATTTCGCTGTGTCAGGGTACCCGGGCCTTGCGAATGAACAGGTCGATTCTGGTTTATGCAACCGGATGTTACCGCAATCTGACTGTTTCGGCCGTTTCTCATGATCGATAGCCCCCTAACCAGGTAATGGAACCGAAAAATCAGTACGAAAAGGAGTACAGCTTCGAGTTTTTCCCGCCACGGTCAGCCGAGGCGGAAGAATTGCTGGTAAATACGTCGGACATGCTGGCTGCTCTGAATCCGCTGTTTTTCTCGGTGACCTTCGGAGCCGACGGAACAAGCCGCGACAAGACCCGCGAGACGGTGATGAACCTCAAGGTCAGAACCGGAATTGAATCAGCGCCGCATATCTCATGTATAGGGTCTACCCGTGAAAATATCCGGGGGATCATCGAGGACTACCGGATCCAGGGAATCCGCAGGATCGTATGCCTGCGCGGTGACATGCCTTCCGGGATGATGGACGTTGGCGAGTTTCGCTATGCCAATGAACTGGTCGAGTTCATCCGGCAAGAAACCGGGTCTTATTTCCATATCGAGGTGGCAGCCTACCCGGAAATGCATCCGCAGGCGCCGAACATTGAGGCCGATTTCCAGAATTTCAAGCGCAAGATCGATGCCGGTGCCAATGGCGCGATCACCCAATATTTCTACAATGCCGATGCTTATTTCCGCTTTCGCGATGCTTGTGATAAGAGCGGGATTGATGTTCCGATTACCCCCGGAATTATGCCCATTGGCAACTTCTTCCAGATTTCGCGTTTTTCCGAGGCCTGCGGTGCAGAGATACCGCGCTGGATGAGGAAACGCTTCGAGTATTTTGGTGACGACAGGGAATCAGTTCATTCTCTCAGTGTTGAATTGATCAGCGGTCTGTGCCAGCGTCTGCTCGACAACGACGTGCCCGGACTCCATTTCTACACCATGAACCGGTCCCATCTGGTTCGTCGTATTTGGGACAACCTCGACTTGAAATAAACTAGGTCAGCCGTTACGGTAGGTCTCGTTTACCGGGGTATACGGAGGCACAACGTGGGCTGAATTGACCAATTTCAGCTTACTCGGCATGGAGCTTGAATCATGCGAATTCCGAGAATTTACCTGCCCGTTACTTTTAGCCTCGGTGCCCATGTGGAGCTGGACGAGGCCAGTGCACACCACGTGCGCAGCGTCCTGCGCCTGAAGAAAGGCCATTCCCTGAGCCTGTTCGACGGGCAGGGCTTCGAATATGACTCGGTTCTTGTTCAGGTGAGCAAGAAATCTGTGATCCTTGTAGCCGAATCGGCGGGCCGGTGCGATACCGAATCACGATTGGTCATTTATCTGGGTCTGGGAATCTCCCGAGGCGAACGGATGGATTTTGCCATCCAGAAATCGGTTGAACTCGGTGTAGCCGGCGTCAGCCCCCTGTTCACAGAGCGGACCGTGGTTAAGCTGGATGCCAACCGGGCGCTTCAAAAGCAGTCGCACTGGCAGAAAGTCGCACAGCATGCCAGTGAACAATCGAGCCGTGCCAGGGTTCCCGAAGTCAATCCGCCTCAACCTTTCCTGTCCTGGCTGAAAGAGTGTAGTGGTTTGAAGTTGTTCCTGGATCCCCATTCCACTCTGTCTCTCGGTGATTTGGATACCGTTCCAGACTGCGTTTCCTTGTTGTCCGGTCCGGAGGGAGGGTTTTCCCCTTTGGAACGTGAGCAGGTTCTTGATGCCGGGTTTACGGGTATTCGTCTGGGTCCTCGTATTCTTAGAACAGAGACCGCGGTGCTCGCTGGAGTCGCGTTGCTCCAGGCAGCCTGGGGTGACTTCGGTTTTCGCGGCTGAGCTCCTGTCTTTTCTTTCCCGGGCAGCCTGAAAGCCTGCTGCCTCAGGTCTCGTGGCTGAAGAAACGAGTCATTGCCCGTGTCATGTATTCATGGTCTAGGACTCCGGCACTTTCCCGGATGCTGTGCATGGCCCACATTGGGCAGCCCACGTCGACTGAACGGATTCCTAGCTTTGCCGATGTTATTGGGCCAATGGTGCTGCCGCAGGGCAGGTTGCTGCGGTGGCTGTATTTCTGCCAGGGAACACCGGCGTCCAAGCATAACTGGATGAAACGGGAATCCGATATGCTTTCGGAGGTGTAGCGCTGGTTTGCGTTGATTTTGATGACCGGGCCGTGGTTGACTCGCACCCTGTGATCGGGTTCGTAGGCCGACGTAAAATTCGGCTGGTAGGCATGGGCCATGTCGGCGCTGATCAGGAAACTTGTTGCCAGTGCTCTCTTGTAGGCTTCACGTGTTTGGTTCTGAGCCAGGGAGATGCGTTCTAGTACATCGGGCAGGAAGCTGCCGTCAGCGCCTTTCAAACTTTCGCTGCCGATTTCCTCGTGGTCAAAGAACGCGCAGACCCGTGTTGTTTCCCCTTTCAGTGCTTCTTCGCTCAGCAACGCGGTAAGCGCCGCATGGCAGGAAGCAAGGTTGTCTAGCTGGCTATTAGCGAGGAATTCATCATCAGGCCCGTAGAGGACGCCTCGCTGAGTGTCGAAAATCGCCAGATCCCAAGCGGTGATCGAATCGGTCTCGGTGTCGAGCTGCCTGGCGAGCAGGTTGAGAAAATCCTTTCCGTCGTTGTCCTCCCCGTTGCTGTTGGAAAGGATCAGTGGTAGTTCGTTCTGGATATGCAGCAGTAATCCTTTCTCGTTGACTTTCCTGTTCATGTGGATCGCCAGGTTGGGCAATCGAAGCAGGGGTTTGTCGATGTGAACCAGTTGGGTACGGAAGCCTCCGCTACCGTCCATGATACCCACTCGCCCGGCCAGGCTCAGGTCCCGATCGGTAAAGGTGGCCAGAATCGGTCCGCCGTAGACTTCGACACCGATCCGGTTCATTTTGCCGGACCGGGTTACCGGATTGGGCTTGATTCGCAGGCCGGGCGAGTCGGTGTGCGCGCCGATGATCTTGTACCCGGTTTTGGTGGGTGCTTGGTCGCCGGTTACGAAGGCAATAATCGAAGATCCGTCGCGCACCACGTAATGGCGACTGCCAGGCTCCAGGGACCAGGCATTCGACTCTTTCAGTTCGCAAAAGCTGTTTTCTTCCAGACCTCTCTTGACCGTCTCGACGGCGTGCCACGGACTGGGGCTGGCGTCGATGAACCGAAGCAGATTCTCTGCGTGGGCTCTGGTTCCGGAATCGATTTTCATCGTTTGCTGCTCCTCGGTCTGAAGGAAAGCGACAGAGAGTTGATGCAGTAGCGTAGTCCGGTCGGCTGTGGCCCGTCTTTGAATACGTGCCCGAGGTGGCAGCCACAGTCGGAGCAGGTTACCTCGGTCCGCTGCGTGCCGTGACTACGATCGACGATTTCGTCGATCGCATCAGCCGTAGCCAATTTCCAGAAACTGGGCCACCCGGAATTGGAATCGTATTTGTGTGCGGAATCGAACAGCACCTGCTCGCAACCGGCGCATTCGTAAGCACCGTCTGCCTTGTTGTTCACGTACTCTCCGGTGAAGGGTGGCTCGGTTCCCTTTTGCCGGCAGATCCTGAATCGATCGGGACTTAGGCAGCGTGCCCATTCCTCTTCGCTTCGCTGGACTTTATCGGTCATGTCTTGGTTATTCCTTTGTGGTGTGTTGTGGGTTCAAATGCCTTCCAGCTGCAAAGGGTCTTGTTCAAGGAAGCAGTCGATCTACGGGGGCAGCCTGGCCGAATAGGTGTGGAATACGTCTTCTTCAAGGCAGGCCAATAGTATTTTCCGGATTGGGTTTGCAGTTGCAACAAATTCACGCAGCGTATCGATTGCGATTTTGGCAGCAAGCTCCACCGGGTAACCGTAGACACCACAGGAAATGGCCGGGAATGCGATTGTTACGCCATTTTATTATCGTCTAAAACCCCCGTGTTTAAAGGGTTTGAAACAACTCCGTAGGATTTCCGTAGGTTTTTACACCTCCAAATCGTCCTCATAATCCTTTATTGAGGATAACCATTCGTCCTGTAACACTTTCATCGTTAAACCGTCAGTCACTCGTTTCCTTTCATTTGGAGACAAACCTTTAATGTATTCAGACATTACACCACGGATGTAGTGCTGACTATCGTTGTAAAGAAAATCATTATCCAGTTTTTTTAGTGTCTGGATTACTTTGTTGTGATCAAAGGATTTATTCATCTTTTTTAAGATATTCAATAGATTCAAATAATCCCTTGTATTTTAAAAATTCAATATATCCCTTATCATATTTTATATACATTATTCCATCCAACGATTTACGGATAAATTCGTAACAAACATCCTCCAATCCTTCTGGTAAATGTGGAGTTATTCTTTCTTTGAATTCGGATAAAATAATC
>DBZZ01000045.1:2214-3893 GCA_002311315.1 Methylococcaceae bacterium UBA1147 | reverse complement strand
TACACTCAATAAGAATAAGAAATAAAGTTAATGAATAAAGTTTATAAATAACCTCGTAAATCAGAAGTTATTTGCAACTCAACTATAACAAGGTAACCAAAATTAAAAAAACAATAAATGGGAATTCTCCCCCTATAAAGAATATTGAAACATACAATAAAGTAAAATCCTATACAATCAACAATATAATAAAATTGTTACACAATTTTTCTACCATCTATAACCACCGTATTTACAAGGATTTCATAGAAGCCCGCAGGGATTCCGTTTCCTTCGTCAATCCCTGTATTACATCGTGTCTATCGTCACCCATCACATCTAAACAACACGCACACACCGGTAATCTGTCTGGTGTTGTTTGGGGCATCTCTTTCTGTATGATGTCTGTAATATTTTTTTACAAGTGGTTGTAAATCAAAGAATATCCACAAACTCTGTAAAACTAAAAAGTCTTATAAGTAGTCGAAAAACAAGGAGAAAAAAGATTAGAAAGCACCAGAAGACATTGTTACACAATCGTGGGCGAGGGCTAGTTTCATCGATTCCCTGTAGCAGGAAGCCAACAAGATTGCTTCGTTGCGGTTTCCGCCGGACCATACGGGCCCGACAGTATGGATGACATAGTGGGCCGGCAGCCCGTGGGCTCCGCTGATTCTTGCTTGGCCCGTAGGGCAGCTGCCGATCTCCCTGCACTCCTTCAGCAATCCAGGGCCTGCGGCATGGTGTATCGCTCCGTCAACTCCACCGCCGCCGAACAAGAAGTTGTTTGCGGCATTGACGATGGTATCCACGCCCAGGGTGGTAATATCAGCCACGGACCGCGGCCAACCGGATCTTCGCTGTCATAATTGAATGTTCCCATATCACGCCATCACCATAAAAACTGGCACAGAAGTTCCGAAATCGCAATGTTTCCTTTCCTTTGGTTTTACGGTCCCCTCGTGGCGTCCTCGCTGCGATGCGAAAGTCTGAGCAAGTCTTTTGTGTAGGGTCGATGGAATGCCCACGCAAATTCGGGGTGTTGTGACCGAATGACAGACAAACGGGCAGAATCTGATTGCACTGTTGCCGGACGGATAGCAGTCGGTTGCTGCGAGCAACGAAGTGGTTTCGGTGGTTTCGGCAGGCAGTGGATTCTAGTCGGTGAGGTGATGGGCGTTCGCGGAAGCGATAAAAATGAAAACCGATAATAAGGGGAGACACCCCGTTCGCTATATGGTGTTGAAGGGCGGCGTAACAATCGCTTTATATTCCAGATGACAGAGTTTTACTGGGTTCTGGTAATATTCGTAACTTCTGTGTAATTTTTCACGTCATCAAAGTATGTGTTAGGGAAGAAAAAAATGAATTATGTCGGTTACGAAATCAATTCCAAATATTCAGAATTATCCCGTTTGATATTATCATCCATAGAAGAGAAATTAGAGAGTCAATTGAAAGTAAAGGAGGTTTAAAATGAATCGTTTTAAGGTGGTATTACCAATAATCCTGTTGGGGTTCTCATCAGTTGTTTTATCTGGTGGTTATCGTCTTTCGGAGGCTCGTTCTGTAGCGTCTGCCAAATCAAAAAGTAATGCTTCTTGTCGTGTAATAAACGAAAATGTTAATGATGATCATGAATCCTATTTGTTTGAATGTGGAGATAAAAGGGTTTCAGTTACCTGTGATGTTAAAGAGGG
>DBZZ01000045.1:1298-2018 GCA_002311315.1 Methylococcaceae bacterium UBA1147 | reverse complement strand
CGATGGATTTCCGGACTTTGGTTTTGACCTGCCAGTGTCTGCAGGCTTTAACACCCTGTCCCTGCCTGTGATAAAATCCCCCACCCGGTGGATCTTATCCGAACGATCCACTGTCGTTACGTCAATGCGCCCGTAGCTCAGTTGGATAGAGTGTCGGTCTCCGAAGCCGAAGGTCACAGGTTCGATTCCTGTCGGGCGCGCCATTTCTCCTCGTAACGGATTGAAAACACTATAGATCAGTAGCTTGCGTGCCAGATGGTATACACAAACGGTGCCTGTAGCTATGATGATGAAGATGCAACACATCTTCCTAAGGGTTCCTGGCGGGGCCTATTGTTTTCGCAAGCGTGTTCCTTCCGACCTGGTCGACAAAGTAAGCAAGAAGGTCATCGTGGTCAGCCTGAAGACCAAAACTCCATCAAAGCCCTAAACGGTTCAGGAAGGAACTGAAGGCTGATTGGAAGCATTTACGCAAGCCGAACCTCTAATACAAACCCGGCTTGTTAGCCGATGTGGCAGGAGAAAACCCGTGTCGAAGGGTTATTGGATTGTTGGCGTCGATGTCACCGATCCCAAGACATACAAGAGCTATCTGAACGCTAATGCCGAAGTATTCGCCAAGTATGGGGCCAGATTCCTTGTTCGCGGAGGGCGACGTCAGATGATGGAAGGTTGCGGCCGGGAACGAAATGTCGTGATCGAGTTCGACAGCTACCAGGT
>DBZZ01000045.1:0-1210 GCA_002311315.1 Methylococcaceae bacterium UBA1147 | reverse complement strand
CCCAGCCGAGGGACTGAGCGTCTGGGTTTACTTAGTGTGTGGAATTCTTATCGACAGCGGACAGTCCGGGGGGGGGCTGATTCGATGATCCGGCAGCCGCAAGAAATACCGGCCTTGGATTCCTGATCGAGGTAAGTATGAGCCAAAACCGTACAATCAAGGTCTATTATAATTCCGCATGCCCTGTATGCAAAGCCGGTATTGAAAGCCAGAAGGTGAAAATGCAGGGCTGTCCGGTGGTATGGAACGATGTCCATTCCGATTACAACCTGGTCCGAGAACTCGATTCAGATCTGGAGTTTGTTCGAAAACGCCTTCATGTGGTGGATGAGAGCGGTGAACTTCAGGTCGGCTTCGATGCATTCCTTGCGATCTGGCGCAATTCGCCGACCGAGGAGGGCAAGGCCCGGCTGCTTGGCCAGCCCATTATCCGACACCTGTGCAGAATCTCTTACAACCTGTTTGCGGCTTTGCTTTATCAATGGAACAAGCGCCTCAAACACTGGTAAACGCGGAGTCAACCGCCTGGAAAACAAGGCTGTTTCTTTGGCACCTCTCTGCTGGATTGCAGTATCGAATGCGCTAGAGGAGTCTTGCACCATTGCACTACACTCTGCCATAGCAGGGAGCGACAATCCAGGCAGTTTAAGAGATTACACGTTGATTCAACGACCGGACTTGTTTTAGTCGCCTCGCCAACCATGTCTGACGGTGGATCTTTCTTTTTTCGAGGTTTGACAGGGGGGGCCGCTGGGACGTCTTGTATGGATATTTCTTTCATAAATTTGGAGAAAAATAACCAGAGTTGCTAGCAAAAATAGTACTCCGTCAACGATTCCGCAATGTGACAGATTGCCGTAGATATTCCCAATAAAAACCAAGATGTTAGGGGTTGCCTATGAATGAAGGCCTCGATTTTATAGACGGTTCACTAATTGTCCCGGAGTTTTTTTGATTCCCCGGGTGCGCCATTTTTCTCAGGTACTTAGCCTGATCCCCTAGAGCAGAAACTGTGGTTACACTGCAGGGGCTAGTGTTTCGTCGGACGCGTCGAAAAGGGTTTTGATTTTCTCTGATACGCTCTTCATCCCAATCGAGAGTTGCGGCCTTCGGCAGTGAGCCTCAATCGCCGCAAGGGGATTGGGGACAGGAAGCGCCCGCCAGCGCACCCAGTCCGATCAAGCTCCGCTTGACACTCGCGCGCCTCAGA
>DBZZ01000014.1:7735-16619 GCA_002311315.1 Methylococcaceae bacterium UBA1147 | reverse complement strand
GATTACTCGATTACTTTGGAAACGACGCCCGCACCAACCGTACGGCCCCCTTCACGAACCGCAAAACGCAACCCCTCTTCCATCGCAATCGGGTTGATCAACTTCACAACGACCTTCACGTTGTCACCGGGCATCACCATCTCCACGCCTTCCGGCAGGTCAACAGCACCGGTCACGTCCGTCGTACGGAAATAGAATTGAGGCCGGTAATTACTGAAAAACGGCGTATGGCGACCCCCTTCGTCCTTGGACAAAACGTAGATCTCCGCTTCAAAATGCGTATGCGGCGTAATCGTCCCCGGATGTGCCAAAACCTGGCCGCGTTCGACTTCCTCACGCTTCGTACCACGCAACAAAACACCCACGTTGTCGCCCGCTAACCCTTCGTCCAGAAGCTTCCGAAACATCTCGACCCCGGTACAGGTCGTCTTCGCAGTTTCCTTGATCCCGATAATCTCGATTTCCTCGCCAATCTTGACCTTCCCTCTCTCAATTCGACCGGTCACTACCGTGCCACGTCCAGAGATCGAAAACACATCCTCAATCGGCATCAAAAACGGCTTGTCTAGCACACGCTCCGGCTGCGGAATGTAATCGTCCATCACTTCGATCAACTTCAGAATCGAAGGAATACCAATTTCACTCTGGTCACCTTCCAGCGCCTTCAGCGCAGATCCAATCACGATCGGCGTGTCGTCTCCAGGAAATTTATAACTGTCCAGCAACTCGCGAACTTCCATTTCAACCAGTTCAATCAATTCTTCATCGTCCACCATGTCCGCCTTGTTCAGGTAGACCACAATGTGCGGTACACCTACCTGGCGAGCCAATAGAATGTGCTCACGGGTCTGAGGCATCGGACCGTCCGCTGCAGAACAAACCAGGATCGCTCCGTCCATCTGCGCCGCGCCGGTAATCATGTTCTTTACGTAATCCGCGTGACCCGGGCAGTCCACGTGGGCGTAGTGACGGTTCTTTGATTCATACTCGACGTGCGCAGTCGCAATCGTGATCCCACGCTCCCGTTCTTCCGGCGCATTATCAATCTGATCATAGGCTATAAATTCTCCGCCTTGCTGCTCCGCCATGACCTTTGTCAGCGCCGCCGTCAACGTCGTCTTCCCATGGTCAACGTGACCAATCGTTCCAACGTTTACGTGTGGCTTGGTGCGTTCAAATTTTTGTTTGGACACAATTATTTCCTCTTAGATCGAATTCACAATGACCGAGTTCTCAGGAGGCCTTCTTAATGATCCCTTCAGCAATGCTGGAAGGCGCCTCGTTATATTTTTCAAAGTGCATGCTGTAGGTCGCTCGCCCCTGCGTTGCGGAACGAAGGTCGGTTGCGTAACCGAACATTTCGGCCAGAGGCACTTCGCAGCGGATAATACGACCGTTAGGTGTGTCGTCCATACCCTGCACGATACCCCGACGACGGTTGATGTCGCCAACCACGTCGCCCATATACGCTTCCGGGGTAACCACTTCGACCTTCATCACCGGCTCAAGCAGAACCGGTTTGGCTTTCTTGGCCCCTTCCCTGAAGCACATCGAACCGGCAATCTTGAACGCCATTTCGTTGGAATCGACATCGTGGTAGGAACCGTCGAAAAGAGTAACCTTGACATCGACAACCGGGAAACCAGCGATGACGCCGTTTACCATTTGCTCCTGAATACCCTTGTCGACTGCAGGAATGTATTCCCTCGGAACAACCCCGCCAACGATTTCGTTAACGAACTCGTAACCGGCTCCGGCTTCCTGCGGCTCGATCTTCAGCCAGACATGGCCGTATTGACCACGGCCACCGGTCTGACGCACAAATTTTCCTTCCTGCTCAACCGGGGTCCTAATCGTCTCACGATAGGCAACCTGGGGAGCTCCTATGTTCGCTTCGACACCGAATTCTCGTTTCAATCGGTCCACGATGATTTCCAGATGGAGTTCACCCATCCCGGAAATGATGGTCTGACCTGACTCTTCGTCGGTATGGACCCTAAATGACGGGTCTTCGCGGGCAAGCTTGCCCAGCGCTATCCCCATTCTCTCCTGGTCCGGTTTGGTTTTTGGCTCAGCAGCTACCGAAATAACGGGTTCAGGAAACTCCATCCGTTCGAGTGTAATCGCTTCCTTCAGGTCACACAGCGTATCCCCGGTCGTTACGTCTTTCAGCCCGATGGCGGCGGCAATATCCCCTGCACGAACTTCCTTGATTTCTTCACGGTTGTTCGCATGCATCTGCACGATACGACCGATACGCTCTTTCTTCCTTTTCACCGGATTGTAGATCGTGTCTCCGGATTTCAGAACCCCAGAATAAACCCGGAAGAAAGTAAGAGCACCCACGAAGGGATCCGTTGCAATCTTGAACGCCAAAGCAGCAAACGGCTCGTCATCGCACGGCGGCCGGTGGCCTTCTGTTTCGTCGGCGTCATCCAGGATACCTTTGATCGCCTCAACCTCGACCGGCGACGGCAGATAGTCGATAACCCCGTCAAGCATAGCCTGGATGCCCTTGTTCTTGAATGCCGAACCACACAGAGCGGGAACGATTTCGTTACCGATGGTACGTAGACGCAGACCCTGCTTGATCTCCTCCATGGACAGCTCACCGTCCTCGAGGTATTTCTCCATCAGTTCGTCGTTCGCTTCGGCCGCCGCCTCCACCATGAGTTCGCGGTATTCGTTGCACTGATCGACCAGTTCATCGGGAATATCGCGTTCTTCGTACTTGGTTCCGCGACTCTCTTCGTCCCAATAGATTGCCTTCATACGCACCAGGTCGACAACCCCTTCGAAGTTCTCTTCGGCTCCGATCGGAATCTGCACCGCGACGGGGTTGCATCCCAGTCGGTCCCGGATCTGTTCGACCACGCGAAGGAAATCGGCTCCGGCGCGGTCCATCTTGTTGACAAACGCTAACCGGGGAACATTGTACTTATTGGCCTGGCGCCACACTGTTTCCGACTGGGGCTCCACACCGCCGACCGCACAGAAGACAGCGCACGCACTGTCCAGAACCCGCAATGAACGCTCAACCTCAATCGTAAAATCAACGTGACCCGGCGTATCAATGATATTGATTCGGTGTTCGGCATACTGCTTGTCCATGCCACTCCAGAAACAGGTCGTTGCTGCCGAAGTGATGGTAATACCACGCTCCTGCTCCTGCTCCATCCAGTCCATAGTTGCCGCACCATCGTGCACTTCACCAATCTTGTGTGAAACGCCAGTGTAGAACAGAACTCGTTCCGTCGCTGTAGTTTTACCGGCATCGATATGAGCCATGATGCCGATGTTCCTATACCGATCAATTGGTGTTGTACGCGCCACTGTTATGCCCTTTTCAGTCTGTGCATTGATCCGTCAGGCTACCAACGGTAATGAGCAAAAGCCTTGTTCGCCTCAGCCATCCGCAACGTATCTTCTCTTTTCTTGACTGCGGTTCCCTTGTTTTCATTTGCGTCTAGAAGTTCTCCAGCCAATCGCAGCGGCATGGATTTTTCACTCCGCTTGCGCGCTGCGTCGATCAGCCAGCGCATGGCCAGGGTCGCCCTTCTGGCCGGCCGAACCTCTACTGGCACCTGGTAGGTCGCACCACCGACACGCCGGGATTTCACCTCAACTGGCGGCTTAACATTTTCAAGTGCCTTCACGAAGACATCGACCGGTTCACCACGACCCTTTTCTTCGATGCTTGACAACGCGCCGTAAACAATCCTCTCTGCAACAGACTTCTTGCCATGTTCCATCACCATGTTGATGAATTTAGCAATGGTCTCGTTACCGTATCTCGGGTCCGGATTAATTGCGCGCTTGGTCGCGATTCTTCTTCTAGACATAGTGTTCTATCACTCTGGTGATCGTTATTTCTTCGGTTTCTTTGCGCCGTACTTGGACCGTCCGCGCCGACGACTGTCAACGCCGGAGGCGTCCAAGGTTCCCCTCACTACGTGATAACGCACGCCCGGCAAGTCCTTGACACGTCCGCCACGGATCATCACAACCGAGTGCTCCTGAAGGTTGTGACCCTCACCGCCAATGTAACTGGTCACTTCAGCTCCGTTCGTCAACCGAACACGAGCAACTTTTCTAAGCGCTGAGTTCGGCTTTTTCGGCGTCGTGGTGTACACCCGGATGCAAACCCCTCGCCTCTGAGGACACGCCTCCAAAGCGGGGACCTTACTCTTTTCTTTCTTTCTTGTACGTGGTTTCCGAACCAACTGGTTGGTGGTGGCCATAACTACTAACTCCAAACCAAAAATTCTGGGGCGGCGAGGTGGGCTACAACTTCACCTAAATCCCATTTTCTCAACGCCAATTTCAATAAAATCGCACCAACTGTGCCCGGTGTTTCTGGACCTGTAAAGCATAGTTGGTGCGAGCCGGTTATCATAGAATTAAGTGCTGCTGCTGTCAAGTTATAAAGCCCAACAGGCAGTGCTGCGGTGACAGATCAAGGAATCAGGTATTCAATGCCTGCTTCAACGCTTCTTCAACTTCTTCGGTATTCACGACGCCGGGCTTGCCCTCTGCAACATCGGGCTTGGCATTCCGAAGACGCTTTCTTTCATTGAGATACGCCAGACCGGTACCCGCCGGGATCAGACGTCCAACGATCACGTTTTCCTTCAACCCATGCAGTCGATCCTCGACCCCTCTGACGGCCGCTTCGGTCAGCACCCTTGTGGTTTCCTGGAAAGAAGCTGCGGAAATAAAGGACTCAGTAGCCAGTGACGCCTTGGTAATCCCGAGCAAGATCGGCTCGAAAATCGCCGGGATCTTGCCTTCACTTTCGAGCTTTTCATTGTCCTCTGCAATCCGCGCTCGATCAATCTGCTCGCCCTTGAGGTAAGGACTTTCACCCGGCTCGGTGATTTCAACTTTTCGGAGCATCTGGCGAATGATTGCCTCGATATGTTTGTCGTTGATCTTCACACCCTGTAGCCGGTAAACATCCTGGATTTCCTTGACCAGGTAAGATGCCAGTTCGGCAACACCACGCAACCGCAGGATATCATGCGGAGTGAGCTCGCCTTCGGCGATGGTTTCACCACGCTCAACCTGTTCACCTTCGAAAACCGTGACATGTCGCCATTTCGGAATCAGCATCTCGGTTGTATCACCATCCACGTTGCTAATGACAATGCGCTGTTTGCCCTTGGTCTCCTTGCCGAAACTGACCGTACCGCTCGCCTCTGCCAGGATCGCCGGGTCCTTTGTTTTACGACCCTCGAACAGGTCAGCCACCCTTGGAAGACCACCTGTGATATCGCGGGTTTTACTGGATTCCTGAGGAATTCTCGCGAGCACGTCTCCGATTGCCGCAACCGAACCATCCTGGATCCCAACAATTGCTCCCGAGGGCAGGAAATACTGGGCAGCAATTTCACCGTTAAGATCGGTTAGACGAACCATGGGCTTGAGTTCCTTCCCTGCACTGCTTCGCTGTTTCGGGTCGGTCACCACCATTGATTTCAGACCGGTCACTTCATCCGACTGCTTGCTAACCGTGACCCCTTCGACAAAGTCAATAATCTGAACCTTACCCGCTACTTCCGTCACCACAGGGTGCGTGTGAGGATCCCAGTTGACGATCAACTGGCCAGCATTAACACTGCTTCCGTCTTCCACAGAAAGAACAGCACCGTAAGGGATCTTGTAGCGTTCTCGTTCACGCCCAAATGGATCGATGACGCTGACTTCGCCCGATCGAGATACCGCGACCAGGTTCTTGTCCTTGTTCTTGATCGTCTTAAGATTGGTCAGCTTGATCGTACCGGCCGACTTCACTTCCACATTACTGATGGCAGCCGACCTGGAGGCAGCACCACCGATATGGAAGGTTCTCATTGTCAGCTGGGTACCCGGCTCGCCAATCGACTGGGCCGCAATCACACCGACTGCCTCGCCATCGGCGACCATTTCTCCACGACCGAGGTCGCGACCATAACATTGAGCGCAAACCCCGTGGCGGTTCTTGCAGGTAATAACCGACCTGACTCGGACGCTGTCGATCCCATGGGTTTCCAGCTCCCCAACCAGTTCTTCATCAAGAAGAGTTCCTGTAGACACTCGAAAATCCTTATCCTTGTAGGATACGATATCTGTTGCAACCACACGACCCAGCACCCTCTCGGACAATGGCTCAACCACATCTCCCCCTTCAATGAGCGGGGTCATCAGGATTCCCTCGGTGGTTCCGCAATCTCGCGCGGTAATCACCAGGTCCTGAGCCACATCCACCAACCGCCTCGTCAGATAACCCGAGTTTGCTGTTTTCAGTGCAGTATCGGCAAGACCTTTGCGAGCACCATGAGTGGATACGAAGTACTGGAGAACGTCCAGCCCTTCCCTGAAATTTGCGGTAATCGGCGTTTCGATGATTGAACCATCTGGCTTGGCCATCAGGCCTCGCATACCGGCCAGCTGTCGAATCTGTGCAGCAGAGCCCCTTGCACCGGAATCTGCCATCATGAAGATCGAGTTGAAGGATTTCTGCGTCACTTTCTTCCCGTCCCGGTCCAGCGTTTCCTCGTGTCCCAGTCCCGTCATCATGACGTTTGCAACCTTGTCGTTGGCGTGCGACCAGATGTCGATCACCTTGTTGTATCGCTCGCCGTCGGTTACCAGACCCGAAGAATACTGGCCCTGGATTTCGTTCACTTCCTCTTCGGCAGCTTCAATGATCGCGGATTTCTGCTCGGGAATCACCATGTCTTCGATGCCGAACGAAACGCCAGACCGGGTCGCAAAAGAAAACCCCATGTACATCAAGCGGTCGGCAAAAACGACCGTGGCCTTGATACCCAGCAGGCGATAACACACATTGATCAACTGCGAGATCGCCTTCTTGGTCATGTCCCGGTTGATCAGGTCGTATGGAAGTCCCTTAGGAACAATGTCCCAGATCAATGCACGACCGACCGTGGTTTCCACCCGCCGGCGAACCGATTCCAGTTCACCGTTTTCTTGCAGCCGATACTCGGTGATCCGAACCTGCACCTTGGCGTGAATGTCTACCTTTCGAACCTGATACGCCCTGTCCACCTCGTCAATATCAGCGAAAATCATTCCCTCGCCTTTCCCGTTAACTATGTCACGACTCATGTAATAGAGTCCGAGAACCACGTCCTGGGTTGGATTGATGATCGGCTCGCCGTTGGCTGGCGACAGAATATTGTTCGTGGCCATCATCAGGCTGCGTGCTTCGAGTTGCGCTTCGATCGACAACGGAACGTGCACGGCCATCTGGTCGCCATCGAAATCGGCGTTGAATGCGGTACACACCAGAGGATGAAGCTGAATTGCCTTCCCTTCGATCAGTAAAGGTTCAAATGCCTGAATCCCCAACCGGTGGAGCGTTGGCGCACGATTCAACATAATCGGATGTTCCCGGATGACTTCTTCGAGAATGTCCCAGACCTCGGGACCCTCCCGTTCGACCATCTTCTTCGCGGCCTTGATGGTCGTGGAAAGCCCCCTGAACTGAAGTTTGCTGAAGATGAAGGGCTTGAACAGTTCCAGTGCCATCTTCTTGGGCAGACCACACTGGTGAAGTTTCAGCGTAGGCCCCACCACGATGACCGAGCGACCGGAATAATCGACCCGCTTTCCGAGCAAATTCTGCCTAAAACGACCCTGCTTGCCCTTGATCATGTCCGCCAAGGATTTCAGGGGCCGCTTGCTGGTCCCGGTGATCGCCCGGCCTCGGCGTCCATTATCCAGCAGCACATCAACGGATTCCTGCAACATGCGTTTTTCATTGCGCACGATGATGTCCGGAGCGTTCAGATCCAGTAACCGGTTCAGCCGGTTGTTGCGGTTAATCACTCGACGATAGAGATCGTTCAGATCCGATGTCGCAAAACGCCCGCCGTCCAACGGCACCAGTGGCCTCAATTCCGGAGGCAATACCGGAAGGATGGTGAGAACCATCCATTCCGGACGATTCCTCGAACTGCTCAGGGATTCAATCACTTTCAACCGTTTCGAGAGTTTCTTGATTTTGGTTTCCGCACTGGTTGAAGCGATCTGTTCACGCAAATGAACGACTTCAGCCGCTAGATCGATGGATTTAAGAAGATCGTAAACGGCTTCGGCGCCCATCTTTGCTTCAAACTCGTCACCGTATTCTTCAACCATTTCAAGGTATTCTTCGTCGGTCAGCAGTTGCCCCTTCTCCAGCGACGTCATGCCTGGATCGATGACCACAAAAGATTCGAAATAGAGAACCCGTTCGATACCACGCAACGTCATGTCGAGCAGCAGCGCGATCCGAGAAGGAAGTGATTTCAGAAACCAAATGTGTGCAACGGGACTGGCCAGATCGATGTGTCCCATACGTTCACGTCGAACCTTCGAGAGCGTAACCTCGACACCGCATTTCTCGCAGATTACACCCCGGTGTTTCAAGCGCTTGTACTTGCCGCACAGGCATTCGTAATCGCTAACAGGGCCGAAAATCTTGGCGCAGAACAACCCATCCCGTTCCGGCTTGAAGGTCCGGTAGTTAATCGTTTCTGGTTTCTTCACTTCCCCGTAGGACCATGATCGGATTATGTCCGGCGATGCCAGACCGATCCGAATCTTGTCAAACTCTATGCCCTGACTCTGGCTTTTTAAATAGTTCATTAAATCTTTCAAGGGGTTCTCTCCTGTTCAATCTGCAGAGCGATTGTTCGTTTCGACGACCTTAGCATCTCCCGTACATCGGGTATTCGCTAGTCTTGCGCCAGTTCGATATTAATGCCCAGTGATCGGATTTCTTTGATTAGTACGTTGAAAGACTCCGGCATACCTGCGTCCATTCGGCAATCCCCGTCAACAATATTCTTGTACATCTTGGTTCGCCCGTTGACATCGTCGGACTTGACGGTGAGCA
>DBZZ01000014.1:7498-7630 GCA_002311315.1 Methylococcaceae bacterium UBA1147 | reverse complement strand
GACCTCCATTTCACCAAAGCGCTGCCCGCCGAATTGAGCCTTCCCGCCCAGAGGTTGCTGGGTAACAAGACTGTAAGGCCCGGTAGAACGGGCATGCATCTTGTCGTCCACCAGATGATTCAGCTTCAGCAT
>DBZZ01000014.1:0-7437 GCA_002311315.1 Methylococcaceae bacterium UBA1147 | reverse complement strand
CGAAGGCTTCACCGGTACGACCATCGTACAAGGTGGTCTGGCCGGATTCCGGCAAATCGGCCAGGGCCAGCATGTACTTGATCTCCTTTTCGCTTGCCCCGTCAAATACCGGAGTGGCCATGGGGACACCGGCGCGCAAGTTGGAAACAAGCTCTCCGATCTCTCCATCGCTCAGGGAGTCAAGATCCTCTGCCTGCCCGCTCGAGTTGTAGATCTTGTCCAGGTACTCGCGATATTCGCGAATGGTCGCCTGCGCCTCGATCATTCGGCCAAGTTTCAGCCCAAGGCCTTTTGCAGCCCATCCGAGGTGGGTTTCCAGAACCTGCCCGACGTTCATTCGGGACGGTACCCCGAGAGGATTCAACACGATGTCGACAGGTGTCCCGTCTTCCATGTGCGGCATGTCCTCGACCGGAACGATCTGTGAAATAACCCCCTTGTTTCCGTGCCTTCCAGCCATCTTATCCCCAGGCTGGATACGCCGCTTGACCGCGAGATAGACCTTGACCATCTTGAGAACACCCGGCGCCAGATCGTCGGCCATGGAAATCTTGCGCCGTTTTTCCTCGAAACGGGCATCGAAGTCTTCCCTGTGTCGGGCAAGCTCCTCGACCATTGCTTCCAGTTGCACATTCAGACCCTCGTCCTCGACGCGAATGTTCAGCCAGTCCATCCTGTCAATTGCAGCCAGGTTCTCGCCGCGAATCACCGTGCCCTTATTGATGCCGGCCAATGCCTGTACGGTCTTTGAACCGATGAGTATCTTTTCCAGTCGGGCGAACATGTCGTCTTCAACAATTCGACGTTGGTCATCCAGGTCCTTCTTGGCCCGTTTGATTTCAGAACGCTCAATTTCCATGGCCCGTTCGTCTTTCTCCACCCCGTCCCGGGTAAACACCTGAACGTCAATCACTGTACCGTCCATGCCGGAACCGGCTCTGAGCGAAGTATCCTTGACATCGGATGCCTTTTCTCCAAAAATGGCCCGAAGAAGCTTTTCTTCCGGAGTCAATTGGGATTCACCCTTTGGTGTGACCTTTCCGACCAAGATATCTCCCGGCTTGACTTCGGCACCGACATGAACAATCCCAGATTCATCAAGTTTGGAAAGCGCTTCTTCGCCAACGTTGGGAATATCCGAAGTAATCTCTTCGGGTCCCAGCTTGGTATCCCGAGCCACGCAGGTTTTTTCCTCGATATGGATCGTTGTGAAGCGGTCTTCTTCGACCACCCGATGGGAAATCAGGATCGAGTCCTCGAAGTTGTAGCCATTCCAGGGCATGAACGCGACGAACAGGTTCTGGCCGAGGGCTAGTTCCCCCAAGTCTGTTGACGGACCATCGGCCAGCACGTCAAGTTTTCTGACCGTGTCACCCGTCTTAACCAGCGGCCGCTGGTTGATGCAGGTATTCTGATTGGAACGGGTATATTTGGTGAGGTTGTAGATATCCACACCCGGCTCACCCGGAACAGCCTCGTCATCGTTGGCCCGGACCACAATTCGCCCGGCATCAACCAGAGCAATGGTGCCGCCACGGCTTGCAACAACCGTTACACCGGAATCCTTGGCGACGGTTCTTTCCATGCCCGTACCCACCAGCGGTTTTTCGGCACGCAGGGTTGGCACCGCCTGACGTTGCATGTTCGATCCCATAAGTGCCCGGTTGGCATCGTCGTGTTCGAGAAATGGAATCATCGATGCAGCGACCGAAACGATCTGACGCGAGGAAACGTCCATGTACTGGACTGAATCGGACGCGGCCAAGGTAAATTCATCGTTGTGGCGGCAGGAAACAAAATCGTCCAGCAACCGGCCCTCGTCGTCAACCTTGGCGCTGGCCTGTGCAATCACGTACTGTCCTTCATCGATCGCCGACAGGTAATCCACCTGGTCGGTGATCACTCCGTTTTTCACCCGCCGATACGGCGTTTCCAAAAATCCGTAACTGTTGGTCCTTGCATAAACCGCCAGCGAATTGATCAGGCCAATGTTTGGTCCTTCCGGCGTTTCAATCGGACAAACCCGGCCGTAATGCGTTGCGTGAACATCGCGAACTTCGAACCCGGCCCGTTCACGAGCAAGACCACCCGGGCCCAGAGCCGAAACTCTGCGCTTGTGCGTGACTTCCGAAAGCGGGTTATTCTGATCCATGAACTGCGATAACTGGCTGGAACCGAAGAATTCCTTGATCGCCGCAGAAACCGGTTTGGCATTGATGATTTCCTGCGGCATAAGCCCTTCGGAATCCGCCAGGGTCAGGCGTTCCTTGACCGCCCTTTCAACCCGAACCAAGCCAACGCGAAACTGATTCTCGACCATTTCACCTACCGAACGGACGCGGCGGTTCCCAAGATGATCAATATCATCCACAGTTCCGTTGCCATTGCGGATATTGATCAGTTCCTGCAGAACCGCGATGATGTCTTCATTGTCTAGCACACCGTTGCTGTCTTTGCTATCGTTACGCTTTAGACGTCGGTTGAACTTCATCCGGCCAACTGCTGAAAGATCATAGCGGTCGGTAGTAAAGAACAGGTTCCGAAACAGGTTTTCGGCAGAGTCCTTGGTCGGCGGCTCGCCCGGCCTCATCATCCGATAGATTTCAACCAGGGCTTCAAGCCGGTTCGTGGTCGAATCAATGCGAAGGCTATTCGAAATGTAAGGGCCACGATCAAGATCGTTGACGAAAAGGGTATCAATTCCGCGAATACCCGCTTCAGTGATCTTGAGCAGCAATTCTTCGGTAATTTCGTCGTTTGCGTTGGCGACCACCTCACCTGATTCCTGATCAATCAGGTCGTTCGCCATGATCTTTCCGTGCAGGTACTCAGCAGGCACCTCGAGCTGTTTCAGTCCGCTCTTCTGCATCTTGCGGATATGCTTGGCGGTAATGCGCCGAGCTTCTTCAACGATTACTTCGCCATCAGCCTTGATGTCGAAACTTGCCAACTCGCCACGGAGACGTTCCGGAACCAGGTCCAGAAGGATCTTATCCTTCTTGAACGTGAAATGGTTCTTTTCGAAAAATAGGTCCAGAATTTCTTCCCGCTCGTAGCTGAGAGCGCGCAACAAAACAGTTGCCGGGATCTTTCTTCGCCGGTCAATACGAACGAAGACCGCATCCTTGTGATCGAATTCAAAATCAAGCCAGGATCCCCTGTACGGAATGACCCTTGCATTGAACAGCAACTTGCCCGAAGAGTGAGTCTTGCCCTTGTCATGATCGAAGAAAACCCCTGGAGACCGGTGCAACTGGGAAACAATTACCCGCTCGGTACCGTTGATAACGAAGGTCCCATTCCCGGTCATGAGAGGAGTTTCCCCCATGTAGACTTCCTGTTCCCGGATGTCTTTCACAGTCTTGGTTGAACCGGGTTTATCCTTGTCGTAAATGACCAGACGAACCAGAACTCTCAACGGCGCAGCAAAAGTTGCACCGCGTTGCTGACATTCCCTGACGTCAAAGGTTGGTTTGCCCAACCTGTATTTGACGTATTCAAGCACCGCATACCCCGAATGACTCTCGATCGGAAACACCGATGTGAATGCACCATGAAGCCCGGAACTGTCAAGCCCGTAACCTTCGTTGTCAGTCTGTAGCAATCGGGCGAACGAATCAATCTGGGTCGCAAGCAGGTAAGGCACGTCCAGAACTTCTGGACGTTTCCCGAAACTGTTACGGATCCGTTTTTTTTCGGTAAAAGAATAGGCCATATTCCAAGGCTCCTTACATCGACTAGGGAGAAATTCCCTTTGAACAAATCATGCAGAAACGACGAAAGGCTGGTGACCATTGGCCACCAGCCGATCCTTTCAACTTCTCTTGATTATGCTTCAAATGAAATCTAGATTATTTAACTTCAACAGACGCGCCAGCTTCTTCTAACTGTTTCTTGATGTCTTCGGCCTCATCCTTGCTGATACCTTCCTTGATCGGAGTCGGAACCCCTTCAACCGCTGCCTTCGCTTCCTTTAAACCAAGGCTCGTAATCGCACGAACCGCCTTGATCACACTGATTTTAGTGGAACCGAAACTGGTCAGAATGACATCGAATTCGGTCTGTTCGACTTCAGCCGCGTCGGCATCACCGGCGGCAACAGGTACAGCGGCAACGGCCGCAGCAGCTGAAACGCCAAATTTTTCTTCCATCGCGGAAATGAGGTCGACCACTTCCATCACGGACATGTTTGAAATCGTATCTAGGATTTCGTCTTGAGATACTGCCATTGGAATCACTCCTAAGTCTTGAATATTAAGAAATTACTGATCAGCATGAAAAGATCAGGCTGCTTCCTTCTGGGTTTTGATCGCAGCAACGGTGCGAACCAGTTTTCCGTGAGGCTCTGCCAGGGTTCTGACAAGTTTTTCTACAGGAGCCTTCATTACAGCCATTAACAGACTGATCGCCTGATCGTAAGTCGGAAGTTTCGAGAGTCTGTCCAGTTCGGACGGGCCATACAATTGGCCGCCAACCGCCACCAGTTTCGTTAGCAATTTCTTGTTTTCCTTGGAAAAGTCGCTAATTAGCTTTGCGGCGGAACCTGGGTCATCCATAGAGAAAGCCAGCATCAGAGGCCCTTGCAAACCCTCCTGCATGCAGGAAAACTCGGTTCCCTCTACAGCTCTGCGTGTCAGGGAATTCTTGACAACACGAATGTAAACCCCCGATTTCCTCGCTAAACTCCGAAGTTCTGTCATCTGTCCAACAGATAACCCTCGGTATTCTGCAGCAATAGCAGAGTGGGCCTTTGCGGCTACTTCGGCAACTTCTGCAACAACAGCTTTTTTGTCATCGAGTCTTAACGCCACCTGATTACCTCCAGATTAATACCCGGGCCATTGAAACTGCCCGGAGCCAAACACACAGCATCTGCACAAACAGGTGCAAATGCCCCTTGAACGGCTTCTGTGAACTAGCAGTGCCAGCTAATTTCCACCGTCTGCGCAGGCATTAATTAAGCGAATGAACGCACCTGCGGTCTTTGACGGCTGCCAGTTACCCGACAACCCAAAGAAAGGAAGTCCATTCAGCAGTGAACGGACTCCATAAAACACTTGAAAATCGGCGGATCAGACAGCAATGCTGTTCTGGTCCAGAGTCAAACCCGGCCCCATGGTTGAAGACACCGTGATCTTTTTCAGATAAACACCCTTCGCGGTACTCGGTTTTGCTTTCTTGAGATCCGCCAGTAGGGCTTCAAGATTTTCCTTGAGAGCACCAATCTCAAACCCGGTCTTACCGATACTGCAATGGATAATGCCTGCCTTGTCGTTTCGGTAACGGACCTGACCGCCCTTGGCATTCTTGACGGCTGTCGCAACGTCTGCGGTCACCGTCCCGACCTTCGGATTCGGCATCAAGCCTCTGGGACCAAGAATCTGTCCCAACTGACCAACGATCCGCATTGCGTCAGGCGAAGCGATCGCCACGTCGAAATTCAGTTCACCCTTTTTGACCGTTGCCGCCAGGTCTTCCATGCCGACCAGATCTGCTCCCGCTTCTCTCGCAGCATCGGCATTCGGACCTTGGGTAAACACGGCCACCCGGATAGTTTTTCCGGTTCCGTGCGGCAGGATCGTCGAGCCCCGAACATTTTGGTCCGACTTCTTTGCATCGATACCCAGCTTCACAGCCACATCAACGGATTCCACGAATTTCACCTTGGCAACGTCTTTCAACAGTGAAAATGCATCATCGGCGGTATATTCCCCGGTCTTGTCCACAATTTGCTTGAAGCTTGAGACCCGCTTTGATTCCTTGCTCATTCCACGCCCTCCGTATTGAGGCCCATGCTTCTGGCACTCCCTGCTATGGTACGAACTGCCGCATCCATGTCCGCCGAGGTCATGTCCGGCTCCTTGATCTTGGCAATCTCTTCCATCTGCGCCCGGGTAACCGTACCAACCTTCACGCTATTGGGGGTAGGACTTCCCTTGCTGAGTCCGGCCGCCTTCTTCAGCAGCACCGCTGCCGGAGGGGTTTTGGTGACGAAGGTGAAACTGCGATCGGTGTGGACGGTAATCACCACCGGGATCGGCATGCCTTTCTCAACATCTTTGGTTTTGGCATTGAACGCTTTGCAAAACTCCATTATATTAAGCCCGTGCTGACCGAGGGCCGGCCCTACCGGTGGGCTTGGATTAGCTTCGCCAGCCTTTACCTGGAGCTTGATATAAGCTTCGATTTTTTTTGCCATTGGCTTCTCCTGCGTGGGTACAAGCGCCTCGCGGCTCCCCTGTTTGCTAATAAAACAGCGAGCGCCCTTGCACGGCACCCAAGATCACCCCCGGGGCCTACCGCCAAGAACCTCACCCTGTTCAGCTTTTCGAGACCTCTCCGAAACTGAGTTCGACAGGCGTTGATCTGCCAAAGATCAACACGGATACTTTCAGCCTGCTCTTTTCGTAATTCACCTCTTCGACAACGCCGTTGAAGTCCTTGAACGGCCCGTCTGTTACCCTGATTACCTCACCCGCCTCGAACAGAACCTTCGGCTTTGGCTTGTTAACCCCGTCTTCCACCCGGCTGAGAATGGTTTCAGCTTCCTGGTCCGTAATCGGTGCAGGTCGCTCTCTCGTGCCACCGATAAAACCAAGGACCCTGGGAATATCCCGAACCATATGCCAAGTTTCGTCAGTCAGTTCCATCTGCACCAGAACATAACCGGGGAAGAATTTCCGATCACTCTTGCGCTGCTGACCCAGTCTCATTTCGACAACCTCCTCCGTCGGAACAAGAATCTTGCCGAACAGATGCTCGACGCCGCCCCGCTGAATTCTCTCTTCCAGAGATCGCTTCACCTGGTGTTCATAGTTGGAGTACGCGTGCACCACGTACCATTTCATTGACATCTTAGCCTCCCTGGCCAGTCAATAACCGCACTCCCCAGAACAGGAACATATCGAGTAGCCACAGGAACAGGCCAACAATAAACACCATCACAAAGACAATGATCGTAGTTTGAGTCGTCTCTGTTCTGGACGGCCAAATCACCTTGCGCACTTCGACACGGGATGCCTTCATGAAAGACCAGGCCGACCGACCAGGGTCCGTCGTGAAAACCAGCGCAGCGGAAATCATAACCACCCCAACCAGAGCCAGAGCCCGATACAACTGAGATTGTTCTTCGAAATGGTAAAACCCGAAAATACCGGCGGCGATGAATGCAACAGCCATCACCAACCTGATAACGTCAAGGACGGATGTTCTGGATTCGGTATGTGTTGTCATCAGATTTATTAAATTCGTATGAAACCAGTGAACGCGGGGCTTGATGACGATAAAACCGTGCCAAAAATGGCAGGCCAGGAGGGAATCGAACCCACAACCTGCGGTTTTGGAGACCGCTGCTCTGCCAATTGAGCTACTGACCTTTTATTTTGACTCGTTTTATCGGTATGCCGGATCGAAGATTACTCGATTACTTTGGAAACG
>DBZZ01000078.1:38613-39404 GCA_002311315.1 Methylococcaceae bacterium UBA1147 | reverse complement strand
CTTGTTTCCGTTGTCCCAATAATTCACGAACAACCCGTCTTTCATCAACGTTCTAGTCCACATACCAATTTCCGTTAATCGTTAAACCTAGGGTGGGAAACTGAGGACTGAACACCCCCCAGTTCCTATTTCCCGTTCTTCATAATAAGACCCTGGTAAGTTAGACAAGTTCTCCCTAATCCCTTTCATCATGTTCTGGATCTTGCCCGAATGACTCAACACCTTTTCTGAGAATACAAATGCACCACCTTCAACCTGATGATCATAGATTTTCTTCATCAGCGGCATCCGATGTTTCTCAAAGATGAATTGAAACGTGAACAGTGAAGTTACAAGAGACCCTTCTGCTGGCAGTTCCATCGTTGTGATGTCATCAACAAGATATTTGAGATGTTCATCCTCAACCCAGTGCTGACTAAACGAGTCATTCACGTCCACGCCAATGTAATTCGTATTAGAGGAAGTAGATTACCCAGAACCTGAAGACATAAAGGCTGTGGGGGATTTCTTTTATGAATGGATGAAATTAGACCAGGGTTGTCACATCGACGTCTCTTTCGATGAGGAATCTAAGGAGGATGAGGAGAAGGAAAAAACGTTTAAAAATCCGAAAGAAGATTGATGAGAAAAATAAACTACCTTACTGCATTGACTAAACTACAGACACAAAAAAAGGAGTGGGAGGATGCACTCCTTTAGCCGTTCTGTTGTCTGTAGATTGGAGAGCAGCTATGAAACCATCATACTCATTACAAACCGATCATTATGATGATTACTTTTAATATCAGGTA
>DBZZ01000078.1:23213-38492 GCA_002311315.1 Methylococcaceae bacterium UBA1147 | reverse complement strand
TTGAATGATTTAATTAATTTAGTCCTTAAACGATACCAAATTATTGGAGAGAAGAGTCTCCACCACAAAAAGCAATATAAAACGATTAATAAAAAAATAAAAGCAATGGAAACGACACTACTCTCATCCATTGATATTCTTAGAAACCATAACGGATAAAGAGATATAAAGTATGAGGCAATCATCCCTAACGAGATAACGACAGTCTTATTTGTCTCAACAACCCGATTAATCTTTATCATTTTGTTATTTCAGACTCTTATCTCGTTCTTGCTGTTGCCCGTCATCTACGGACACGCTGTCTTTCATAAAAGCATGGGATGCCGAAAACAATTGTAGTGTCGTTGATTCGTTCTTCTCGAAGTCTTGCCTTCTTCAGGGTCGCCCAAACAAGTTTCTGTGAATAGATCTTGTCGCGTGGAGTTCTTATCCCACGATCATTAAGATGATTCGAGATTTGCTTATTGCTCAATCCCTGATTAGAAAGATCAAGGATCAGATTTAAACGGAATTTCTGTCGTTCTGGAAGTTCATCAACGGTTAGAGTCCTTGTTATAACCTGAACATCAACGCCCAATAACAAGTCCTCCATCGAGTGATTTATATAGCGAAATCTACTCGACAGTCACCGATTTTGCGAGGTTTCTTGGCTGGTCGATGTCCGTACCCTTAATAACCGCCACATGATAAGACAAAAGTTGCAGGGGTATGGTGAAAATCACCGGCGCCAGCTCATTCTCTGTAGCTGTGACCCTCACCACCAAGACGTTTTCTTCACTTTTGACCTCCAGAGTCTGATCGGCAAACACAATCAGTTTTCCGCCTCGTGCACTGACTTCCTGCAGATTTGACTTGAGCTTTTCCAGCAGCCTGTTATTGGGTGCCACGGCCACCACCGGCATTTCTGCATCAACCAGCGCCAGAGGACCGTGCTTCAGTTCCCCTGCGGCATAGGCTTCAGCATGAATGTAGGAAATTTCCTTGAGTTTCAATGCTCCTTCCATGGCAATCGGAAAAAGACTTCCTCGCCCCAGGAATAGCGTATGCTGCTTGTCAGCAAAGCGCTTGGACAATTCCGCTATCTTGCCATCCAGGGTCAGCGCCTTTTCCACTCGGCCGGGTAATTCGAATAGTTGCGTGGCGATCCGTTTTTCCCTTTCTGGCTCGAGTTTAAAACGGCGGCCTATCGCTATCACCAGCAACATCAAGCACACTAGCTGCGTTGTAAAGGCCTTGGTGGATGCAACCCCGATCTCTGGCCCCGCCCCAGTCATTAAAACCAGGTCTGATTCACGCACCAGGGAACTTTCCGGAACATTGCAGATAGCCAGCGAATGTTTCACCCCGAGCCTTTTTGCTTCACGCAAAGCGGCCAGCGTATCCGCTGTTTCTCCGGATTGGGAAATGGTCACTAGTAAGGTATCGGGATCCAGGACCGGATCCCGATAACGAAATTCACTGGCGATCTCCACATTGGACGGGACACCTCCCACCGATTCGAACCAGTAACGGGCGACCAGTCCGGCATGGTAACTGGTCCCACAACCGAGAATCTGGACACGTTGAACCTGGTCGAAAATGGTCGACGCCTTCGGGCCAAAAGCGCTTTCAAGCAAGTTCAACCCACTGAAACAGCCTTCCAGGGTGTTCCTGATGGCATCGGGTTGCTCAAAGATTTCCTTGCGCATGTAATGACGAAACTCTCCGAGTTCCGCCGACTCGGCTTTCAGGCTGGACCGGCAAATTTTCCGCTCAACCGCTTGCCTGGAGACATCAAAAACCTTAACGTCGCCCCCTGTGATTTCAGCAATATCCCCTTCTTCCAGAAAAATGAACTGCTGAGTGACCGAGGTTAGCGCAGCAACGTCAGAGGCAATGAAACTCTCGCCGATTCCGATTCCGATAACCAGAGGGCTTCCCTTCCTACAGGCGATGATCGTCCCGGGCTCGCTGATAGATACAACGCCCAGGGCGTAAGCCCCCTCCAGTTTCCCAATGGCTCGCCGGACCGCCTCGAGTAGGGTGTCGGTGGAACCCAGATGATCGTAGATCTCGTTGACGATCACCTCGGTATCGGTATCGGAACTAAAACTATGTCCGCGGCTTTCCTGACTGACCCGCAGTTCTTCGTGATTTTCGATAATCCCGTTGTGAACGATCGCCACCTTGTTCCGACAGACATGCGGATGTGCATTCGACTCACTGGGACCCCCGTGGGTAGCCCATCGGGTATGCGCAATGCCTGTAAACCCCGCCACAGGGTCCTGGTCAAGACATTCGACAAGCTGCCCAACCTTTCCTACCCGCCGCCTGCGTTCGATCCCCTCGGCACTGACGATTGCGACCCCGGCGGAATCGTAGCCGCGATATTCAAGACGGCGCAGGCCCTCCAGCAGGATCGGCACGACATCACGCTGGGCAACAGCCCCAACGATTCCACACATGCTATGAGCCCTTTTTCCGTGGCCGAACCCACCCTTTCACTGATACCTGTCGGCTCCGGCTTAGCGACAACTGCCCTTCCGGGGTATCTTTGGTGATGGTTGAACCGGCACCGATCGTCGAATTCCTGCCAAGCCGGACAGGAGCAACAAGCTGCGTATCGGAACCAACAAATACATCATCCTCAATGACCGTCCGCGATTTGTTTACACCGTCGTAGTTGCAGGTAATGGTCCCTGCACCAATATTGACCCGGGAACCGACCGTACTGTCGCCGATATAGCTCAGGTGATTGATCTTGGACAGGCTATTAACCACGGATTTCTTGATTTCAACGAAGTTTCCAACATGGACATGATCGCCGAGTTCCGTACCGGGTCGAATTCTGGCGAACGGGCCAATCCGGCTGGAACTGCCGATACTAGCGTCCTCGATAACCGAATTAGCCATGATCTCGACGTGATCGCCCACTGTACAGTTCTTCAGCACGCAATTGGGGCCGATCCGGACATTTCTGCCCAGGCTGACCGTTCCCTCGACAATGACATTGATGTCAATTTCAATATCCTGGCCATCAAGAACGATTTCACCGCGAACATCAAAACGGCTCGGGTCTGCGAGAGTCACACCGGCCGCCATCAATGCTCGCGCTTGCCGCTGTTGCAGGACCCGCTCCAGGTGTGCCAGTTGGATCCGGTCGTTGACACCGAGCACCTCGTCTTCGTCCAGGACCTCGATCGCATCAACGCGGCAGCCATCCTCGACCGCCAAAGCGACTACATCGGTAAGATAGTATTCGCCTTGCGCATTTGTGTTATCCAGCTCCGACAGCCACTTTTTCAGCCGCAACCCCGGCAAGGCCATGATGCCTGTGTTAACCTCAGATAGGTCTTTCTCCTCTGGCGTTGCATCGTTCTCTTCAACGATTCGTTCTACCCGTTGAGTCTCCGCATTCCGCACGATGCGCCCATAGCCAGAAGGATCTCTCAGGACGACGGTCAACAAGCCGAGCGTGTTGTCATTGGGCACGGCGAGCAACCTCTGAACGGTTTCCTTTCTTAGAAGCGGTACGTCCCCATAAAGCACAAGGACTGTCTGTTCGTCGTCGAGTGCATCTGAAACCTGCATCACGGCATGGCCGGTGCCAAGCTGCTCACGCTGCTCGACCCAGTTGGTTTTCAGATGGTTCAGTTGCTGCCGTACCTTATCGCCCTGATGGCCGTAGACGATGGTGATATCCTCCGATCCAAGGGCGGCCGCAAGGCCATGCACGTGCTCCAGAAGCGGTCTGCCTGCAATCCTATGCAGCACCTTGGGCATAACTGATTTCATCCGTGTGCCCTGGCCAGCAGCCAGGATAATCGTCTTCAGGCCAGTCTCTTTCTTCATCAGCTTTCCGCAAAGAATTAATACGTTGGAACGAATTATATCGGCTGACGAAATTAGCTCCTAGCGTTGCCGGCAAACGCCTGAAACCAAAAAACCCGGCAGAAGCCCCCTGCGGGGCTTTTGCCGGGTCTTGTCCGCGAGCGGACTTTTTCAGGAACCGCGCTTTCTAAACCGGTCCAGCGTCCTCAGCTGCATAACCGCCTGTGCCAGTTCTGCCTGGGCTCTAGCGTAATCGATTTTACCCGTCTTGTCAGCCAGTGCTTCTTCGGCTCGCGCCTTGGCCTCAAGTGCAGCCGCTTCGTCAATGTCCTTGGCCCTAATCGCGGTGTCGGCTAAAACCGTGACCACGTGTGGCTGTACTTCGAGTAATCCGCCGGAAACGTAAAACGGATATTCTCCTTCACTCGTTTTCACCCTGACCTCCCCGGGATTCAAACGGGTGATCAACTGCGCATGCCGCGGCGAGATCCCAACTTCCCCCATTTCGGCGGGCGCAAACACCATCTCAGCGAGCCCGGAAAAAATCTCCTTTTCCGCGCTCACGATGTCAACATGAATGGTCATTGTCATGATTATGCCGCTGCCATGCCTTTTGCTTTTTCCAGGGCCTCGTCAATGGTACCGACCATGTAGAAGGCCTGTTCCGGAACATCATCGTATTCACCTTCGATGATTCCCTTGAAGCCTGCAATCGTGTCTTTAAGGGAGACGTATTTGCCCGGGGTCCCGGTGAACACTTCGGCCACAAAGAACGGCTGCGACAGGAATTTCTGGATTTTACGTGCCCGGGTAACGGTGAGCTTATCTTCCTCGGACAATTCATCCATACCCAAGATGGCGATAATATCGCGCAGTTCCTTGTATTTCTGGAGGGTTCCCTGAACGGCCCGGGTAACATCATAGTGCTCCTGCCCAATGACCAGCGGGTCCAGCTGCCGACTGGTGGAATCCAGCGGATCCACCGCCGGGTAGATCCCCAGTTCGGCGATCTGACGAGATAGAACCACTGTCGCGTCAAGGTGAGCAAAGGTGGTGGCCGGTGAGGGGTCCGTCAGATCGTCAGCAGGTACGTAGATGGCCTGGATCGAAGTAATGGAGCCTGTCTTGGTTGAGGTAATCCGTTCCTGCAGGGTTCCCATTTCTTCAGCCAGGTTTGGCTGATATCCCACCGCCGATGGCATGCGGCCCAGCAGTGCCGACACCTCGGTTCCAGCCAGCGTATATCGGTAAATGTTGTCAACGAAGAACAGAACGTCACGACCTTCGTCACGGAAGTATTCGGCCATGGTCAGCCCGGTCAGGGCCACGCGCAGGCGGTTGCCGGGGGGCTCATTCATCTGTCCATAAACCAGCGACACTTTGTCGATTACGTTGCTATCGGTCATTTCGTGGTAGAAGTCGTTCCCTTCCCGGGTCCGTTCACCCACACCGGCAAAAACCGAGAAACCACTATGCTCGATCGCGATGTTCCGGATCAGCTCCATCATGTTTACGGTCTTGCCTACACCGGCGCCTCCGAATAGCCCCACCTTGCCGCCTTTTGCGAAAGGGCTGATCAGATCGATCACCTTGATACCGGTTTCGAGCAGTTCGTTGTTTGCGGCCTGTTCATCATAGCGCGGTGCGCTTCGATGGATCGCCCAGGATTCCTTTGCACCGATCGCCCCTTTTTCGTCGATCGGATCACCCAGTACGTTCATGATGCGGCCCAGAGTTTCCTGTCCAACCGGCACCTTGATCGGCTCACCGGTATTGCCCACTTCCAGGCCACGGCTAAGGCCATCCGTAGTCCCCATGGCGATGGTCCTGACAACCCCGTCACCAAGCTGCTGCTGAACTTCCAGGGTCAGGCCGGCACTCTCGACTTTCAGTGCATCGTATACCTTTGGGAGTAACTCTCTTGGAAACTCCACATCGACCACAGCGCCGATAATTTGGACAATCTTACCCGAACTCATAATTGGTTCCTCGCAAAAAACTCTGTTAGTTCAATTAAGTGAAAAATTCTTATACCGCCGCTGCGCCACCGACGATTTCCGAGATTTCCTGTGTAATCGCAGCCTGGCGTTCCTTGTTATAGATCAGCTGCAATTCGTCGATCAGCTTTCCAGCGTTGTCTGATGCGCTCTTCATCGCGACCATCCTGGCCGCCTGTTCAGAGGCATTGTTTTCAACCACTCCCTGATAAACGATGGACTCGATGTATCTTGGCATCAGACCGTCCAGGACTTCCTTGGCATCAGGCTCGTAGATGTAATCCCAGTGGCCGCTCAGATCTTCTTCCAACTCTTCCGGTTCGATCGGCAGTAGCTTCCGGACAACGGGTTGCTGAATCATCGTGTTGACGAAATCGTTGTAACACACGTGCAGCTCATCGATCCGGCCTTCAGTGTAGGCATCCAGCACCACCTTGATTACGCCGACAATATCCTCAAGATGCGGCTTATCGCCGATCTTGGTTGCCTGGGCAACGATATTGGCCCCGATACTGGAAAAAAACGCGGCCCCTTTTTTCCCGATGCATGCAAAATCAACCTCGGAACCAGCAGCCTCCCATTCCTCGGTGGTCCGCAGCACGCTCCTGTACAGATTGGCGTTCAGACCACCGCAGAGGCCTCGATCGGAACTGATCATGATGACCCCGATCCGTTTCGTTTCCCGCTGTACCAGAAAATCGTGCTTGTATTCCGGATTCGACTGCGATACGTGGTTGATGATCTGACTGATCTTCAGCGAATACGGCCGGGTGGCCTGCATGCGATCCTGCGTTTTCCGCATCTTGCTGGCCGCAACCATTTCCATGGCCCGGGTAATCTTCTGAGTATTCTTGATACTCGCAATCTTGGTACGGATTTCTTTTCCGCTCGCCATCTGACTTGTTCCCTACCAGGTGTGATTCGCGATGAAGCTGTCCAGCGCCGACTTAAATGCTTCGGTGATTTCGTCGCTATACTCACCGCTTGCGTCGATTTTATCCATCAGATCGGCATGTTCGGATTTCATGTAACCCTGGAGAGCGTCCTCAAAATCGCGCACCTTGCTGACTTCCACTTGATCCAGATAACCTTCGTTCGCCGCGAACAGTGAAACCGCCATCTGCGAAACGCTCATGGGCGAATACTGGTTCTGTTTCATCAGTTCGGTGACCCGCTGCCCGCGTTCGATCTGCTTGCGCGTAACTTCGTCAAGATCCGATGCAAATTGCGCAAACGCCTGGAGTTCACGGAACTGCGCGAGGTCAAGACGGATACCGCCGCCGAGTTTCTTGATGATCTTTGTCTGTGCCGCACCACCCACACGGGACACCGATAGACCGGCATTCACCGCTGGCCGGATGCCCGAGTTGAAAAGGTCGGTTTCGAGAAAGATCTGACCATCGGTGATGGAAATCACGTTGGTCGGTACGAACGCCGAAACGTCACCCGCCTGGGTTTCAATGATCGGAAGGGCCGTAAGCGAGCCCGTTTTTCCTTTGACTTCGCCACCGGTCAGTTTTTCAACTTCTGCGGCATTGATTCGCGAGGCTCTTTCCAGGAGGCGGGAGTGCAGGTAGAAAACGTCACCCGGATACGCTTCCCGCCCTGGCGGACGCCGGAGTAGCAGGGAAACCTGACGATAGGCCCATGCCTGCTTGGTCAGATCGTCGTAAATGATCAGGGCATCTTCGCCTCGGTCACGGAAGTATTCGCCCATTGAGCACCCCGTATAGGGTGCGATGAACTGAAGGGCCGCTGTTTCGGACGCCGATGCGGATACCACGATGGTGTGCTCCATCGCCCCGTGCTCTTCGAGCTTATGAACCACGTTTGCAACCGAGGACTGCTTCTGGCCGATGGCAACGTAAATACACTTGATGCCGGTGCCTTTCTGGTTGATGATCGTGTCGATTGCGATGGCCGTCTTTCCCGTCTGACGGTCGCCGATAATCAGCTCACGCTGTCCGCGGCCGATGGGGATCATGGAGTCGATTGACTTCAGACCCGTCTGGACCGGCTGGTCAACGGACTGACGGGCAATAACGCCCGGTGCAATCTTTTCAATCGGTGAAGACTGGTCGCTGTCGATCGGGCCATGTCCGTCAATCGGATTACCCAGCGAATCAACCACACGACCTAGTAGACCCTCGCCAACCGGCACTTCAAGAATACGACCGGTACACTTGACGATGTCGCCTTCGGTCAGGTGAATATAAGGCCCCAGTACAATGGCACCGACTGAATCCCGCTCCAGATTCAGCGCCATCGCGTAACTGTTTCCGGGAAGTTCCAGCATTTCGCCCTGGAGTGCATCGTCAAGCCCATGAATTCGAATGATCCCGTCAGTAATACTGACGATCGTACCTTCACTGTGTGCGTCGACGCTTAAATCGAAGGTCTCGATTTTCTTTTTGATTAGGTCGCTAATTTCTGATGGATTTAGTTGCATGATTCTTTTCTCACTCTAGCTGTAGAGTTGCTTGGCCAATTTCTGAAGCTGTCCGCTCACCGATGCATCAATCACGGTATCACCCGCGCGGACGATCACCCCCCCGATCAGGGACCTGTCTTCCTCTACATTGAATTGAACTTTTCGTTTCAGGACGTTTTCCATCGTCTCAGCCAGTTGTTTTTCGTCTTCTTCGGTCAGCGGAAAAGCCGTCCTGACCTCTGCCTCAATATATCCTTCATCGTCAGCACGATAGGATTCGAAAAGCTCTCTGATGTACGAAACCAGTTTCAGCCGCTTGTTTTCAACGAGGAGCTGAACAAAATTAATCCCTTCGTTGGAGAGATGCCCCTGACCGATGTCTAGAAGAAGATCGACAAGGCGTGATTTCTCGACCTTGGGGTTGTCCGCTGCCGCCGCCAGCGATTCATTCTGCATGGTGATGGCCAGAAACCCGAGGTTGTCCGACCATTGCTCGGCCGTATCAGTCTCTTTGGCACGCTTGAATACAGCTTCCGCATAGGGCCGCGCCAATGTCGCTAATTCGCTCATTGTCAGCTCTTGCCGAGTCGATCGGAAACAGATTTGATCACTTCAGCATGAACCTGCCGATCCACCTCTTTTTGCAGAATCTGCTCTGCAGCCGCGAGCGCCAGTTCGGATACTTCCTGACGCAGTCCGTCCCTGACTTGCTGAACTTCGTGCTCGATCTCGGCTTGAGCTGCCGCCACGAGCCTGTCTCCTTCCGTACGGGCATCCCCTTTGGAATCCTCGACGATTTCAGAGGCACGCTTCTGGGCCATGCCCACGATATCCGCGGCTTGGCTTTTCGCCTCCTTGATGACACCCTGGGCACGCTTTTCGGCCAGTCTCATATCGGACTGCCCACGCTCTGCAGCGGCCAGACCTTCGGCGATTTTCTTTTTACGTTCCTCAAGGGCATCGATCAAAGGCGGCCAAATATACTTCATGGTAAACCACACCAGAAGCATGAACGTAATCATCTGGCCGATCAAAGTCGCATTGATACTCACAGTTTTGTCCTCGTGATTAAAAGCGATTTATAGTCAAGAAGCCTTTAGCCTGCAGCAGCTTCGACGGCTGACAGAAACGGGTTAGCAAAGGTGAAGAAGAGTGCGAGGCCGACACCGATCATGGTTACCGCGTCGAGCAGACCAGCAACGATGAACATCTTGACCTGAAGCATCGGGACCATTTCCGGCTGACGAGCAGCACCTTCGAGAAAGCGGCCACCAAGAAGACCGAAGCCGATCGCGGTGCCCATTGCACCCATGCCAAGAACCAGGCCAACAGCGATGGCGGTCATACCCTGTACGTCTGCAATTAATTGTGCGAGTTCCATGTTACCTCCGAAATCCTACGTAATATTGAAGTGATTGAAAAAAGATGGATCAACCGTTTAATGATCCTCATGCGCCATACTCAGATAGACAATCGTCAGAACCATGAATATGAACGCCTGCAGCGTAATGATGAGAATATGAAATAACGCCCACGGAAAGCTCAACAGCCATTGACCCCACCACGGAAGCAGAGCAATCAGCATGAAAATAAGCTCACCGGCGTAAAGATTGCCGAAAAGACGAAGCCCGAGCGAGATGGGTTTGGCAATTTCTTCAACAACCTTGAGCAACAGGTTGAAGGGCAATAGCCAAGGACCGAACGGCTGGAACGCCAACTCCTTTCCGAAACCGATAACCCCCTTGATCTTGATGCTGTAAAAAATAATCAGGATAAATACGCTGATGGACATTGCGAATGTGGCGTTAAGATCGGTAGTCGGCACCACTCGCAGGTATTCGAGACCCATCATCGAACCAAGCCAAGGCAAAAGATCAACCGGAAATAGGTCCATGAAATTCATCAGGAAGACCCAAACGAAAATGGTCAGCGCCAGGGGAGCAATCAAGGCACTCTTGCCGTGAAAACTATCCTTGACTTGGGTATCAACGAATTCGACGAGCATCTCGGCGAAATTCTGAAGCCCGCCGGGAACTCCCGAAGTCGCTCGGCTGGCGGCCAAATGAAACCAGAAAAGGAAAAATGCGCCCAAAAATCCGGAAAAGAACAGCGTATCCAGATGGACGGTCCAGAACCCCTCTCCAGTTGATAACGGCGTTAAGTGGTGGACAATGTATCCGCTTGCCCCACCCGTATCATGAGCTTCTGTTGCCATTTCTCGCATCACTCTCTGTTCGACTGAATAACAGCGCGAACCAAAATACTGAGATCACCGCCGAAAACCCTACAAACAGCGGTCCATATAAAATATTTGGTAATTGAAACACACACACAAACAGCCCCGCCGTGATGACGATCTTCATCGCTTCACCGGAGTAAAAAGCACGTACGGTGTGTTTCGCGGATTTAGCTTTCGCTGCAATAATCCGCAAGGCAAAGCAAAGGCTCGGTATAAAGCCGGTCAACGCTCCCAGGAACCCGGATCGGGCATCCGCCCAACCAAAAAATACCAGCATCAAAGCTGGCACCACGATCGAAACGCTTGCCTGTACCGTCAGAATTTTCCGGATCGCAATGAATGGATCACCACCGATCAACAGGAAATCTCCGCCCAAAACAACGGGCTATTCTATACCGTTAATTCGACTGGTTCAAGGGGCTTGTGTACGGGAAAGACAGCCGCGCTCCAAAATGGGTCGGGCCCTGTTTCACTCGCCAGTAACCCGGACCCTTGAGGGTAGTCATTTGAGTCGGTCTAGAACCCCTTCCAGTTCGTCCACTGTGTTGTAGCTGATCACAAGCCGGCCTTTTCCACTCGGCTTGTGCTGAATGGAAACTCGGGCCCCGAGTTTTTCACTGATCCGTGTCTGTAGCGCTATGATGTCCGGGTCCGTGACCGCCGTCTTTCGCTCGTCGGTTCCCTTGGCCTGTAAACCCCTGACCAGTTTCTCGGTCGCCCTGACACTCAGACCCTGGGCCATGATCCTTTCTGCTGCCTGGACCTGCAATTGCCCCTGAAGCCCGAGCAAGGCCCTTCCGTGACCCATTTCAATCGATCCATCCTGCAGGCAGTTTTTCACGCGCTCCTGAAGATCCATCAACCGCAACAGGTTGGTTATCGTGGTTCGTGATTTCCCGACTGAATCCGCTACCTGCTGGTGGGTCATCTTGAATTCCTTCAGCAGCCGGTTGAGGGCCTCCGCCTCTTCCAGGGGGTTCAGGTCCTCGCGCTGAATATTCTCGATCAACCCCAGCGCCATTGCCGCCTGGTCGGAAATATCGCGAATCAAAACCGGTACTTCATGGATTCCAGCCAGCTGCGCAGCCCGCCAACGCCGCTCGCCAGCAACGATCTCGTATTTTTCACCGCCCATGGTACGAACCAGGATCGGCTGAATGATCCCCTGGGCGTTAATCGAATCCGCCAGTTCCTGCAAGCGTTCCTGATCCATCTGTCGCCGCGCCTGGTAGCGTCCGCGCCGAAGCTGGTCAACGGGTAAAGTTTTTTCCGACTTTTCCAGGGCTACGGAAGAAACATCTCCGATCAGGGCGTTCAGCCCCCGGCCAAGCCCCCTTTTCTTTACCGGCATTACGACGCTCTTCTCAATGGGTTCACGAATAGTCCTTGTCTTTTCTGATCATCTCTCCGGCAAGCGCCATGTAGGCCAGAGCTCCGCGGGACTTGCGATCGTAATAGTAGGCCGGTAGTCCATGGCTGGGTGCTTCGGCGAGCCTTATGTTCCGCGGAATAACAGTCCGGAAGACCCTGTCCTTGAAATAGTCGATCAACTGAGCAGAAACATCCTGGGTCAACCGGCTTCTCGGATCGTACATGGTTCGCAACAGGCCTTCTATACGAAGCCTGGGATTAAGACCGCTACGGAGATTCTTTATCGTGTCTACAAGGGCTGTTAATCCCTCCAGCGCATAATACTCGCACTGCATTGGAATCAGGACACCATCCGCCGCAACCAGCGCGTTTACTGTCAGCATGTTCAGCGACGGCGGGCAATCAATCACGACATAATCGTATTGTTCGCGGCAGCTAGCCAGTCCATCCAACAGGCGGCGTTCCTTCTTGTCGACCCGGGGCAGTTCCACTTCTGCGGCCGTCAGATCCGAATTTCCCGGCAACAGGTCCATTCCGATGTTGTTCCGGCGAATCACGACATCGGCTGCTGTGGCGTCTCCGAGCAGCAAGTCACAGGTGGATAGCTCGAGTTCGCTTTTGTTCACGCCGCAGGCCATGGTCGAATTACCCTGCGGGTCAATATCGACCAGAAGGACCCGTTTTTCAGCCAATGCAAAACTCGCAGCCAGGTTTACGCTGGTGGTTGTCTTGCCAACGCCACCCTTCTGATTGGCGACCGCTATTATTTTTGCCATGCCTTCACCGACCCGAACCCTGTTCCGGTATATCGGGTGTCATCATCAAAATATGCCGGGCTCCCTCTATCCCGGGAACGTCTACGGGTATGATCCGGGACCTGAATCCCGCGTATTGCTCGTCTGCTTCCGCCATACGGCCTCTCATCGCCAGAATCTGGCCGCCCGGCCCGAGCAAGTGGGCTGAACTCGAAAGAATACGCTCTACGGAAGAATAGGCTCGGGTCACTATCGTATCGAATAATTCCACGTTTTCAAATTTCTCAACTCTTTCATGAATGACGTCCACGTTCTTCAGGCCCATCTCAAGCTTGGCCTGGCGAATGAAGCGAGTTTTCTTCGCACTGCTGTCGATCAACACGAAATCCCGTTGCGGATGAGCCATGGAAAGAGGAATGCCGGGAAGACCCGGGCCGGTACCGACATCCAGCACCCTTTGCCCCGAAAGCAGGGTGGAAACCGACAGGCTGTCCAGAAGATGGTGCGTGATCATCGCTTCCGGATCACGGATCGCGGTTAGGTTGTAGACCTTGTTCCATTTCGACAACAAGTCGAGAAAAGCCAACAGCCGGCTTGAAAGCCCAGCATTTTCCGCGATTCCAAGTTTTCTGAGGCCCCGCTGAAGCAATGCGGAATGATCTCCTGTCATCCGGGTTCCCACCCAATCAGAAGACGACTAGGAAGGATGAACCCATCTCCGACAAGGGCTGTCGCATTGATCCCAGAGGCATCGGTTCCTGGACCTGAGTTATGTCGACAATGTATTTTCCGCAAACGAGAATAGCTAGATCTTGTGACTGTGGACGCAATCGCCGCCTCTTAGCGGCGATTGCTGTGACGTTTCAAATGAACCAGAAGCAAGGAAATCGCCGCCGGCGTAACACCCGACATTCTTGCCGCCTGGCCCAGGGTTTCTGGAATCCCCGCGCTCAGCTTTTCCCGGACCTCGCAGGACAGGCCAACAACGTTCGCATAATTCATGCTGTCTGGAATCTTCAGATTCTCGAAACGAAGGTTGCGGCTGATTTCAGTTTGTTGTCGCTCGATGTAACCGGCATACTTGGCCTGTATCTCGACCTGTTCTGCAACCTTTTCATCCATGACATCGGCAGAAGACAAGCACTGACTCAGCAAATGACCGATGTTGATTTGCGGCCGCCGCAGAAGATCCATAAGGCTTGAGTCACGGGCAAGCGGTGCTTCGAGAATTTCTTCAAGCGCCCTGGCTTCCGGACTGGCTACCCTGACCCGCGTGGTTTCTAAATCGCTCTGCAAATCACTGATGGCTGTTTTCTTCTGTTCCAATATCCGTAGCCGTTCGTCGCCGACCAGCCCGAGTGAATGACCAATCGGCGTCAGGCGAAGGTCCGCATTGTCCTCTCGCAACAGGAGCCGGTATTCGGCTCGGCTGGTAAACATGCGGTAGGGTTCCTGCGTACCGAGTGTTACCAGGTCATCAATCATGACCCCGATATAGGCTTCATTCCTGCGCGGACACCAAGGCTCCTGTCCGCTCGCCCGCCTGGCTGCATTGAGCCCGGCAATCAGCCCCTGCGCAGCGGCTTCCTCGTAACCCGTGGTCCCGTTGATCTGGCCCGCAAAATACAGGCCCTTCATGTGCCGGGTTTCCAGCGAGGTGTAAAGCCCCCTGGGATCAAAGAAATCATACTCGATCGCGTAGCCGGGCCGGGTAATGTCGGCCTTTTCAAAGCCCCGGATCGACCGTACAAAGTCGTACTGAACCTCAAAGGGAAGGCTGGTCGATATGCCGTTGGGATAAATCTCGTGCGTATTCAGCCCCTCGGGTTCGACAAAGATCTGGTGCGAATTTCTCTCCCCGAAGCGAACCACCTTGTCTTCGATCGATGGGCAGTACCGCGGCCCCCGGCCCTCGATTGCCCCGGAAAACATGGGCGATCGATCGAGACCGGAGCGGATGATGTCATGAGTTTCTGATGAGGTTCTAGTGATGTGACAAGGAATCTGCCTGGGATGCTCTGCGGCGTTGCCAATGAACGAAAAGACCGGTAGAGGTTCATCACCCGGCTGTTTCTCCATCACATCAAAATTGACCGTTCGCCCGTCTATCCGGGGTGGTGTACCGGTCTTGAGCCGGTCGACACTAAAAGCCAGTTCCCTTAATCGGGAAGCCAGGGCAGACGCGGAGGAATCGCCCGCCCGACCGCCAGAATAACTCGATTCCCCGATATGAATTCTGCCTGCCAGGAAGGTACCGACAGTAAGAACCACCGAAGCAGCCGAAAAACGAAGGCCCATCTCGGTAATCACGCCACGCACTGCGCCATTCTCCACCACGAGATCTGAAACGGCTTGCTGAAATAGGCTTAACCCGGGCTGGTTTTCAAGGATCCGGCGAATCGCATTCCTATATAGGGTACGGTCGGCCTGGGCTCTCGTTGCACGTACCGCATAACCCTTGCTGGCATTCAGCACTCGAAACTGGATTCCGGCCAGGTCCGCCGCCCGTCCCATGGCCCCACCCAGGGCATCGATTTCCTTGACCAGGTGGCTCTTACCAATTCCGCCGATCGCTGGATTACAGCTCATCTGACCCAAGGTATCGATATTCTGGGTCAGTAGAAGCGTCCGCGCACCGGTGCGCCCGGCCGCCAAGGCGGCTTCCGTCCCGGCGTG
>DBZZ01000078.1:5688-23138 GCA_002311315.1 Methylococcaceae bacterium UBA1147 | reverse complement strand
GCATCCACCACCCCTGTGGCTGAAACACCATATCCAGAGAGAACCGTGGAATTGGTAGCATATCGCAGCGGTCCGACTCCTGAAGGTCTCAGGGGGGCAATGGCACAACAGCCAAAACTTGCTGCGCACTGTATATTCAGGCGGGGTTCTGGCTGTCGATGAAGAAACATTCCACATCGAAGTCTCTCTGGATGCACCTCATGAGGGCCTGGATTCCAAATCGCTCGGTGGCATGATGGCCTCCGGCAAACATGTGAACCCCGGCTTCCCGACTTTCGTGCCAGTCATGTTCGCTCATCTCACCGCTAACATAAGCATCAAGGCCATCATCGGCTGCAAGACGCCATTCACTGTTGGCTCCCCCGGTGATGATACCGATAGTCTCAATCATCGCCCTTGGGTCCGGGGTGGCCATCATTACCGGATGGTGGAGAACCTGCTCCAGTTTCTCCTTCAGTTCGAGAGCCGTAACCGGCGTCGACAGTCGTCCCCTGGTCCCTGTTGGACAACCCTTGTAGCGCCCAAAAGGATCCCGGCTTCCCAAATTGATCAAGTCTCCCAGACAAGCCGCGTTGCCTATGTCGGGGTGCGCATCAAGAGGCAAGTGGTAACCGAAAAGGCTGATCTGGTTTCGAACCAGTGGAAAAACCCTTTTTGCAAATGGTCCCGTGAGGCTTTGGACTCCATGGAATTTCCAGAACAGCCCGTGGTGCACAACCAGTGCCTGGGCCTCTCTTTCGCAGGCGATGCTGATCGACTCCTGTGTCGCAGATACCGAGAAGGCCAGTCGGCCGATCAAAGGCCGTCCCTCGATCTGCAGGCCGTTGGGCCCATAATCCTCGAATAACTGCGGAGAAAGCAGTGCGTCCAGGTATTTTTCCAGTTCTTCCCTTGTCATGACGCCCTCTGCTTGTCGAGCCCTGGCTGAACCATGCCGATCGGCCTTGGCCAGAACCAACGGAAGAAACGACTTTCCCGACGACCTGACGGTCAAGGGTCAGGCAGTCTGGCTGATCCTGCCCAGTTCGGAAAGAATCAGGCGGTTCGATTCGATCACTCCGGCTTCTGAGTAATGGAGACCTGTTTTCCTGCAGACTTCTTCGACATGGGGTTTCAGTTTCCTGAGGTTATTCCTGGGTGTATCGGGAAAAAGGTGATGTTCGATCTGGTAATTCAGGCCGAGATACACGAAATCAGTTATCGGATGCCCCCGCACGTTGCGGGCGGTTCGCACCTGCTGTTCCAGAAATGACAACCTGACACCTGGGCCTATTTCAGGCATTCCCTTGTGATTCGGGGCAAAGATATTAAACATGTAAAAGCCCTCGAACAAGGTCGAAACGACAAGGAACAGGCAAGCCTTGTCAAACCCCAGAACAACGAAGGGAACGATGTAGCGAATGAACCCTGATACGAAAAACAGCGCGATTTCCCAGTAAATAGAAGGCCCAAAGTTCTCTTTGAAATAATCGTAGCGCTTGTACCGCATGGTCAGCGAAGCCATCGTACCGAAGGGCAGGTAGGTATATTTCTGGAATTTCTTGATCGCGCCCATAAAGCCCGAGAGTTTGTTGAACCGGTGCGGGGTAAACCCATAGGGGATTTCCATATCCGGATCCCTGGTTACCTGGTTTGGGCTAGCATGGTGGCGATTGTGATTGATGCGCCAGTTGCTGTAACAGGCAGCAAACACCAGCGTGCAGGAATGGGCAAACACATCATTGGCCAAAGGCGTCCTGAAAACAGCTCGGTGACCCGCATCGTGAACCAGTCCGCCAATCTGAACCGAAAAGAACGCAAACAACAGGGACAGCAAGACCACGACAAAAAGACTCTGGCTGAAATAAACCCCGGCAAAGCTTCCGAAAAACCCAGTAAAAATCAGCGTAGTCAATCCAGCATAATAGCCGTAGTTGCGATCGAGCAAGCCTTCCCCGATCACCTTTCGCCGCAACTCCTTGTAGACATCCGCAGCATCCGTCGGTGACAGATGCCGGAAGGATTCGCTCTCCTCTAAAGTTTGGATGAATTCAACCATTACAATTCATTGGGCCCCTGTGAACAAAATAACTAGCCGCCCTCGGGAGGCTTTTTTCTGTCAAAAACCTGAACTTCTCCAGGAAAGTCCGTGCAATCACTTGCAAACTCTGGTTCTTCCAGCAGGCTCGAATACAAATCGAGGCAGTGAAGGTGCATGCGGATGTCGTGGTCCCTTTCAAGGATCCCGTGCCACCAATCCATGATCTCGTCATTCACGTCATCGCTGTGGGCGTGGGAAACCGTCTGTTCGATTTCTTCGCGGGCTACCGCATCCACCGCAACACCGTACCTGTAGACCATCGTGCCGCCGAGATCCGAGCCCAGCATCAGGTTTACCACGATCAGGATCCCTACCAGGTTTTGTATCAGGCGAGAAATCCCGACAAAATCCCGGCCTTCGACCAAACGCCAGGTGGTCAAAACCACAGAAAGCGCCGCCACATTGAGGCCATAGTCCCTGTGTTTTAACATGTAGAAATGGACTTCACCCTCATGGTAAACCCCTTCGGCGCTAAGAAGGCCAACGCTTGCAGCAACCAAGGCTCCAAGAGTCCCGAAGTAAAGCATCCACTTTGCAGCAGTCCGCAGATCCTTGCTGCCACTCAGCAACCCAAGAATTTCGGCAACCAGAAAACCGCTCAGCAAGGCAATCGGAAAATGAACAATAATTGGGTGGATATTGGCAATATCAGCCATCCCCGGAAAGTACTGGAAAAATAATTCTTTCATCCCCAGCAAGTACGGTAAAAATAATTCTTTCATGATTTGTTGGGTTATCGAAAAAGAACGGTGTAGATCCTGAAAATCTGGCAACCAATCTTAGGCCAATGATTCTTCCCGATCCCGTGTAAACTCAAAACTCTTTATTATACTGGAAGTTCTCGAATGAGGAAAAATCGTTCGCTGAGAACGCCCTCTTTACTCGAAGGCTAGTCTACGCCTCACTCAAAACTGGCAGGCTATCCGGGCAATTTAAGTTCAAAAACGCCGCCTGTTGCTCTTCAGAAAAACTTTTTCCACGAATTCAGCCATGCCAGATGCCGTGGATATCGCTTCGGCGGTTGCTGCATATCCGCACTTGCCGGCGCCGGCAAGCATACCCCTGTCTTTCCCAAGGGAAATGGTATGCACGCAAACCCGATCCGGATGCGCTTTCTTCAGTTCATCTAGAGCCCAGTACGCGTCCTTGTCGAGTCTCCCTGCCCCATCACTGAGCACGATGATGGCCGTTTGTCCCTCAAGCGATTCCATGTCCACCGACGCTTGCTCCAGCGCATAATCCAGCGGCGACCCGCCTCCGGCACATTCGATGGAATCCAGTGCTTGGTCGAACGATTCTTTTTTGTAGGGCCCGATCTTGAGCCGCTCTACCGTAAAGCCCCAGGACTGGCAGGAACCAAAGCCGTAGGTCCGGATCCCGGCCTTGAGTTCAATCTCGGGAATGGTCTGATTGAACTGCCTGAGAATTTCCAGCTCCACATCAAGCAGACTGGGCGTTACATTGGTTTCGAACGCTTCGTACAGGTACCGCTTGTTCATCGTCGCTGATGTGTCAACGATCACCAGTAAATTATCGACCTTGCTTGTATAGTCGCCGGAGGCCAGTTTTTCATTCAGGTTTTCCGATTCAAAAGCAGCAAAGGTCACCGGAACTCTCTCGGCCGCACAACCCACGAGGATGCAGAACAATACCAGACTGGCCAGGCAGTACCGGCAAGCAGGCTTTCTTGGGTTATCGTTCATAAAAGCCAGAGCCTCCTTGAAGACAAAAAGTTTCAGTTGTGAAATGAACCCTGAAACCTGGCGATTTCCACGGCAGGTTGCATTGTTGCCGAAGTCAGCCATGGATTCCCTGCCCTTCCAGCAGCTGGATACAGCGAGTGTCGTTGTTCCGGGGATTATTGACATGGGTGCTGACGGCCGAAACGCACATCCGCTTCGAAGAACAGGGGCGAAGCAGAACCCCGGGATCCCGAAAAACCGGATCGAGCCATTTAGAATAGTTTCCCCTGGCTAGAATGACCGGCATTCGATCGTGGATGTCCTGCATGAGCGAATTGGCGCGAGTCGTCATGATGGTACAGGATACCAAGCTTCCGTCATCCCCTGGGTCCTTCCAGCAGTCCCATAGACCGGCGAAACCAAAAACCGTCCCGGCTTGCAGGGTGAACAGGTACGGCTGTTTCGGTCCGCTGCCTGTTGAGCGTTTCCACTCGAAAAACCCGTTTGCGGGTATCACGCAACGACGCCAACGGAAACTTTCCCGGTACGCCGGGTTTTCGGCAACCGATTCAGCACGAGCATTGATCATTCTGTAAGCAATGCTCCGTTGTTTGGACCAGAATGGAACCAACCCCCAGTAAGCCAGCGATAGTTCCATCTGCCGGGATCCCGGGTCGTAGCGTACGATGGGTACATCGGCCGACGGGCAAACATTGTAATTCGGCTTTATCGTATCGATACGAGCCGCCGATCCTGCAGACAAGGAAAATTCCCTGGGCCAGGTCGCATTCGGGATAATATTATATCGACCACACATGATTCCTGACGGTCAGCTGAAACAGGGAAAACGTTGATCGCTTGGCTTCGCCATCAACGTCTTGATTAAGAACAAAGGCATTCATTGCTGAATGCCTCAGTAACAGAACACTTCCGTCTGTCTGCCCGAATCAATCCCTTGCTCCTCTCCAACATAGCCCAAGGCTACCGCACCGAATTTCATTTACCAACACAGAAACTGGAAAATATCCTGCCCAGCAAATCTTCGGTTGTGACTTCGCCGGTAATTTCTGAAAGGGATTGCTGGGCAATCCTCAGTTCCTCGGCAACAAGTTCAAGCTCCCGGGCTCCTCTCAGCCGAGTGATGGCTTGCCGAATCGAGAACAATGAACGATCCAGGGCATCCAGATGCCTGCGACGCGCGATAAACACATCCTCGGTCCGCTCGTCGTAACCCATCACGTCTTTCAGGTGCCGGTAAAGCAAATCCAGTCCATCCCCCGTTTTGACCGATAGGTGGATTGTCGCACCCCGCTCCGTGTGATCAAGCCGCGCCGCTTCGCCAGTCAGGTCAATCTTGTTGACAACCCGGGTAATCTCAATATTAGGGGGTAGGGAATCCTCAAGAACGCCATCAGATTCAGGACTGCTGGCATCCAGAATCAAAAGAATCCGGTCAGCGTGTCCCAATTCCTCGCGGGCTCTACGGATTCCTTCCTCCTCAACACGGTCGCAACTTTTGCGCAGCCCCGCGGTATCAATTACATGCAAAGGCATACCGTCGATCTCGATCGCTTCCCGCAGCACGTCACGCGTGGTACCCGCCTCACTGGTTACGATCGCCACCTCCCTGCCGGCCAGTTTATTCAGCAGGCTCGATTTGCCCGTGTTGGGTTTTCCCGCAATAACGACTGAAAGGCCCTCCCTAAGCAAACAGCCCTGGCGAGCGGTGCTAAGTACTTCATGGATAGAATGTTCAATCTGAACCCCCCTGGTCAACAGCGCAGGGTCGGCCAGAAAGTCGATGTCCTCATCCGAGAAATCGATCGAAGCTTCAATATAAAGCCGAAGTTCGGTCACTTCTTCAACCAGGTCGTTGACCCTGGTAGAGAATCTACCCTGCATCGAATTGCGTGCAGACCGGGCTGCCTGCACGGTGGTCGCCTCGATCAGATCGGCAATGGCTTCGGCCTGAAGGAGGTCGATTTTCCCGTTGAGAAAGGCGCGTTCCGAAAACTCCCCGGGCCTGGCAACCCGTGCACCGAGTTCCAATACTCGAGCCATTAGAAGGTCGAGGATAACCCGACCACCATGTGCCTGCAGTTCAAGCGTATCTTCGCCGGTAAAAGACGCGGGAGAAGGAAAATACAAGGCGATGCCTTCATCGATAGCTCTGCCCTGGCTATCAATGAAGGATGCAAACGTGGCAAAACGGGGCTTGGGAACCCTGCCCAGAATCGCGGTACAGAAGGATTCAATACCACTTCCCGAAATTCTGACGATGCCAATTCCACCCTTCCCTGCGGGTGTAGCGATGGCCGCAATGGGTTCGGAACAGGCCGGGGCCAGCATCAGCTTACCTCCGTCACCCGACCCATGGGAGAATGGTTTCTCCCGAGCAGGATTATTCCTCGCCCCGCTCTATTTTGCGGGTGATATACGACTGCTGAGTAATGGCCAACGTATTGTTGCATACCCAGTACAGAACCAGCCCCGCCGGAAAAAAGAGAAAGAAAACGGTGAAAATGATTGGAAACATTTTCATAATCTTTGCCTGGACCGGATCGACCGGTGTCGGGTTTAGGCGCTGCTGGATCCACATCGAAAACCCCATCAGCAGAGGAAGAACATAGTAAGGGTCCTTCACCGACAAATCCTGGATCCAGAAAGCGAACGGTGCATGGCGCAACTCGACGGTTTCCATCAACACCCAGTAGAGCGATATGAAGACAGGAATCTGGACAAGGATCGGTAAACAGCCCCCCAGGGGGTTTACCTTTTCCTTTTTGTACATGGCCATCATTTCCTGGTTGAAGCGGGGTTTGTCGTCCTCGTAGCGTTCCTTGACGGCCTGAAGCTTGGGCTGCAGCTTGCGCATCTTCGCCATCGAACGATAACTGGATGCCGACAAGGGAAAGAAAATACCCTTGATCACCAACGTCACCATCATGATCGCGTAACCCCAGTTGATAACGTACCCTTGGAAGTTTTCCAGTAACCAGAAGATGGGTTTGCCAAGGAATGTCAGCACGCCATAATCGACGGTCAAATCGAGTCCTTCGGCCGTCTGCTCCATGATGCTCTGGATCTTTGGCCCGGCGTAAAGAACCGACTCGAAAATGTGACTACTGCCTGGATTGACTCTAACCGGGGCAGAGTAGGAACCGATGACGAAACGGTTTTCCGGCAAAGAAATGGTATAGAAATGGTTTTTCTCGTTCGGCGGAATCCAGGCAGCAAGAAAGTAATGTTGAATCATTGCCGTCCAGCCACCAACAACGTCTCGACTAAGATCACCGTCGCGCATGTCGTCAAAATCGATTTTCTCGTATTTCCCCTCTTCGCTGTAGATGACCCCGCCGGTGTAGGTACGGATAAAGGTTGAATCGTCTCCGGAGTGGGCTTCACTTCTCTGCAACTGTTCATACTGGCCGCCCACCCAGGCTGTCGACGAATTGTTGCGGACTTCCTGTTCCAAGAGGATCCGGTAGTCGCCTCGCCTTAAGACAAAAGCCTTGACCACTTCGACCCCTTCGCCATTGGTCCATTTGAACGGCACCCGCAGAGCTTCTTCTCCCGCCTGCAATTCGTAAGTGTCGCGATCAAACTGGTAGGTGCTGTGATGATTCGGGGCCTCTCCCGTGCGAGCCCTCAGGCCACTCTGGGCAATGAACCAGTTTTGCTTTCGCTGTTCAAAAAGTTTCAGTGGAATGTCCGGTTCGTCCTTCTTGACCGGGTAATCCAACATATCAAGAACGACTATCGTTCCACTCGAGTCGATTTCCAGCCTCAAAACATCAGTGGTAACGACCACTTTCTGTCTTTCTTTGTCCGCTGGAGACAGGTCTCGCTCATCATCGATAAGCCCTCGCCCATCAGTTACCACGTCCGCATCGAGGTCTCCACCGGACACCCCCGAAAGATCAGCAAACTTGTCAACCGAGTCCTCATCAAATTGATCCGCTTGCTGCTGAACGGCCGTAATGGCGTGCGGCCCATACTCTATTTCCCAATACTTATCCAGTTCCCAAATGATCAAGCCGATCGTAACAACCAGTATAAATCTTAAATTATCCATTGCGATTACCCAATTTTTCGGGGACGTTGTCGATGCCACCACTACAGAAGGGATGGCATCTCATTATTCTTCTTGCTATCAGGTAGCAACCGTAGACTATTCCGAATCGCTCCAAGGCGATCAGTCCGTATTTAGAACAGGTTGGGTGGAAACGACAATGCTGGCCTACCCACGGGCTAAGTAGAAGCCGGTAGGTCTTGATGAGATGAATCAGGATAGTTCTCATGCTAAATCCCTGCCAAGCATCATGGGTCTGGAGATAGGTTCACTGGGAAGAGGTTGTTCTGTGCAACGCTTTCCAGAGCCCGCTCTGGTTTTTGTTTTTCCCACCTAGTAAAAGCTTTACCGTATCCCTTTTCGCCAAAACGACAATATCGAAACAACCCAGCTGCTGCTGATTCAGCCTAAAGCTTTCTCGGATCATTCGCTTGACCCGATTCCGGTCAACCGCCTTGCGGATGATCTTTTTGGAAATAGCCAAGCCTAACCGGGGATAGGACTTCCGGTTACTCGTGTACAAAAGCGTGAAATAACGGGTCGAACACCGAACCGGTTTACTGAATACAGCTGTGTACTCTGCTTGTCGACATAGCCTTCGGCTCGGCGGAAAGCCTTGACGATTGTTCGTCAAGACTCAGGGCGTCAGCCTTGCCCGTCCTTTTGCCCGACGGGCGTTGATTACCTGTCGACCGCCTTTGGTACTCATTCTTGCTCTAAACCCGTGGGTCCGAGCACGTTTGATCTTGCTAGGCTGGTAAGTTCTTTTCATTTATCAAGACCTTTTAAATTCAATTAAAACAGTTGCCAAAAGGTATGCAATGCTACAGGATGTTTTAACGTTGTGTCAACGATGTCGTTCAGTATCTGATCCGGTATAGTGAATGCGCTCCACATCCTTATTCAGTAGTTCATTTTCCGGATTAGGATCACTGCCTGGCAATCCAGCTACGTTGCACAGTTCACCATTGGTTTCGGTCAAAGCAGGGTTCGCTTAATGAGTTCAACTTGGAATTATTGCATCAAGAAACTGGAAGGTGAAATACCTGATCAGCAGTTCAATACGTGGATAAGACCTCTACAAGCCGTAGAAGAAAACTCATCCGTACTGAAGCTGCTAGCACCGAACCGCTTCGTTCTTGAATGGGTCAAAGAGCACTACCTTTCTAAAATCGAAAACGCACTCCGCTCCTCAGCAACCAGTCATTCCTGGGATGTAAAACTCGAAATCGGCTCCCTGATTTCGCCGAGGCCACCAAACTGGAGCAAGCCCCGCCGCCCTGCCCTGTCGCGGATTTCCTCGGCGAAAAAGAAAATTCCAGCGAATCTGAATACCTCTTTCACCTTTGACAATTTTGTTGTCGGCAAATCCAATCAGCTGGCCAAAGCCGCCTCAATCCAAGTTGCAGAAAATGTTGGCGGGGCCTACAACCCCCTGTTCATTTACGGCGGTGTAGGACTGGGCAAAACCCATCTGATGCATGCCATCGGCAACATGATACAGAAGAACAACCCGACGGCAAAAATCAGCTACCTGCATTCGGAACGTTTCGTTTCGGAGATGGTAAAAGCCCTGCAACACAACACCATCGACACATTCAAGAAAAATTACCGTTCCTTGGATGCTCTGCTGGTTGATGACATCCAGTTTTTTGCCGGGAAGGAACGATCACAGGAAGAATTTTTCCACACCTTCAATACCCTGCTGGAAAATAAGCACCAGATCGTTTTGACCTGTGACCGCTATCCCAAGGAAATCGATGGACTGGAAGAACGACTAAAATCAAGATTTGGCTGGGGCCTCCCCATCGCCATTGAACCGCCCGACCTAGAAACCCGCGTGGCGATTCTCAAAAACAAGGCAATCCAGTCCGGAAACATGCTGGCAGATGAAGTCGCCTTCTTTATCGGCAAACGAATCCGCTCCAACGTTCGGGAGCTCGAGGGCGCACTGCGACGGGTTATCGCGAACGCCCATTTCACGGGACAACCAATCACCCTGGAATTTGCCAAAGAGGCCCTGCGCGACCTGATTGCCTTGCAAGATAAATCGATCGGCATCGAAAATATAATCAAGACTACAGCAGACTATTACAAAATCCGTGTATCTGACCTACTCTCCCCAAAACGATCTCGATCCATTGCCAGACCAAGGCAGATCGCCATGACTCTGGCCAAGGAACTGACCAATCACAGCCTTCCTGAAATCGGTCGCGCTTTTGGCGGCAGAGATCACACAACAGTCCTCCACGCCCATCGTAAGATTAATGAACTGCGCGAAAGCGACATTAAGATTTCCGAAGATTACTTGAACCTGTACAGAACCCTGTCGAATTGATGTGAATTAACTCTGAATAAAAGTAACGACATGAATCACTCTTTTTCACACACATCTTATCTACAAGCAATCAGTGTCTTTTTGAACAACAAAGTACACAAATTAAACTAAACTAATCAATTAGTTAAAGTACATGTTCACTTATACACTCGACTAATAATAAATATAAATATTATTTAAATTTATTTATGTTAATTAAAATTAAGCGGGAAGAACTCCTGAAAAATCTGCAAGCGACGGCCAACATCATTGAAAAAAAACAGACGATGGCTATTCTTTCCAATCTCCGTGCAAAAACCGAGGATAATTGGTTAGTTCTTATCGGTACAGATCTCGAGATTCAGTTGGAAACACGATGCTTGGCAGATATACAACGACCAGGGGACGTAACGTTCTCAGCTAGAAAATTCCTCGACATCTGCAGGAATATTCCAGAGAATTCTTTTCTTTCAATTGAGCTAAAAGACGATCGAATTCACTTACACGCTGGCCGTAGCCATTTTCAGATGGGAATCTTGAATTCGGAGGATTACCCTGCTTTTTCGACCGATAAGTACTATGTCGATTTTGAAATCCAGCGGTCAAAACTACTGAAACTTTTCCAACTGACTAGTTTCTGCATGGCCAATCAGGATGTACGTTATTACCTGAATGGACTAATGATCGACATTGATCGGGGGCAGCTTGTCGCCGTGGCTTCAGACGGGCATCGGCTTGCAATGTACCGGGAACAACTCGATCAACCGGTAGAACTAAATAAACAGATCATTATCCCCCGTAAGGCGATTGCGGAATTCCTTCGAATACTGACCGGTGATGATGAGGAGATCTTGATCCGTTTCCGTGTTTCAGATACCAACATCGAAATGACTTTTGGCAACCATGTTTTCCTGGCCAAACTGATCGACGGGAAATATCCGGAGTTTAAAGGGGTACTTTCGCAACCGGTTTCGCGTGATGTACAAATAAATAAGCAAGAGATAAAGAGCGCGCTGGAGCGCGTTTCGATTCTTTCGCATGAGAAATTCAGAAGGATTACACTGGGCTTTGAAAAGAATCTTCTGCGCTTGCATGCCGATAATACGGACCACGAACAAGCTGAAGATGAAATCGATATCGATTATGTCGGAGAACCCTTTGAAATCAGTCTGAACAAGGAATATCTGTCGGATGCGATAAGCCATATACAGAACACAGTGGTTGATCTTTCGTTTACCGAGAACACTAAAATCTGCAGGGTTGCCAACCCGGCAGATCCAGACCTTGATTATGTCATCATGCCCCTGATGTAAGAGCGTTTGGTTTTAGGGGATTTCAGTCAGCGCATCCCTATATCGTTCAATCATGGGCCTTCGATCGCTTCGAATCACCAATGTAAGGAATATAGCGGAAGCGGTTGTTCATCCCGGTCCGAACGTCAACATCATCCTCGGTGAAAACGGTAGCGGAAAAAGTTCCTTTCTAGAAGCGATATACATTCTTGCTCGTGCGGAGTCATTCAGAACCCGGTCCGTTTCTGAAGGTATTCGCTTCAACGAACAGGAACTGGTTGTAAACGGAGAGTTGCAGGTTTCAGGTGACCTCGATTCACGGGTAGGTGTTCGTATCCGAAGGGGCGAAAAAACCATCAGGATCGATGGAACCGAGAGCTTTTCAAAGGCCAGATTGATTCGGTTGTTTCCATTGCAGTTCATTTCTCCCATGAGTTACCAGGTGATCGAAGGTTCCCCTAGATTCAGAAGACATTTCATGGACTGGGGGGTTTTCCATCTCGAAGATGATTACCGTACCGAATGGAAACGTTTCAATCGTTGCCTGAGCCAGCGGAATAGGCTGCTCAAAGAGCGGAGCCGCCCTGACCTGAGAGCTTGGGATTGCGAATTTGTCAAATACGGTACAATAGTTGCTGGAAGGAGGCAGGACTACATCAGGAAGTTGATACCCTACATGCAGGGTATAGGACAACAGATGCTACCCGGTAAGGAGCTTACGGTCGATTACCACCATGGTTGGGACCCTCGAGATGAACTTGATATTGCCCTGAACACCGCGTCCGCAAGGGATCTGAGGTTCGGTTTTAGCCATCTAGGGCCTCACAAGGGGGATCTCGCGGTAAAGATCGATGGCCGGTCCTGTAAAGCCTATTTGTCCAGAGGGCAGATCAAGCTTCTGGTCCTGGTGATGATTCTTGCCCAAATAAAGCTTTTGGCTAACGAACGGAATATCGTTGCTAGTTTGCTAATCGATGATTTCTGTGCGGAACTGGACAGCAGAAACTCGAGTATACTGAAGAATTTCCTGTCTGATTCGGGCCTGCAGTGCTTTATTACAGCGATGGATCGCAATAGCCTTGGGACTCTTTGCGGAATCAATTCAACATTGTTCCACGTGGAACGTGGACAGGTAAAACCCATTTGACGAACACCAGATATTCGAATGACTGACAATCAAGAGCAATACGACAGTTCAAACATTAAAGTATTGAAGGGGCTCGATGCAGTGAGAAAGAGGCCGGGCATGTACATCGGTGATACCGATGACGGGTCTGGTTTGCATCACATGGTGTTTGAAGTCGTCGACAACTCGATCGACGAGGCCTTGGCGGGTTATTGCACCGAAATTAGCATCATACTTCATAACGATGGTGCGGTGACGGTATCCGATAACGGCCGGGGGATTCCGGTAGATATGCACGATGAGGAAGGTCGATCTGCCGCTGAAGTCATCATGACAGTATTGCATGCAGGAGGAAAGTTTGACGACAACGCATACAAGGTGTCGGGTGGACTGCATGGCGTTGGTGTGTCCGTAGTCAATGCCTTGTCGGAGAATCTCCTGCTTTCCATCCGAAAGGACGGGAATCTGTATGAACAAGAATATATTCTCGGCGAACCGGTTGAACCCCTGAAGGAAAAGGGCAAGAGTTCAGGGACCGGCACCACCATTCATTTCAAACCCAGTACTGAGATCTTCTCGGATGTCGAATACCACTACGATATTCTGGCCAAGCGACTCAGGGAGTTGTCTTTCCTGAACTCCGGCGTCAAGATCCATTTGCTGGAAGAAAAAACCGACCGACAGGACCTTTTCCAGTTTGATGGAGGGATTCAGGCGTTCATTAAACACCTGAATAGAAACAAGAACCCACTAATTGAAGAGGTCATCTATTTTTCTGCGATGAAGGACGACGTTCTGGTTGAAATTGCCATGCAATGGAACGATTCTTACCAGGAAAACATTTTTTGTTATACCAACAACATTCCCCAGAAAGACGGCGGAACTCACCTTTCAGGGTTTCGTGGCGCTCTGACCAGGAGTCTGAATCAGTACATCGACTCACAGCCTCAGTTGAAGAAACAGAAAGCGGCGACAACCGGCGACGACGCGAGGGAAGGATTGACGGCGGTTCTTTCGATTAAGGTGCCCGACCCAAAATTTTCTTCACAGACCAAAGACAAGCTGGTTTCTTCTGAAATCAAGGCGATTGTTGAGTCGACCATGGGCGAAAAACTTCAGGAATATTTACTGGAGAACCCGGCCGCTTCAAAGATCATAGCCAACAAGATGATCGACGCGGCGCGGGCGCGGGACGCGGCCAGGAAAGCCCGTGAGATGACCCGAAGGAAGACCGCACTGGACATCGCTGGCCTTCCCGGGAAGTTGGCGGATTGCCAGGAGAAAGACCCCGCTTTTTCGGAACTGTTCATCGTCGAGGGTGATTCCGCCGGCGGTTCGGCCAAGCAGGGCAGGGACAGGAAAACACAGGCCATACTGCCGCTGAAAGGCAAGATCCTCAATGTAGAACGGGCTCGTTTCGACCGAATGCTGTCATCCGAGGAAGTTGGGACCCTGATTACTGCATTGGGCTGTGGCATCGGCAAGGAAGAATATGACCTGGACAAGCTCCGTTATCACCGGATTATCATCATGACCGATGCCGACGTGGACGGATCCCATATCCGGACCCTCTTGCTCACCTTTTTTTACCGGCAATTGCCGGAACTGATCGAGAATGGCTACATTTATATCGCACAACCGCCACTTTACCGGATCAAGAAAGGCAAACAACAGCAATATGTGAAGGATGACATCGAACTGAATGATTACCTGATCCAGATCGCGCTACGAAAGGCCGAACTGCGGGTGGATGACAGTACCCCTGCCATCAAGGGGCCGGGATTGGAGGCACTGATCACCGGTTACCATATGGTTGTGGACGTCACTAACCGCCACAAACACCGATATGAAGAAGAAATTCTCCGGTTACTGCTGGAAGCACCTGAGTTTCGTGTTGGAGATCTCGAAAACCAAGAGGCCGTGACTAACTGGTTTTGGGAGTTTAAAAAATTAATAAGAAACAATAAGTTATTGGTGGCTGACTATCAGGGATGCTTGCGCCTGAATCCTCAGAACAACCGGGTTTTCGAGATTGAGGTAGAAAAGAAACTGCATGGGATAACCAGGACATCAGTATTCGATGATCTGTTTTTCCGTAGCCAAGATTATCGTCAGATTATCCAGTTCAAAAGGGATGTTGACGGGTTGTTTGGACAAGAAACCTGCCTGGTCCTCGGTGAAAAGAAAAAGAAGGTGAACAATTTCGACGAGGTCTATCGTTACATGATGGAGGAGTCCAAGAAAGGCCAGCATATTCAGAGATACAAAGGGCTCGGGGAAATGAATCCGGACCAGTTGTGGGAAACGACTCTGGACCCTAACCAGCGAGTCCTTCTGCGGGTCAATATAGAAGACGCCGTTGCCGCGGATGAAGTCTTTACCACGCTAATGGGTGAGGAGGTTGAGCCGCGACGTGATTTTATCGAGGCAAACGCACTTTATGTCGCGAACCTCGACATCTAAACTTCTTAGCAGCAGGCTATTCAGGTTCGGTTAGGGAACAGGAATCCCATGCAGGCTTACCTTGAGTTGCTGGAAGATGTACTGGTCAATGGAATGTCAAAGGATGACCGCACCGGGACGGGTACGCTAAGTGTTTTCGGTAGGCAACTCAGATTTGATCTCGACGAAGGGTTTCCTCTGGTTACGACCAAGAAGATTCATGTCAAATCCCTGATCCACGAACTGCTCTGGTTTATTTCCGGCGATACGAATGTTCACTATCTTCAGGAAAATGGGGTAACCATATGGGATGAGTGGGCGGATGAGAACGGAGACCTGGGAAACGTTTACGGCCGCCAGTGGCGTGCATGGGCAGCGCCAGACGGAAGGGTTGTGGATCAACTCGGCTCGGTGATCAAACAGATTCGCGCTGAGCCGGAATCGAGAAGGCTGCTGGTCAGCGCGTGGAATGCCGGAGAACTCGAGTCAATGGCTCTGCCCCCGTGTCACTATTCGTTTCAGTTCGGTGTTTCAGGAAACAGGCTGTCCTGCCTGTTCAACATGAGATCGGTGGACGTTTTCCTGGGGCTACCGTTCAATATTGCAAGTTATGCCCTGCTCACGGCGATGGTCGCTGATCAATGCGGGTTGGTCCCGCACGAATTGATTTGGTCGGGGGCAGATGTTCACCTGTACAATAATCATGTTCAACAGGCTAAAATCCAGCTCGCCAGAAACCCTTATGGTCTGCCATCGCTTCGGATCAAAAAAAGGCCATTGGATATCTTTTCCTATACCTACGGCGACTTCCTGATTGATGGTTACCGGTTTCATCCCCATATCTCGGCGCCTATCGCAGTATGAATGACCGGAGCATGTTCCACGTGAAACATGCTGCTATCAGGCCCGGTTCGTTCGACCAATTGTTCGCGCTTTAAATGTGATGAAGTTGTCCCTTATAGCGGCAGTTGCCAGCAATAATGTTATCGGCGCAGGAAACCGGTTGCCTTGGCACTTGCCGGAAGACCTTAAGAATTTCCGCCAAAGGACGATGGGAAAACCGATCCTGATGGGCAGGAAAACCTTCGATTCGCTGGGAAGAGTTTTACCCGGCAGGATAAACGTGGTGGTCACGCGGAACCCGAGATACCGACCGCCCGGATGCGAGGTTTTCTCCAATATTCCTGAGGCCCTGCAGGCGCTTGCTCAACATGATGAAATCATGGTTATAGGGGGCGGTTCTTTCTACGAGCAATTGCTGCCCAAGGCGACAAGGGTTTATCTGACGGTGATCGAGAAGGATTTCGTCGGCGATGTTTATTTCCCCGTGGTTGATTCTTCCCAATGGCAGGAGAAATCCAGAGAGGATTTGGTGCAATTGACAGAACCCTTTCTTAAATACAGTTTCAGAGTTTATCAGCGTAAGTAAACGCTGCGTACAGAATAACAGGTCAGGATGACGGACTGGATTAGACCAAAGGCCAGCGGTTCACAGTTAGGGTGGAATCCGGCAAAAGCCCGGTGGGCGAGCGCATATGAAATTACGTTCTTCCGCAGCGAGGCAGGGATTCATCATTGTGACCGGGGTTATCGGGTTCTGCACTTGCCCCGAACCTGGAAAATGGTTTCCTTTCCGTCATCGATGCGCAGGGCGGTCAAGGCGCCGCCCCAAAGACAACCGGTATCGAGGCAATAAGCGCCGTTTTTAGTGCTTAGGCCGAGGTTGGACCAGTGGCCAAAGACGATTCTAATGTCGCGGGTTTTTCGCTCAGGGTGTTCAAACCAGGGAATCAGGTTGGCCGGTTGCGACCCAGGCTGGCCCTTGTGCTTTAGATCGATGGAACCGGTCTCATAACCATAAAACCTCGCGCGAGTGAAAGCATTCACGATAAACCGTATCCTGGTCCAACCCGTCAGGCCTTTGTCCCAGCGGTCGGGCTGGTCGCCGTACATATGATCGAAAAATTCGGCCGTTCTCTCCTTGTCCCGGAATACATCTTCTGCTTGCTGTGCACAAGCGATGGCGGTGTTGAGGTCCCATTGAGGCGCCACGGAGGCATGCACCAAGCAGATGCCTTGATCGTAATGCAATAAAGGGCGGTGCAGTAACCAATCAAGGAGTTCTTTTCTGTCGTTCGCATCCAGAATTGGGTCGAGCGTATCGGATCGGTGAGGCGTTGCTGCCCCGTGTGCACAGGCCAGCAGGTGAAGGTCGTGGTTGCCAAGAACGGTGACCGCGGAATCGCCGAGGTTTTTTATAAATCTTAATGTTTCCAGCGACTTAGGGCCTCTGTTGACGAGGTCTCCGGTAAACCATAGCTGGTCTTGTCCGGGGTTAAAGTGGATCTTGTCGAGCAGGCACAACAATTCTTCGAAACATCCCTGGATGTCTCCAATCGCGTAGGTGGTCATTTTGAAAGTTTCTAGAGAAGGCCGGGC
>DBZZ01000078.1:0-5594 GCA_002311315.1 Methylococcaceae bacterium UBA1147 | reverse complement strand
CATGCGGTAGTTCCCTTTCATGACCCCTACCGGCGTTTCAAGTACTGCCGCGCTTGTATAACGGAATAGCTCTCCAGGTTTCAGGAGCGGTGTCTTGCCAACAACGCCTTCACCCTGGATTTCCTGGATGTTCCCGTTGCCGTCGGTAATCTGCCAGTGTCGGGTCAGTAGCGTAGCGGATACCGAACCCAAGTTCTGAATGGTGATGGTATAGCCGAACACGTAGTGGCCAACGTCGGGATTCGATTCTGATTCGATGTAATGGCTGATAGGGAATACACAGATTTTGTTTTTCAACGACATGAAGATGTTCCTTGTTAATCGGCGCTATTTCCAATAGCCAGCGATACTAGTGGTAACGATTCTAACAGGGCTCAGTCTGTTGAACTAACTTCCGGCGCAAAAAAATACTGGGGGGAGCCGAAGTCGTTAAGCGTTTATTCGAGGCGCCGGACGGACCCCCGAGGCGGGTGTTTATTGATTATAATGGCGGGGTTCCGTTTGCAACCCCGGAAAAGGTCTTCATTTGCATATTCATATCCTTGGAATTTGTGGCAGCTTCATGGGCGGGGTCGCCCTGCTGGCAAAGGAACTCGGGCACCAGGTCAGCGGATCCGACGAAAACGTATACCCACCGATGAGTATCCAATTGGCCGGCCAGGGTATCGTGCTGAAGTCGGGATACTGTGCGGGAAACCTCAACCCGCGACCTGACCTCGTTGTCATAGGAAACGTTCTTTCCAGAGGGAACGAGGAGGTAGAGTCGGTCCTGAATTTGGGGCTTCGTTATGTTTCAGGTCCCCAGTGGCTCGGCGAAAACCTACTAAATGACCGTTGGGTCCTTGCGGTTGCAGGCACTCATGGTAAGACCACCTGCAGCAGCATGCTGGCCTGGATTCTGGAACAAGCGGGCCACCGGCCCGGGTTCCTGATCGGGGGCGTCCCGCTTAATTTCGGTTTGTCGGCTCGGCTTGGCGAAAGCCCCTATTTCGTTGTTGAAGCGGACGAATATGATACCGCGTTCTTCGATAAAAGGTCCAAGTTTGTCCACTACCGGCCGAGAACAGTGGTGCTGAATAATCTCGAATACGATCACGCGGATATATTTCCCGATCTGGACGCGATCAAGACCCAGTTTCATCATCTGGTAAGGACCATTCCTGGACAGGGTCGGGTCATTGTTCCGGTCTTGGATCATGAACTCAGGGATGTGCTTGACCGGGGGTGCTGGACGCCGGTCGAATCGACGGAGGTTGCCCAAGGGCGATCTGAAGGCGTTGACTGGAGTGCTAGCCAGAGCCGTGCAGACGGCCTGCGGTTTGATGTTTTTCATGGCAGTAGCCGTATCGGAACGGTGGACTGGTCGCTGATCGGAAATCACAATATTTCCAATGCGCTTTCCGCGATTGCGGCAGCGCATCATGCTGGAGTTGATCCGGCGATTTCGGTGAAAGCGCTTGGAGGCTTTCGCAATGTCAAACGACGAATGGAGATTCGTTCGGTCATCAACGGGGTCACCATTTACGATGACTTTGCACACCATCCGACGGCGATTTCGGCGACATTGCAGGGTTTGAGAGCCCATGTCGGCGATCAGCGGATTATCGCGGTGGTTGAACTGCGGTCCAATACCATGCGCTCGGGAATCCATGCAGCGCGCATTCCGGGTTCATTGGAAACAGCAGATCTGGCGATTGTGTTTCAACCTCCGGGTATGCAGTGGTTGGTCGAGGAAATGGAAGCTCGGGGAAGCAATATCCGGGTCGTGGCTTCGATCGATGGAGTGCTGACGCTGCTCGCAAGCGAAGCACGTGACGGAGACCATCTGGTGTTCATGAGCAACGGCAGTTTTTCGGGCATTTACGAAAAGGTCGAGAAGGTCCTCTGACGACAGGCCGGCAGGGTTCCACCCTACCAAAGGCCCATCAGGAATTCAGGACAGAGGCGTTGGCGCCATTCTAGTGGCCGAACGAGGGGCTGTAGGCGTTAGATGCGCCGCAAGAACCAGTCCAGGGTTCTTCCAGGGAGGATTCTTCGCAGGAAGGCGAACAGATAGGTCGGAAAGGTTACGAAGTAGCGAATCTTTGGTCTGGGGCTTTCTAGAGCCAATACTACCTTGTCCAGGACGGCTTCGGCGGGAAGGGTAAAGGGGACAGCCGCGTCTTCAATGGCCAGGCGTTTTTCCATGACTTTGTAGAGTTCGGCGAACGGGCTGTTTTCCCGGTCAATATTCTGTTTGTACAGGGACAAGGCGTTTTTCCGGAACTGGCTCAGGATCGGGCCCGGCTCGATCAGTACGATGTGAATTCCGGTGCCATGTAATTCCATGCGTAGGGTGTCTGCCAGTCCTTCGAGGGCGAACTTGGTCGCGTTGTAGGCTCCTCTGAAGCTGAGAGCAACCAGGCCTAGAACCGAACTGTTGTACAGAATTCTGCCATGACCCTGCTTGCGCATCTTGGGAAGGACCAGATTGGTGAGCTCATGGGTTCCGAACAGGTTGGTTTCGAACTGGTTTCGAAGGACTTCGCGAGACAGGTCCTCGACAGCCCCGGCCTGGCCAAACGCGCCGTTATTGAACAGGGCGTCCAGCGTACCACCGGTTTGTTCGAAAACCCAGGCCACCGCGTTCCTGATGCTGGCGCTGTCTGCAAGGTCCAGCTGAAAGGCGTCAAAGCCTTCCTTGCGTAATTCATCGACGTCGGATTCCTTTCGGGCCGTGGCAAAGACATGGTAACCGCGCTCGCGAAGTCCTTTGGCGGTGACTCTTCCGATCCCGGTCGAGCAGCCGGTAATCAATATCGAACCTTTAGCCGTGGTCCTCCCCTTCATGTTTTTGCACTAGGCCTTGGGCAAGGTTACGCCTTGCTGTCCCTGATATTTTCCGCCGCGGTCCTTGTAGGAGGTCGAACAGGGTTCATCGGCGCCGAGGAAAAGAACCTGAGCCACGCCTTCGTTGGCGTAGATCTTAGCCGGCAGGGGAGTGGTGTTGGAAAACTCCAGCGTAACGTGGCCCTCCCATTCGGGTTCCAGAGGCGTGACGTTGACGATAATGCCACAACGGGCGTAGGTTGATTTTCCAAGGCAGAGGGTCAGTACGTCACGAGGAATCCTGAAGTATTCGACGGTCCGCGCCAGGGCAAAAGAATTCGGCGGAATGATGCAGACATCCGATTTAAGATCGACGAAACTTTGGGCATCGAAGTTTTTCGGGTCGACAACGGCTGAATTGATGTTGGTGAAGATCTTGAATTCATCGGAACATCGAACATCGTATCCGTAGCTCGATGTACCGTATGAAATGACGCGGCCCCTCTCTGATTCGCAAATCTGGTTGGACTCGAAAGGGTCGATCATGCCCTCTTCTTCGGCCATTCTGCGAATCCAGTGATCGGCCTTGATACTCATGTTTAATCTTTATTTGACGACGATATGGGGAAATAGACCTCGTTGATCCTTTTTTCTCAGAGCCAGTCTGGCGGCCATTTTTCTTGCGATGTCACTGTAGGACGCAGCAATTTTGCTGTCGGGCTCGGCAACAATCGTGGGGGTACCCGAATCAGCGTTCTTGCGGATGCTGATGTCCAGCGGCACAGACCCGAGCATGTCGACCCCGTGGCGTCTGGCCATGGAGTCTCCGCCGCCGCTGCCGAAAATCGGTTCTTCGTGTCCGCAATCGCTGCAGATATGGGTGCTCATGTTTTCCACGATACCCAGCACCGGAATATCGACTTTCTGGAACATCTTTAGGCCCTTCTGTGCGTCGAGCAAGGCGATGTCCTGTGGCGTGGTCACGATAATGGCCCCGGCCACCGGAATCTGCTGGGAAAGGGTCAGCTGTATGTCTCCGGTTCCGGGCGGCAGGTCAACGATCATGTAGTCCAGTCCTTTCCAGCGAGTAGTGTTCACCAGTTGCTGCAGCGCCTGGGTGACCATCGGGCCGCGCCAGATCATGGGTGTGTCTTGGTCGACCAAGTAGCCGATTGAAATCGACTGGATGCCGAAAGCGACTTTCGGTTCCATGGTTTTTCCGTCCAGGCTCTCGGGGGTTCCTGAAAGACCGAGCATGAGAGGCAGACTGGGCCCGTAGATGTCCGCGTCGAGGATTCCAACATGGGCTCCCTCCGAGGCCAATGCTAGGGCGAGATTGACTGCGGTGGTTGATTTGCCGACGCCTCCCTTGCCGGAGGCCACGGCGATGATGTTTTTTACGTTGGGCAGGGGCTTCAGGCTCTTCTGAACAACGTGGGAAACGATTTCTGAGCGAATCTGGACGTCTGCCGCTTGTATTCCCGGAACAGCCGTAATCTTTTCTCTGAGCTGAGTGGCTATGAATTTATAACAGCTCCGCGCCGGGTATCCCAGTACCACTTCGACCATTGCCTGCGCACCGTCAATCTGGATACTCTTGATCGCCTTGGCGGAGACCAGGTCGACGCCCATGATCGGGTCGGTCCAGGTAGCTAGAGCCTGTTCGATTTCAGTTTTTGTATTTGACATTTGAAAGCGCTAATCAACTGAAGACTTGTATTGCGTTTTAGTTCGCGGCAACCCGAGTCGGTGTTTCGAGGACCGGGAAGATTTGAGCGATGTGACTGATTCCCGTTTAGACAGCGCGCATTGTACACGGATTCCGTACTGAATACGTTTTGCTCCTGATCCTTCCGCACGATCAGGCATGGATCCATAGTTAGCGGGGGTTGGTTCTCCGGCGATTCAGTAAGGCGGCCCTGAACTTTTTTACGAACTATGAAATAATCGAAGGTTTAATGTTTACAGACCCTTAAGTCAAAGATGACGAAACCCTTGGACAGAACGATTTTGGTAACCAGTGCGCTTCCTTACGCGAACGGTTCGATTCACCTCGGTCACCTGGTCGAGTACATACAGACGGATATCTGGGTTCGTTTTCAGAAGCAGCGGGGTGCTGCTTGCTACTACGTCTGTGCAGACGATACCCACGGGACTCCGATTATGCTCAAGGCCCGGGAAGAGGGCATTCAGCCGGAAGACCTGATCGCTCGTGTTGCCAAGGAGCACCAAGCCGATTTTTCTGCTTTCAGCATCAGCTTCGATCATTATCACAGCACCCATTCCGAAGAAAACAGAATCTACTCGAACCTGATTTACAAGCGGCTTCGGGATCAGGGCCACATCGAATCGCGCACGATCGTTCAAGCCTTCGATCCGGTCAAGGAAATGTTTCTCCCCGACCGGTTCATCAGGGGTGAATGCCCCCGGTGCGGGGCCGGGAACCAATACGGCGACAACTGCGAAGCTTGCAGCGCAACCTATTCGTCGACCGAGCTCAAGAACCCGGTTTCTGTTCTATCCGGAAAGCCTCCTGTCGAAAAGGAGTCTCTGCATTACTTCTTCGATCTGCCGGCGTTCAAGGGTATGCTGAATGAGTGGATCGGGGCAGGGCACTTGCAAACCGAGGTTGCCAACAAGATGAGGGAATGGCTCGATGGCAACCTGAAGCAGTGGGACATCTCACGGGATGCACCATACTTCGGTTTCGAGATTCCCGATGCACCGGGCAAGTACTTTTATGTCTGGCTGGATGCCCCGATCGGGTACATGGCAAGCTTCAGGGC
>DBZZ01000038.1:16641-17232 GCA_002311315.1 Methylococcaceae bacterium UBA1147 | reverse complement strand
TATATGTACGTATGATTTATAAGACATGATATGTATACCCCCCCTTTCTGGAACAGATATGGCTGTAGCCCAATGAATACGCGGGGTTTCGACGGTACAACCCCTGTACCGTTTTGGTACAAACGGAACGCTTTGGACCCATGACCTCCGGTTTTGGACCGAAATCTGTTCGATTTGTACCTTTTCGGAACAGCATTTGTTCCGTTTTGCAAAGGCATCTAAGACACCCCTCGAGTTAGCCTCAAAATCCGGTAGGTCGCACCAACCTTTTCCGATCTTTTAGTTCTCTCGATTTCTCCGTTATCCAAGAGCGTGTCAATAACCAGCCTCCTGTCCTTGAGCGGGGTATTTTTGAGGGTTCTGTCTGACATCAATTGCGCATGAGAAACTGGATGCTGACTCCCGCCAAGCTTGATGATCTTGNNTGATTCATCAGGTTCTCGAAACCCTCGACCGCCCTGTTTGAGTAATTTCGAATAAATCGGTTGCCGTGATGTTTTACGAAATCGAAAGCCCAGACATGAAGTTCCTGCGGTATGGATCTGGTATCCGGGTTGTCCAGGATGGTCAGACCCAGGGCGAGCCGGTTCG